>NZ_JBQHQI010000014.1:0-45925 GCF_052067375.1 Collinsella sp. HCP3S3_E11 | reverse complement strand
CGGACCCCCTGTAGACGTTCAGCTCTCCCATTACGTTTCGCTCCATATCCCGCTCCTCCCGGGTCGGATACCCGATCGGAGCATAGTTCCGTTAGCGCAGTTGGTGAAAGTGCGTTAGCGGGGTCGGCGAAAGCGCGTTAGCGCATTCGGCGAGATGCGTTTGCGAAAGTGGTCAATTTTAGATTAGCGCTAACACGGCGGTGCTGGAGGAGGCCGAGCCCGACGCGCTGGCCTACCTCGACTTCCCGCCGACCCACTGGAAGCGCCTGCGCACCAACAACGTGCAGGAGAGGACCAACCGAGAGATAAAGCGCAGGTCGCGCGTCGTGCAGGTGTTCCCCTCCACGGGCTCGCTGGTGCGGCTCGCGGGCGCGGTCATGTGCGAGCAGGACGAGATATGGCAGGAGTCCAGGTACTTCTCGGAGGCGAGGATGAACGAGCTCTACGACGACGGTCGCACCCGGGGGATCGACGGTCCCGTCGACTGGGCGCGGCTCGAGGCGGAGGCAAGGAAGATGCTCGAGTCCGGCCTCGAGCTTGCGGACAGGGTCGAGGCGGCATAGGATATCAACCGTATTCCAGATTCTGGGACGCCGGGCCGACTCGCTTCGGATCGGGCACTACACCAACTTTCTCGACACTACCATTGCGTAAATGTCTTAGCAAACAACTCATTTCGCATTCGTCAGCAGTTTTTCTGCTGCAGATGAAACACTTGCTATTCCGTGACACCGTCGAAGAACTGGATAGGGAATAACGTTCGAGTTGCTTTTCGTTAATGCTTCCGGACGTATAGAATCGGAATGACTCATTCTTGATTCTCGTTTCACGAAGAAAGCTTGCCCAAGCCCGAGCAAGTCCAGCCTCCGGAATATCACCCGCACTCGAGCTGCTGATCGTTGGTGCAAGATGCAAAAAGAAGCTAAAGAGGCTTTTGAGCTTCATGTCCTCAGTTTCAAAAGGGGCAATGTGATTGGATATAATATCTGCAATCTTCAAACCGCATTCCCAACTCGACCCGACTAATGCTAAACGATCTCAAGCCCTGGCACATCATTCTAGCCCGACATCAGCTTAGGAAGTAGGGTGTCGCGTAAATTCGCCAGGGTTCTGCTTTCGGAGGCGTTGGCCTCCATGGCCTTCAACAATGGAATTGCCTTCCGCTCGTATTCTAGTCTTCTCCCGTCCTTCAAAACAGGAACTGCCAGTGACTTTAGCGTTGCCAGGTCAGATTAGCTTGAACTGCTTGGTGGACTCTTCGTGCATAATAGTTCTCTTGCCAACCGCCAATGAAATAAGAAAGCAGAACCTCAGGAGCCAACAATTTAGATCTCACAAGTGGTAATAGCGATTTCCTGGTTCTCCCACGGTGAAATTCGGGTTCATGTATGGATCGCCTTCGACATAGTAGTTTGCCCAGCGATAATTCATGTACGCAACCTCTTTGTGGAAGCGAATCTGCTTGTCCGTGTTGTTTTCAACGCCTCTAGAAATTGACTCGTAATGATACAGCTCGACTTCGGGCGTGTATACAACCAGATCGTTAATCTCGCGTAGCTTTAAGCAATAGTCAACATCATTAAATGCGACTTGAAGCTCTTCGGTGAAACCTCCGACTTTTTCGTATTCGCTTCGTTTGGTCATAATGCAAGCCGCCGTGACGGCGCTGAAGTCTTGCTGCGCATCGTTGAGTGCAAAATAGCCCCAGTTGTCTTTTGGCATGCTTTGGCAGAGATGTCCTGCGACGCCGCCCGTGACGCATAGGCCAGCGTGTTGAATGGTGTTGTCGGGATAGTAGAGTTTTGCACCAACTGCGCCAACATCCTCGCGTGCGCAGATGCCAAGCATAGTTTCAATCCAAGTGGGCGTAATCACTTCAGTGTCGTTATTTAGCAGCAAGAGATAATTGCCCTTGGCATGGGACACCCCAAAGTTCATGAGCTTGGAGAAGTTAAATTCGTGCTCCCAGGTAACAAGGCGAACGAAATCAGGGTATTTGGCTTGTAACTTATCGTAATACTCGAACGTCGCATTTTCCGTGCTGTTATTTTCGATTATCACAAGCTCGTAATTGTCGTACGTGGATTTCTCGACAATTGACGTAACGCAGTTATTGAGGATATCAGCGTGATCTTTGGTCGGAATGATGATCGAAACGAGCGGATGGGAATCTGGCGCGGCGTAAGTCACTTTATATGTAAAGGGACGACGCGCTTGTTCAACTTTAGCATTCAGCCCAAGCCTGTCGAGGTGATTCTGAACCGCCTTAATGCCCGCAATGGTGGCATAAGGTTTGCTGTCGGCATTTGCCGCGGTTGACGTTTCGCTTAGGCGCCAGTGATATAGAACTTTTGCAACATGGTGGACGTTCCTAGCCTTTTCCACAGCCCGGAGAGTCAAATTGTGATCCTGGGCCCCATCGAACTCTTTCGTATTCGGTTCCAGAGTGTCAAGAAGGGACTTACGGATGGTAAGCATGTGGCATATATAGTTATTATTTCTGAGTAAATCGATATTGAAATCCGGCTTAAAGAACGGCTGCGCTAGCTTTCCATCGGGCATGAGTTTATCTTCATCACAATATAGAAGATCGACGTCATCATTGTTTTCAATTGCCTCGGCATATGAGAACAACAAGTCCGGTTCAAGAATATCGTCATGGTCAAAGAAGCTAACGAAATCACCAGAAGCGATGGCAACGCCGGCGTTTGTATTTTCGGAAATGCCCTTATTCTCGGAAAGTGTAATTGATTTAATTCTGTTGTCGTGGGCCGTCTCCTGCTCAACGCGAACCTTTAGTTCCTGATTGTCAGGACTTGCATTAACTAGGATGAGCTCCCAGTTTGCATAAGACTGGTTTTTTACGGATTCGGTCATATCGTTAAAGAACGAAATGGGTGTGTTGTATAGAGGGACAATAATGCTGAACTTCGGAGCACTGTTGAAGACGATTTTTCTCTGCTTCTCCAGAGCGCCGATGGTTGCCTTATGCTCCGTGAACCATTCGGGATATTCAGGGTCAAACTGCGCATGGGTAAAGAGAAAGTTGGTCTCCTCAAGAAGCAAGCCTAACTTATCGGGTGTTAAGCAGTCAAATGCACTGAATGATGGGTGATTTTGATCGTCAATAACAAAGAAGTAACGATCGAACGCCTTTGGCATTCGAATTGAGAGCTGCGTTTCAAGCTGCTTTTTTTCAGACGTAAATCCAACGCTTGTTACATTCGAACCGAAATTGACGATGCTCAAATTAACTTCATTAAGGGTTCGATCGAAACAACGAAGTTTGATTTGCGAGTCGCTACGATACGGCGTCCTCACCGTGCACCTAAGGATATAGTCGTTTGAATCTTCGATGCACTGCCAGAAATCAATAGTTGCCATGTCAAACTCTGAAACGTCATCGTAGTTTCGGAGTTTGCTGCACATATTGGGTTTAATTTTGTAGTTAAGGCGAGACTCCCATTTGATGTTCTTGCAATTGAGCGAAAGGGAGTCACTGCTCAGGACACGATCGTCTTGGCCGATTTCGCTAAACTCAATTTTGATGGCGCGAGCATCGGGATCGGGGAGTACAAGGACGTATGAGTTCGAGTCACAACTATTGTCCCGGAATTTTAGGAGGGATAAAGGTAAACGGCGGTTATCGTCTGTAGTCGCTTGGGCTGTTACGCTGGAGCCTTTATGGATGTCTTCAATCTTAAGCTGCTGGTAGATTTTCCAGTTTCCTCTGCATACTCCGGTTGTTTCGACTCGCATTGTTTGCCTTTCGTTTGTTGGACACTGCTCATTGTACTTTTTCATTTGTTGCCTCGCTAGAAATGCAGAAAGAGTTGCGTGTTTCTGCTGTCCGATTTAAATAAGATGACGGGGAGGTTGCTGCCGGTGCGTATAATTTAATTAACTGTGCTTCAGTAATCGGCGGCTTTTGCTCAACGATTGTCAATCGAGAGGATTATTATGAAAGGCATCATCCTCGCCGGCGGGTCCGGCACCCGCCTGTACCCGCTCACGCTCGTGACCTCCAAGCAGCTGCTGCCGGTCTACGACAAGCCCATGATCTACTACCCGCTCAGCACCCTCATGCTGGCGGGCATCCGGGACATCCTGGTCATCTCCACGCCGACGGACCTCCCCAACTTCGAGCGCCTGCTCGGGGACGGCTCGCGCTACGGCGTGAACCTGTCCTACGCCGAGCAGCCGAGCCCCGACGGCCTGGCGCAGGCATTCACCATCGGCGAGGACTTCATCGCCGGCGAGCCGTGCGCCCTGGTGCTCGGCGACAACATCTTCTACGGCAACGGCCTGTCGCGCCACCTGACGCGCGCCGTGAAGAACGCCGAGTCCGGTAGGGCCACGGTCTTCGGCTACCACGTGGACGACCCCGAGCGCTTCGGCGTCGTGGAGTTCGACGGCGAGGGGAGGGCCGTCTCCATCGAGGAGAAGCCCGAGCGCCCCAAGAGCTCCTACGCCGTCACCGGCCTGTACTTCTACCCGGGCGACGTGGCCACCAAGGCGCACGAGGTGAGGCCCTCGGCCCGAGGCGAGCTGGAGATCACCACGCTCAACCAGATGTACCTGGAGGAGGGGACGCTGTCCGTGGTCACCCTGGGCCGCGGATACGCGTGGCTGGACACCGGCACCATGGAGAGCCTGCACGAGGCCGCGGAGTTCGTCCGCGCCGTCGAGCACTCCCAGGACCTGCCCGTGTCCGTCCCCGAGGAGATCGCCTGGGAGAACGGCTGGATCACCACCGAGGGGCTCAAGCAGGCCGCCGAGGCCTACGGCAAGTCGGTCTACGGTCAGCACCTGAAGAAGGTCGCCGCCGGCGAGATCGTCAACAGCCCGCGCGAGTACTAATCCGATTCAATGGGAGATAGAAACATGTCTGAAGAGCTCTTCGAGCCCAGGAACATCATCGTCACGGGCGGCTGCGGCTTCATCGGCAGCAACTTCGTCCACTACGTGGTCAACAACCACCCCGGGGTGCACGTTACCGTCCTGGACAAGCTGACCTACGCCGGCAACCCCGAGAACATCGCCGGGCTGCCCTCCGACCGCGTGGAGCTCGTCGTGGGCGACATCTGCGACGCCTCGCTTCTCGATAGGATCGTCCCGGGCCACGACGCCATCGTGCACTACGCCGCCGAGAGCCACAACGACAACTCCATCGCCGACCCCGAGCCCTTCCTGCGCACCAACGTCGAGGGCACCTTCCGCCTGCTGGAGGCCGTCCGCAAGTACGGCATCCGCTACCACCACGTGTCCACCGACGAGGTCTACGGCGACCTCGCGCTCGACGACCCCGCCAAGTTCACCGAGGAGACGCCCTACCACCCGAGCTCACCGTACAGCTCGACGAAGGCGTCCTCCGACATGCTCGTGCGCGCCTGGACCCGCACCTACGGCCTTCGCACCACGATCTCCAACTGCTCCAACAACTACGGTCCCTACCAGCACGTGGAGAAGTTCATCCCCAGGCAGATCACGAACATCATCGACGGCGTGCGCCCCAAGCTCTACGGTAAGGGCGAGAACGTCCGCGACTGGATTCACACCGAGGACCACTCCTCGGCCGTCTGGGACATCCTGACCAAGGGCCGCACGGGGGAGACCTACCTCATCGGCGCCGACGGGGAGAAGAACAACATCACGGTCCTGCGCATGATCCTGGAGGCGATGGGAAAGGACCCCGAGGACTTCGACTGGGTCGCCGACCGCCCCGGCCACGACCGCCGCTACGCCATCGACTCCACCAAGCTGCAGCGCGAGCTCGGCTGGAGGCCGGCCCACACCGACTTCGCCGAGGGGCTCAAGGCCACCATCGACTGGTACGTCGCCAACGAGGCCTGGTGGCGCCCGGCCAAGGAGGCCACCGAGGCCCGCTACCGCGCCCAGGGGCAGTAGGAGGGGGAGTTACATGGCAGACATCGCATTCGAGAAGGACCTGAAGGTCACCGAGACCGGCATCGGGGGCCTCAAGGTCGTCGACCTCGCCGTACACGGCGACTCGCGCGGCTGGTTCAAGGAGAACTGGCAGCGCGCCAAGATGACCGCCCTGGGCATCCCGGACCTCCGCGTCGTCCAGAACAACATCTCCTACAACGACAGCCGCGGCGTAACCCGCGGCATCCACGCCGAGCCCTGGGACAAGTTCATCTCCGTCGCCCGCGGCTCGGTCTTCGGCGCCTGGGTGGACCTGCGCGAGGGCAGCGCCACCTACGGCAAGGTGTTCACCTGCACCCTGGACCCAAGCAAGGCCATCTACGTCCCGCGCGGCGTGGGCAACTCCTTCCAGGCCCTGGAGGACGGCACCGCCTACACCTACCTGGTGGACGCCCACTGGTCCCTTGAATTGAAGAAGACCTACACGTTCGTGAACCTCGCCGACCCCGAGCTTGCCATCCAGTGGCCCATCCCGCTCGATGAGGCCACCGTATCCGAGGCCGACCTCAACCACCCGTACCTTAAGGACGTCGTCCCCATGGCGCCCAAGCGCACCCTCGTCACCGGCTGCAACGGCCAGCTGGGCCGTGCGGTCCGCGCGCTGGCCGAGGAGCGCGGCGTCGCCAAGGACTTCGACTTCTGCGACATCGACACCTTCGATATGTCCGACCCGGACGCCTATTCACAATACGACTGGTCGCTCTACGGCACCGTGATCAACTGCGGCGCCTACACGGCGGTCGACAGGGCCGAGACTCCCGAGGGCCGCGTGACCGCCTGGAAGGCGAACGCGACGGGGCCGGCGCTGCTCGCCCGCACCTGCGCCGAGCACGGGGTCACCCTCGTCCACGTTTCCTCCGACTACGTCTTCGACGGCACCGCCGAGGTCCACACCGAGGGGGAGCCCTTCAGTCCGCTGTCCGTCTACGGCCAGACCAAGGCCTCCGGCGACATCGCCGTGGCCGGGTGCCCGCGCCACTACATCATGCGCAGCTCCTGGGTCATCGGCGAGGGACGCAACTTCGTCAAGACGATGAAGGGCCTCTCCGACCGCGTCGCCGACCCCGAGGACGGGCTCACGCAGGTCACGGTCGTGGACGACCAGCTGGGACGCCTGACCTTCACGCGCGACATGGCCGAGGCCATCTTCCACGTGCTGGGCTCGCGCGCCCCCTACGGCACCTATAACTGCACCGGCTCCGGCGCCGTCAAGTCCTGGGCCGACATCGCCCGCGCCGTCTTCGAGGCCGCCAACGGCAACGGGGACAAAGTGGTCCCGGTCGGCACCGCCGACTATTACTCCGGCGCCGAGGGGCCCGTCGCCCCACGCCCGGTGCACTCCGCGCTGGACCTGTCAAAGCTCGATTCGGTCGGCTTCCACATGCCCGACTGGGAGGAAGAGCTTGGGGAGTACCTCAAGACGCTCTAGCCGATATCAACTTTTCGAGAGAAAAAGCCGCCGCTTGTTAACGGCGGCTTTTCTTATGCCTGGCGTATAGTCCCGCTGCAATAAGGGCGGCTGCGGTCGCCAGACTCACTGCAAGCCCCGCAAGGGCGCCCGGAGTCTTATAGGTCATCACGATCCTATTTGCGCCTTTCTGCATGTTCAGGGACGACAAGCCCTTATCGGCGGCGGGCGTTAGTTCTGCGGCAGTTCCGTTTACCGTTACGTTCCATCCCTCATCGTACGGAATGCTCAGCAGCAGGTTACCGTCGTCCTTGGCGGTATACTCGCCTTCGATCCTTCCGTCTTCAAAAACCGTCGGAATAAACTCGCTCGTCCTAAGCTCGTTAATAATCTGCTCAAAAACGTCCAGATTGAGGGTGTAAAAGACCGGCTCATTGTCTTGGGGCATGTCTGTATAGCCCTCTGCGACTCCGATTAACACCGTATGCTGGCTCGGGGCGTCCGATGCATCTGCAATCTGGCGGATATTATTGTCGAATCTCCAGGCCTCGTTTTCGATCGTTCGCTGGTCGATGGTAAGGGTGACGGGCCAATAACTGCCGGCGGTCGCATCTTTGTTGATGTAGAGATACCCGATGGAGCTTGCCGGTACAGTGACGCTCCATTGCTTTAAGCTATCGCTATTCTCCGTGCTCGTGGCCTCGATCTTGGTATAGAGCTCGACCTCGCGGCCTAGGATTTTGCTGTAGAGGTCGTTCTGCTTTTCGAAAGGGTTTTCGCTCTTCAGCGTGCTGTTTTTGATATCGCTTGAGGCTGCGATGCCAATGCTGAGCGCATAGGGGTTCTCGTACACCGCGCTTGTGGAGTCGGCCTGATTCGTCTTGGCTAAAACGTATTCCGCAGGCGCGTTTTCAGGAATGGCATACTTGACTCCCAGTAGGGCATCGACGGCGAGAATGGGCTCGGCATAACGGGTCGAGAATTCGCCGACGCTGCTGTATCCAAGGGAGTTGAGCAGTGCGATGGCCTGCGGGTTATTTGCGGATGAGTAGGACGACAGCTGGCTGTACCCAAGCGCTAAGCCCTCGTTGAGGGCAGCGCTATCGGCGCGCGTGGTCGTTCGATCGATACGGTAGAATGACGCAGGATCCTGGGCTTGAATGGTTGTGATCGTGTCGGTTGCGGTGGCGACATAGGCGCTGTTGGTTTCTTCGGAATAGCCTGTGTACAGCTGATTCCACATGACATGGGCGTTTGCAAATAGTTCAATTGCCGTGAGTGCCAGGAGTGGCATGACGATGGCCGGCCGATGGGCTCGACGTAATGCTGGCCGTTCTTTGAGCTTCTGCAGCGCGTATCCTGCGGCCCACATCGTAAAGAAGCCCACCAAAAAGGCTGTGCGCGAATAGAACCCATTGGGAACGCGCATGCCGCACCAGATGTACTCGAGCGGGCTCAAAACGGAGCTAGCGATCAGGACGGCTGTGACGACGAACGTTGCGATGCGTATCTTGGCCGTAACCTTGCGGTTAAACAGTAGGCTTGTTGCAAGTAACATCATGATGACGCCGCAATAGAACTGCGGCGTATTCCCGTTATTCACCCACATGCCGGGGATGAAGCCCCTGATGAGCGATTTGAGGCCTGTTTTAAGCAAAGGGCCAAGTGCCAGCACGGGGCCGCCTTTTGCCATGGCAAGGATGGTCGGCAAAAAGGTCCAGGCGGACAGGAGCAGCCCAAGCATCATAGCCCCTGCAAATCGTAGGGCCCGGTCGAGCGTGAGCATCCAGCTAAATCCTTCTGCAGCGACGTAATCGACAAACTCAACCAATACGAAGATGCAGAGGAATAGGATGTTGATATAGGCCGTATACCAACAGAACATGACATTGAGAGCAATCGCAATAACGAGGCGTATCATTTTTTGTTCGCGAATGAGCTCGTAGCATCCGAAGGCGCAGATGGGTAGCAGGATAAGGCAATCAATCCAGAGCGGATTACACAAATTACTTATGGTCCAACTGCAAAACGTAAATGAGAGGGAAAGCAGGAATGCTGCGGGCTTGGACAGGTCAAAGCGCTTTTGCACATACCAAGCGCTGCTGATGTGGATGCAGCCAAGCTTTAGCGCGCTGATGATAAACACAAAGAGCGTCAGCTTGTCTGCGGGAAACAGCACGCAGAGCAGGTTGAAGGGGCTGGCGAGGTAGTAGCTATAGAGCCCCCATGTGTTCATGCCGAGTCCCTGTGAGAAGGAATAGCGAAGGTTTGCCTCGCCTAAAAGGACGCGGTGAAACCACGCGAAGAAGTCGATGTATTGGTATTTGAGATCGTTGGTGAGAAACGAGTTGTCGCCAAAGGGGTAGACATGCCCCGCCGCTGCAAGTGCGACAAAGAGTGCGACGGAAAACGTGAAGCAGGTGGCGTAGAACGCCACATTCTTGAGCGTGCTGTTATTGGGCCGTGTCATCAGATTCCTCGTTGGATTCTCGAATGATATAGATGGGGCGCCGTTTGGCCTCCAAGTAGGCCTTTGCCAAGTATTCACCGATGATTCCTAGGCATAGGAGCTGCATGCCGCCAAACAGCGTAATGAGGCAGGCAAGGGAGGGCCATCCGCCTACGGGGTCGCCCCAAACAAGCGTTTTGACGAGGATGACGATAAGTCCCAGGATGGCGATGAGACAGAAGACGATACCCGTGAGGGCGGCGAGGGAGAGCGGCGCCGTGGAAAACGCGACGATGCCGTCGATGGAATAGAGGAGCAGCGACCAAAAGCTCCATTTGGTCTCGCCGGCCACGCGGTTGACGTTTACGTAGGGGAGCCATTTGGTCTTGAAGCCGACCCAGCCGTAAATGCCCTTGGAGAATCGGTTGTATTCGCCCATGGAGATGATGGCGTTGACCATAGGTCGCTTCATGAGCCTAAAATCGCGTGCTCCGTCGACGATGTCAGCCTTGGAAATGCGGTTGATGATCTTGTAGAACATACGGGCGCAGAACGACCTGATGGGAGGCTCGCCTTCGCGGGTGGTCCTGCGTGTGGCGACGTTATCGTAGTTTTCGGTCTGCAGGATCTCGTACATCTGCGGCAGAAGCGAGGGCGGGTCCTGCATGTCGGCATCCATGGTGGCGACATAGTCGCCCTTTGCGTGCTGGAGTCCGGCGAGTAGTGCCGCCTCCTTGCCAAAGTTGCGCGAGAAAGAGTGCCAGCGGATGGCGTATGGATGCGCCGCCGCGGCTTCTGCTTTCATGACGGCGAGCGTTTTGTCTGCCGAGCCATCGTCGATGAGGACGGCTTCAAAGGAGATGCCGGGGTCTTGCTGGGTCATGATGCGAACGACGCCATCGAGCTCTTTAAGAAAGATCGGAAGTGATTCCTGCTCGTTGTAGCACGGCACGACGATGGAGATGAGCGGCATGGTGGTTTACCTCTCGCTTGACTTGGAAGTAGGGTGGCCGGGCTGGTCGTCGTAGGCGTATTTGCTGTACACGTTGACCTCCCACTGCTTTTTTTCGACCTTTGCTACAGAATCCAGGATGAATCCGGTCGCAAGGCTCAGGCCGCACAGGAACATAAACGAGGTGGCGAGTATGGCGGTGGGGAAGCGCGGGACCAGGCCGGTCTGAAAGTACTCAACAATGATAGGAATGCCCAAAGCCAGGCCGATAATCGCGAATAGAAGCGCAACCAGGCTAAAGAACTTCAGCGGGCGGTAGTCCTTGAACAGCGTGCCGATCATCGCAACGACTTTAATGCCGTCGCTCACGGTATTGAGCTTGGACTCGGAACCCTCGGGACGATCGCGGTACTCGATGGGCACATCTTTGATGCGCCAGCGGTGGTCGACGGCGTGGATCGAGAGTTCGGTTTCGATCTGGAAGCCCTCGGAAAGCACGGGGAACGTTTTAACGAACGGGCGGCTCATGGCGCGGTAGCCGGTCATGACGTCATCGAAGCTGTAACCATAGATCCACTTGATCATGGCGCGAACTAGGTTGTTGCCAAAACCATGGAAGGCGCGCTTGTTTTCCTCGGCATAGGTGCCGTTGGAAAGGCGGTCGCCTACGGTCATGTCGGCCGTGCCGTTAAGGATGGGCTCGCAGAGGGCCTTAGCCGCCTCGGCGGGGTAGGTGTCGTCCCCGTCGACCATCAGGTAACAATCGGCATCGATATCGCGAAACATCTGACGGCAGACGTTGCCTTTTCCCTGACGGGGCTCAAAGCGGACCGTGGCGCCGTGCTCGGTGGCGATGCGTGAGGTATCGTCCGACGAATTGTTGTCATAAACATAGACCGTCGCCTGCGGAAGCTCGCGGTGAAAGTCGTCGATGACCTTACCGATCGTGAGCGCTTCGTTGTAGCAAGGGATGATGACGGCGATGGATTCAGAATTCACTCAATGCTCCTTATACATTCAATCCCAGAAAGTATAGCCTTTTGCGTCTGACATCCTTAGATGTGGGTTAGTTCTCCAGTTTTGCTGCGCGAATCTTTTGCATGGCCGTCGGGTCTATACTGTTCATTTGTCAACGATTACGAGTAAGGGAGTTGCATCCGTGTCGGATCAGACAAAGCAACAAGAAACTCGCAGTCTGCCTGCGACGTTTGCTAAGAACGAATTTGAGAAGGATGCGTTTATCCTTCGTCAGCTTGTTACCAAGGATTTTAAGATCAAGTATCGCCGTAGCGTTCTGGGCGTCGCATGGTCGGTGCTCAACCCGTTGCTGATGATGATCGTCATGGCCATCGTGTTCTCGACGATTTTTGCCCAGGGCCGCAATGGTTCGATTACGCCCGAAATGTACCCGCTGTATTTGATTGTGGGTAACGTTACCTTTGCCGTGATGTCCGAGTCCACGAACCAGGCACTGACGTCCATCGTAGGTGCGGCTCCGCTGCTCAAGAAGGTTAAAGTGCACCGCTGGGTCTTCCCGGTGCAGAAGGTGCTTTTCTCGCTGGTGAACTTTGCCTTCTCCTTGGTTGCCGTCGCGATTGTCATGTTGTGGTTCCACGTTATGCCTTCTTGGCACCTCATTCTGCTGCCCGTCTGCCTGCTGCTGCTTATGTGCTTCTGCATGGGTCTGGGCATGATGCTCTCTGCCCTTACGGTCTTTTTCCGCGACGTTATGCATCTGTGGACTGTTGTCATCACGGCTTGGACCTATATCACGCCTATCTTCTGGACTACCGACTTTATCGTTCAGATGCCTCATCTTGTTCGTATTTTGGTTTACGCGAACCCCATGTACAACTATCTGCAGTTTATGCGCGATATCTTCCTGTTCCAGACAACGCCTTCGCTTATGACGCTCGGTATGTGTGTCGTTTGGGCGGTTCTTGCGCTTGTTATTGGCTACACCGTGTTCCATAAGTCCGAGCGCAAATTTATCCTCTACATCTAAGGAGTGCTGTGATGACTGAATCTGTTGTTGATTACAGCGAGCAGCCTCTGGCTGTCGAGGTCGACGACGTCACCATGATCTTTAACATGGCGTCCGAGTCGCTGACCAACCTCAAGGAGTACTTTATCAAGCTTGCAAAGCACGAGCTGTTCTTTGAGGAGTTTAGGGCGCTTAAGCATATCTCGTTTGATATTCATCGTGGCGAGGTTGTGGGTCTGGTCGGCACCAACGGCTCCGGCAAATCCACGATGCTCAAGATTATCGCCGGCGTGCTCGAGCCCAGTGAGGGCAGCGTTAAGGTGCACGGTAACATCGCGCCGCTGATTGAGCTTGGTGCCGGCTTTGACCCCGAGCTGACCGCCCGTGAGAACATCTATCTGAACGGCGCCTTGCTCGGCTATACCAAGGAGTTCATCGACGCAAACTTTGACGGCATTATCGAGTTCGCTGAGCTGCAGAACTTTGTCGATATGCCGCTTAAGAACTTCTCCTCGGGCATGGTGGCGCGTATCGCCTTTGCAATCGCGACGATCACCGAGCCCGATATCCTGATCGTTGACGAGACGCTGTCCGTCGGCGATGTCTTCTTCCAGCAGAAGTGCGAAGCGCGCATCCAACACTTTATCCAGAGCGGCGACGTGACGGTTCTGTTCGTTTCGCACTCCATGGAGCAGGTTGAGCGCATCTGCCAGCGTGCCGTTTGGATTGAGAAGGGTGACCTTCGCATGGACGGCCCGGTCGATGAGGTCTGCAAGGCGTACCGCGAGCAGTTCAACTAGGTTATAATTACAGCCGCTTGGCTGATTTATTTGGTTGAGCGTGCGGTTATTTGCTCCATTAGCTCAGTTGGATAGAGCAGGGGACTTCTAATCCCAAGGTCGACGGTTCGAATCCGCCATGGAGCACCATCGTTTATTGAGCCCGGGCCGCTTGGTGGTCTGGGCTTTTTTCGTCTTGTGTGCTGCGGTTTTGAAGGGTTCGCTATGGGAAGCAAAAGGCTCGACTGGATCGATATTGCAAAGGGGATTGCAATTATTCTGGTCATTGTGGGGCACACCGTCCCAAATCCCTCTCCCTTGAGGCACGCGATCTTCTCGTTTCACATGCCGGTGTTCTTTATTCTTGCCGGGTATACGTTTAGGCCGAAGCCGTGGCGTGAGCTGCTGAGTGGTTCGGTGTCGCGCCTGCTGGTGCCGTATGTGGTTCTTGCACTGGCGTGGCAGGTGCCGACGTTCTTGATGAGCGGTGCTCCGTTGACGGGAGGTACACTTGCAGGCGGGCTCGAGACGCTTGTGTTTGCCTCGGGCGTTGATGTGCCCGGGCTTGGCGTTGCTGCCGTTGGCATGGCATGGTTTCTAGCGGGGCTGTTTACGTCGCGCCTGCTGTTTAATGCGCTCGTGCGGTTGTTTGACTGCCGCGGGATTGGGGTTGTTTGGCAGGGCGTTGTCTGTGCCGCGATTGCCTTTTGCGGTTTGAGCGTCTCTCGCGTTTTGGGTATTTACCTGCCGCTCGATCTGGATCTGAGCTGCTATATTGTGCTGCTGATGTGGGTTGGCAATACGGCCCGCCAAAGGGGGCTGGAGCCGAGCGCGTGCAAGCCTCTGCTGTTTATTGGAGCCGGTGTCGCTTGGCTTGTCCTTGCCGCGCTGAGTGGGCTTGAGCTTTCGAGCCGCCGCGTGGATGGATTTGTTGTTGCGACGGTTGCTGCTGTTTCGGGTAGCTACTGTGTCTGTTGGGTTTCGATGGCGTTGGAGAAGTTGAAAGACGTGCCGGTTTTGAGGGCTTTTGAGCGAGCGCTCGTGTTCTGCGGACAAGCCAGTCTGGCAATCTTTGCGATCCACGCGGTCGATTGGTTTATTCCTTGGCAGACCATGCCTCTGCTTATGTCACTGTCGGCATCGTGGCTCTTCGCATCAATCGTGCGCTGCGCCTGCGATATTGGATTGGCTTATGTGATCAAGAAGGCATGATGACAGCGGGAGACGGTCTTTTTGAGAGCCGCCTCCCGCTATTTTGAAAGGGTTTTGAGGTGCGAATTCGTGCTGGGCTTTGACTCGATTGCTTGATTTTACGTCTGATCTCGCACTTTTCCATCTGGGTAACTTAGATAAAACTGGGGTTCGAACCAGTTTTCGAATGAGTAGGAATCACTTTCTTCCGTCCATTTGTCGTCGTCAATGAAGAATCTGAAATCATCGTCCCCGCAGATATCTTCGGGCCATTCATCCCAACCTAAATCTCTTGGATAGCCGTTTGCATCGAGATCGGTCTCATCGGATTCCCAGTCGGAAACGAGTTCGAATGACACGTCTCGGATCAGCCTTACAAGTAGTTCTTGTGCAACGGTGTGAGCCATTAAGTCATGTCCGTGTTTTGCTCTCAGGCGATATCTAATCAGATCTGCTCGCAATCTGAAAAGAAAGTCATAGTCGTACTTCATCAGGTATTGAGATGGAAGTAAGTCAATTATCCAGCTATCGGGGAGTTGTCCAACATGAGTCCCTTTTGGAAGATGAGAAAGGTCCTCAAGATCTTGATTAATATAGTCAAGCAGAATATCTGTGCCAAAGGCGAAGGACGCTGCACCCTTATAACCGTATTCGTCTTTTAAGAATTGGGACCAGGCGGCATGAGACGAATCGATCGCCAGCGATTCCTTTGTTGTGTCCTCATTAACAGTCTCTGCTGCGGAATCATCGGGGAATTTTTTCCATTTAAGGACTTTGCATACAGCTGTTGCCTTGTCGCTTCGAATGGATTGGCCGCTCTCGTACTTACCCCATGTTTTTGCCCCGATACCGGCTCTGGAAGCTGCCTCTTCGATGCTTAGGCCCAGTTCTGCTCTCCTTGTTTTGATTTGGTTTGCCAGATTTTCGCTAACCTGGATCGTCTTTGGAGGCATCTTTGTTCCTTTCAGGTACCGGAACGTATAGGATACCTACCATATTAATACTAAATAGGTGTTTGTAAAGCTGGTATGTTGTCAGTTTGCGTTTGATGGGGCTCGAACGAGAAAAAACGCGCGTCCACAGAATGTGTGCTGCGGACGCGCGTTTCTCTTATGGATGTTACCTTGGCGGACAGAAGATCGATGCACTTGATCCAATCGCCTTGTTTGCTTCTTCCTATCCCAGACGTTCCCTAAGCAGCTCCAGCGCGTGGGCATACCCCTGCAGGCCCTCGCCAGTGATGGTGGCAAAGCAAGCCAGGCGTGCATAGCTCACCTGGCGGAAGTCCTCGCGGGTCTCGACGGCGCTAATGTGGACCTCAACGGCGGGGATGGCGACGGCCTTGAGGGCGTCGAGAATCGCCACGCTCGTGTGCGTGTAGGCCGCCGGGTTGATGACGATGCCGTCGACTTTGCCGTAGGCCTCCTGGATCTTGTCGACGATGCTGCCCTCGTGGTTTGACTGGAAGACCTCGACCTCGTCGAAGCCCTGTGCGGCTCCTGCCTCCTGGCAGATCTGGACCAGGCGGTCGTAGTTGTCGCTGCCGTAGATGCCCGGCTCGCGAATGCCGAGCATGTTGAGGTTGGGGCCGTTGATGACGAGTGCTTTCATGGTTGCTTCCTTTGTGGTCTGGTTGTTGGCAGGGCTTGCTGTCTGCGGCGTTTGCCCAGATAAAACCTGCCAAAATAAACCTGTCCCTTTTTGGCAGGTTTTAGAGGGTGTCGAGGAGGGCGCGTGCGGTGTTGGCGGCGCAGTCGCGTGAGTCGATGATGTAGTCGGCCCAGGCGCGGTAGCGCGGCATGCGCTGCTCGGCCAGCTTGTCGATGCCGTCGCGCGCAGTGATGGGGCGGCCCTTGTGGGCGAGTTCGTCGAGCTTGCGGTTGAGCATCACGATCTGGCTGTTTTGGTGCAGCAGCGGGTAGTTCTCGTCGCGTGTGACCACGCCGCCGCCGGTGGAGAGCACCAGGCCGCTGCGCTTGGAAATGTCGGCCAGCGCCGCCGTCTCCTGCTCGCGGAAGGCTGCCTCGCCGCGCTCGACGATAAAGTCGGCGCAGGACATGCCGAGGCGCTCCTCGAGCGCGCGGTCCAAGTCGATGTGCTCGCGGCCCGTGAGCTGGGCGATCTGCTCGCCCACGCGGGTCTTGCCCGAGCCCGGCATGCCGATGAGCGCGATGTTCTGCTCGCGGCGGGACAGGCGCTCCGTCACATCCAGGATGCGCTCGCGCGGTGTAATCTGGCCGGTGTAGCGCTCGACGGCCTGTGCCGCTTGGGCCACGAGCATCAGCAGGCCGCCGATGCAGGGGATGCCACGGCGCTCGGCCTCGAGCATCAGACCCGTGCGGGCGGGATTGTAGACAATGTCGATGACGCCTTCGAGCGCGTCAAGTCCTTCGAGCGTGCAGGGAGCGTCGGGGCAGTGAGGGAACATGCCGGCGGGCGTGCAGTTGACGAGCAGCGTCGCGTCGGACTGCTGCGCGATGTTATCGTAGTTGACTTCACTTGTGCGGCCGACAGGCACAACGATGGCGCCCAGGTCACCGAGCACCATGCTGGCCGTGGTGCCGGCACCGCCGGTGGCACCGAGCACGAGGACCTTCTTGCCGGCAACCTCTACGCCCAGCTCCTCGACCAGGCATTGGAAGCCAAAGTAGTCGGTGTTGTCGCCGCGCAGGCGGCCGTCGGGCAGGCGCGTGATGGTGTTGACGTTACCCATGCGCTTGGCCAGGGGACTCAGCTCGTCCAGGTAGTCCATGACGGCGCGCTTGTAGGGGATGGTCACGTTGGTGCCCTCCCACTCGTCGCCCGTCATAAAGGCTTCGAGGTCCTCGGGCTCGCGCTCAAAGCGCACATACTCCAGGCCCGCGAGCTCCTTGTAGATGGTCGGGGTGTAGCTGTGACCCAGCACACGGCCCAGGACGCCGTAGGGGCGGGTTGCGGCGGTATCGGTCATCTAGAGCACCTCCGTGTAGCTGCCAAAGTAGGTGAAACTCTCGCACACGTCGTCAATCGAGTCGAGCAGGTCGTCGAGGGCCTTGCTGCCAAAGGGGCAGTCCAGGTCAAAGTAGAACATAAACTCAAAGTCGTGCCCGGGGATGGGGCGGCTTTCGAGCTTGATGAGGTTGATGTTGAGCGCGTAGAAGCGCTCGAGCACGCGGTAGAGGGCACCCGGCTCATTGGCCGTGGTGATCATGAGCGAGGTGCGGTTGGCGCCGGGATAGACGCGCGGCTCACGGCTGATGACGACAAAGCGCGTGTAGTTGTTGTCCGAGTCCTGGATGTTGGGCTCCAGTACCTCCAGACCGTAGAGCGCGGCACAGCTGCGCGAGGCGATGGCGGCGACATCGGTGCGCTCGGAGTTGGCGACCATCTCGGCTGACATAGCAGTGTTGGGGTACTTGGTGGCGTGCAGGCTGTGGGCTTCGATAAAGCCGGCGCACTGGGCGATGGCCTGGCCATGGCTGTAGACCTCGCGCACGTCGGCGAGCTTGGTGCCGGGCTTGACGAGCAGGTTGTGATCGATCTTGAGGCGCAGCGAGCGCACGATATAGAAGTCGAACTGTGCGAGAAGATCGTAGACGGCGTTGACCGAGCCAGCGGTTGAGTTTTCGATGGGCAGCACGCCAAACTCGCAAAAGCCGTCGCGCACGGCGTGCATAACGCCCTCAAAGGTCTCAAAGAACGCGATATCGGGCACGTCGAAGAGCTTGCATGCGGCGATTTGGCTGTAGGCGCCCTCGACGCCCTGGCAGGCGACGGAGGCCGTTTGAGGGAAGGGCGTGTCAAATGCTGCTGCCGTGGTATGGGCCTTTTGCGACACGGTGATGCCCTTGAGCTCGTTGATGTAGCGCTGCTGCTCGGCCTTGCTCATGCTCATGAGAAGGCGGAACAGGGTGATGGTTTGAGCTTCGTAGCGCTCGGGTGCTCGGCTGGCGAGGTTGTTGAGTTTGGAGCGCTCGCGGGCGGGGTCGAAGACGGCCTTGCCCATCTCGACTTTTGACTTGGCGACCTCGGTGGCAATGTCCATGCGCTCGACAAAGCTGTTGAGGAGCGTGGTGTCGATGCCATCGATGGCCTGGCGAATATCGGCAAGGTCCATGGAGACCCCTTTCGTGAATCGTTGCCTGGGGTAGCTAATTTGGGACGGGGCTTTTTTAGCTACCCTTTGACTGGTGGCGAATCAATGGGTGCCGAGGCAAATACTCACTGGCATATGGGGGTAGCTAAAAAAGCCCCGTCCCAAATTAACTACCCTCGGGGTGGGCGGGCTAGCGCTGGGCGGCGTCTTCTAGGAGGGCGTCCCAGATGGCGAGCGCTGCGGCTGCCTCGGCTACGGGGACGGCGCGCGGGACGATGCAGGGGTCGTGGCGGCCGTGGACCGAGAGCTCCGCATTTTCCATGGCGTCCATGTCCACGGTCTGCTGCTCGCGACCGATGGAGGGCGTCGGCTTTACGGCCATCCGCCACATGACGGGTGCGCCGGTGGAGATGCCGCCCAGGATGCCGCCGGCGTTGTTGGACTCGACCGCAATCTCGCCGGTCTCGGCATCAACGCGATACGGATCGTTGTTCTCGCTGCCGCGCATGGCGGCCACGGCAAAGCCCATACCAAACTCCACGCCCTTTACGGCAGGAATGCCAAAGGCGATTTGCGCGATGCGGTTCTCGATGCCGTCGAACATGGGGTCGCCGATGCCCGCAGGCAGGCCGTAGATGCCGCACTCCACGATGCCGCCGATGCTATCGAGCTCATCGCGCGCGGCTAGAATTTCCTCGCGCATGCGACCGGCGGCCGCGGCATCAATACAGGGCAGGTCGTTCGTAAGGATCGCCTTGCGGTCGGCCTCGCGATAGACCATGTCGTCCATGGGCAGGTCCGAGATGCCACCAATCTGAGCCACGTGAGCCATCACCCGAATACCGCGGGCCTCGAGTGCCTGCAGCGCAATACCGCCGGCGATGCATAGGGGGGCCGTTAAGCGGCCGGAAAAATGCCCGCCGCCGGCGACATCGTGCATGTTATGGTATTTCACACGCGCGGGGTAGTCCGCATGCCCCGGGCGGGGCTTGCGGCGCAGCTCGGAATAGTCCTTGGAGCGCGTGTTGGTGTTCTCGATAATCGCGGCTATGGGCGCGCCGGTGGTGTGCCCATCGACCACACCGGCAATGATGTGCGCGGCGTCGGCCTCGCGGCGCTTGGTCGCGGTCTCGTCGCGCCCGGGGGCGCGACGGTCCAAAAAGGCCTGCAACACCTCCTGGTCAACGGCGATACCTGCCGGAATGCCGTCGAGCGAGCAGCCGATGGCGGGGGAGTGCGACTGGCCGAAGATGCTTAAGTGCAAAACGTTGCCAAAGGTCGAGGACATGCTATTCCTCCTCGAGCGTGACCTTGCCGCCCAGCAGGCGGTAGTGGTCAAAGAAATCGGGATAGGACTTATTGACGGCCTCGGCGCCGTGGATCACAACTTCGCCGGTGGCACGGCTCGCGGCGATAGCGGCCATCATGGCGATACGATGGTCGTTGTGCGAATCGACCTCGCCGCCGGTAAAAGCATCGACACCCTTGATGATGAGGTCGTCGCCGGCAATGCGCACCTGCGCGCCCAGCGCGGTGAGCTCGCGGGTGGTGGTGGCAAGACGGTCGGATTCCTTGATACGCAGGCGGGCACAATCGCGGATGAACGTGCGGCCTTGTGCCAGCGAGGCCACGGCCGAGATAACGGGTACCAGGTCGGGAATGTCGTGGGCGCTCATCTCAAAGCCGGCGAGCTTGTCGGACTGCACGGTGGCGGCGTTGGTGGAGCGCACGATGCGGGCGCCAAAGCGCGAGAGCGCGGCAAGCACGTTGCGGTCGCCCTGGGCGGAGCTCAGCGACACGCCCTCCACGGTGATGGGGTCGGAGCCGATGGCGCCGGCGCACAGCCAAAAGGCGGCGTTGGACCAGTCGCCCTCGACAGCCACGTTGCCAGGCGTGCGGTACGAGCCGCTGCTCACGCGGAAGTTTGTGACCTCGGGCTTGCCGTTTTTGGCGGGGATGCGCTCGACGTTGACCTCGACGCCGAAGGCCTTCATGGCCTGGATCGTCAGGTTGATATAGGGACGGCTCTCGATAAGGCCGGTCACCTGCACGCAGGAGGGCTGGGCCAGCAGCGGGGCTGCCAACAGTAGACCGGAGATGTACTGTGAACTCACATTGCCCGGCAGCACAAAGGTGCCCGGGCGCATGCGGCCGCTCGTCTTGAGCGGAAAGCCGCCCAGGCCCTGCAGGTCGCAGCCGGCGGCGATGATCTCGTCGGAGAGCGGGGAGAGTGGGCGGGCGCCCAGACGGCCCTGGCCCACAAACGTGGCCTCTGCCCCCAGCGCGCAGGCGACGGGCAGCATAAAGCGGAGCGTGGAGCCGCTCTCGCCGCAGTCGAGCGTGCCGCCGGCAAGTGCTTTGAGCAGGCCAAACTCAATACTCTTCATAGTGGGATGGACTTGGAAGCCATCCTCGACGGTCTCGATGCGGGCGCCGAGTGCCGTGAGGCAGCGCACCGTGGCCTCGATATCGGCGCAGGTGGTGTTGCAGGTCACATGCGTCTCTCCGTTGGCAAGGGCGGCGCAGATGATCAGGCGGTGCGCCATCGACTTGGATGCGATGGCGGGGACGGTGCCCTTGAGCGGGAACGGGGTGATGCGGGCTAGCATGCGGAGGCGTCTCCCTTCTGGCCGAGGCCCTCGGCAATTAAATCATGGAAGGTGGAAAGCGGCGTGCGGTCGATGCTGCAGCGGCCAATGTCGTGCGGAATTACCAGGTCGATGGTGTCACCGGCTCGTTTTTTGTCGTGCAGTGCCTCGGCAAAGATGGCGTCGGTGGAAAGCTCGCAGCGGGTCTTGAGACCGTGGCGGGCGCAGAGCTCCTCAATACGTGCGGGCAGCGCGGCGTCGCAGATGCCATGAAGCGCTGCGGCGCGCGTGATGATGCCCATGCCGATCGACACGCAGTTGCCATGTCCCAGCTCAAAGTGCTCGCAGGCCTCGACGGCGTGTCCGGCGCTGTGTCCAAAGTTGAGCAGCTTGCGCTGGTTGGTCTCGCGCTCATCGGCGACAACCACGGCGCGTTTAATGTCGATATTGCGGGCGATGATGAGCGCCACGCGGGCCACGTCGCGGTTGAGGAGCTCCAGCGTGAGCGGGGTCTTCTCCAACTCGGTGAAAAGCTCGGGGTCGGCGATCACGGCGTGTTTGACGACCTCTCCGCAGCCGTCGGCGAACTGCTCGGGCGTGAGGGTGGCGAGACACCCCACGTCGGCAATAACAACACTCGGCTGCCAAAAGGCGCCGGCCAGGTTTTTGCCGGCGGCCAGGTCGATGGCCGTCTTGCCGCCCACCGAAGAATCAACCATAGCGAGCAGGCTCGTGGGGATCTGCACAAATTTACAGCCGCGCATGTAGGTGGCGGCCACAAAGCCAGCCACGTCGCCTACAACGCCGCCGCCGAGTGCCACGATCACGTCGGAGCGCGAAAGCTCGTGCTCGGCCACAAACTCCAGGATGGCAATGTAGGTCTCGGCGCGCTTGTGGGCCTCGCCGGCCTCGAAGGTGCAGACACTCACCGTATAGCCCGCAGCCTCCAGGCTCTGCTTAACGGGCATCTGGTAGAGCGGACCCACATTGGTGTCCGTCACGATGACGGCTTTGGTACCGCCGGCGGTGGCGCGCACGAGCGGGCCCGCCTGCTCCAGCAAAAACGTGCCGACGTGCACCTGGTAGGGGCGTGCGGTGTCGATATCGATGGTAATCGCCATAAGCTTTGGTCCTTTCGACCTGGCGTGATAGGTGGTCTAGTGGGTGGCCTCGTCGTCGAGCGCGCGCTTGATGCGGTCGCCCTCGGCAAGGAGATTCTCAAGATAACGCTGGTCGCGGTCCTTGAGCGCACGGCTGTAGGCGCCAAGTGACTGGATCAGATGGTCGATCTCAAAGGCAAGTGCGTCGGCGTCGTCGATCATGAGCTCGGACCACATCTGGGGGTTGAGGTGCGCCACGCGGGTAAGGTCGCGGTAGCTACCGGCCGAAAAGCCGTGGTGGACCTGGGCGGTCGGGCTCTTTACGTAGGCGTTTGAGACGACGTGCGCGAGCTGGCTCGTAAAGGCGATCACGCGGTCGTGCTCGGCGGCGGTGGTCACGCTGAACTTGCCAAACCCTAAGGGGCGCACCATCTCGCGCACCTGGCCTAAAAGCTCAAGCTTGAGCGCATCGTCCACTGCAGGCGGCACGAGCACGAGTGGCGCGCCCTGGAACAGGTCGGCACGGGAGTGAGCGTAGCCCGAGTACTGGGTGCCCGCCATGGGGTGCGCGCCCACAAAGTAAAACCCGTACTCGTGGGCGAGTTCGAAGGCACGCTCGCACACGATGCCCTTCACGCCCACGGTGTCAATCACCACGGGCCCCATGATAGCCTCGGTATCGGTGGCGTCGGCGAGTGCTTGGGCGTGCGTCTCGAGCCACTCGATGCAGGCCTCGGGGTAACAGGCCAGCACGATGATGTCGCACTCGCCGAGCGTCTCGTCGTTGAGCTCGCCGGCGACGGTGCCCATGCTGGCGGCCGTCATGACGTCATCGTCGGGGTCCCAGGCCAGCACGCGGACGCCCGCCTGCGCATAGCCGCGGGCAAAGCTGCCGCCGATCAGACCCAGGCCCACAACGCCGGCGCATTTGGGGCCGCCCTGGTTAACGCGTGCGTTTCTCACCGTACCCATGGGCTACTCCATGGTCTCTTGGCAGACAACCTCGCGGATGGCGCGGATGCGGCGCATGGTGTCGTCGAACTGGTCGGGGGTGAGGGCCTGGGCGCCGTCGGACCACGCGCGGCTGGGCTCGTCGTGGACCTCGATCTCCAGACCGTTGGCGCCGCAGGCGGTCGCGGCGAGCGCCATGGGTTCAACGTAGCGGGTGTAGCCGGTCGCATGGCTGGGGTCGGCCACGACGGGCAGGTGCGACAGGTGGTGCAGCACCGGCACGGCGTTGAGGTCGAAGGTGTTGCGGGTGCGGGTCTCGAAGGTGCGAATGCCGCGCTCGCACAGGATAACGTTGTCGTTGCCCTCGCTCATGATGTACTCGGCAGCCATGAGCAGCTCGTCGATCGTGCCGGACATGCCGCGCTTGAGCAGAATTGGGGTCTGGGTCTTGCCGACCTCCTTGAGCAGGGGGAAGTTCTGCGCGTTGCGGGCGCCAATCTGCATGACGTCAATCTTCTTATCCAAGAAGACCTGCACGTCGCGCGGGTCCATGATCTCGGTGACGATCGGCATGTCGAGCTCGGCCGATGCCTCGCATAGCAGGTCCAGGCCGGCGGGGCCCATGCCCTGGTAGGCGTAAGGGGAGGTGCGGGGCTTGTAGGCACCGCCTCGCAGCATGGTGGCGCCGGCGGCCTTTACGCGGCGTGCGATGCGAATGAGGTTTTCGCCCTCGACGGAACAGGGTCCGGCGATGACCTGGAACTGGTCGCCGCCGATCTTGATGCCGTGGCCGCAGTCGATGACGGAGTCCTCGGGGTGAAACTTGCGGTTGGCACGCTTGAACGGCTCGGAGACGCGCTGCACACGCTCG
Source organism: Collinsella sp. HCP3S3_E11 (assembly GCF_052067375.1). Lineage (NCBI taxonomy): Bacteria > Bacillati > Actinomycetota > Coriobacteriia > Coriobacteriales > Coriobacteriaceae > Collinsella > Collinsella sp. HCP3S3_E11. The sequence goes on along the minus strand of NZ_JBQHQI010000014.1, from coordinate 21,631 downwards.
ACGACGTCCATGGACTCGAGCAGGAACGGGTCGATCTTGGTCGTATCGCCCACCAGGCCGATGATGGTCTCGTTCTCGCCGCGCGACACGTCGGTTTTGAGACCCTTCTTCTCAATCCAGCTGACGATGTGGCCGATGGCCTCATCGCTGGCGCTCTGCTTTAAAATTGCAATCATGGTGTGCCTCTCACCTCGATGGATAACCCTTGCAAAAACGGCCCGCAGTGCGAGCCGTATCATATGGTGCATGAGAGTTTATACTAATTATTTCACTTTTGCGTCCTAAAGTGAGCCGTTGCGCTTCGTCTCCCACGTAATTGCAGAGCTTTTTCTATTATGTTGTTAGCTCGTGGTGCACTTGGGTATAATGCCAACCGTTGGCCCTATTAGCTCAGGGGATTAGAGCGTCTGCCTCCGGAGCAGAAGGCCGTTGGTTCGAATCCAACATGGGGCACCATCGAACGTAAGACCGTCCGAACCTCGCATGGTCCGGGCGGTTTTTCTTATACCTACGCGACGTGATAGGACGTGGTATGGCAACGACGGATATCGAGCGCGGACTTTCAACCGCCGAGGTCGAGGAGCGCATTGCCGCCGGCAAGATCAACCGCAACATGGAGCTCAAGACCAAATCGGTTCGTGAGCTTATCATCGAAAATCTCTGCACGCTGTTCAATCTGATCAACGTGGTTTTAGCGATTTTGGTCATTATGACCGGATCGTTTAAGAACCTGACGTTCCTGTTCGTGGTGTTCCTCAATACCGCCATTGGCGTTATCCAGTCCATGCGCTCCAAGAAGATGGTCGATAAGCTCACACTGCTGACCTCTAAGAAGGCCATCGCGGTGCGCGATGGTGCCGAGGTGGAGCTCGACTTGGACCAGATCGTGCTCGACGACATCATTCGTCTGGGGCGCGGGGACCAGATACCTGCCGACGCCGTGGTGGTATCGGGCGAGGCGCTCGTTAACGAAAGTCTGCTGACGGGCGAGAGCGACCTCATCAAAAAGCAGCCTGGCTCCGAGCTCATGAGCGGCAGCTTTATCGACTCGGGCCTGTTGCGTGCCCGCGTGGTCCATGTTGGTGCGGATAACTATGTGGCCAAGATCAACAACGAGGCCAAGTACGTCAAAAAGGTCAATTCCGAGATCATGAACGCGCTCAACGCCATCGTGCGTTTTGCAAGCGTCATCATGATTCCGCTTGGTCTGGCTCTGTTCGCCTCGAGTGTAAGTGGGTTGTGGGACGCCGCCGGTACCCCGGGCGATAGCGCGCTTTCGTGGTGCTTTTCCGAGCTGCTGGCCGGTCGCGTACCTTCGTCGGCGCTGCTGTCCACGGTGGGCGCTCTTTTGGGCATGATTCCGCAGGGCCTGGTGCTGCTGACCTCGTCAGTGCTTGCCATCGCCACGGTGCGCCTGGCGCGCCGCAAGGTACTCGCGCAGCAGCTCTATTGCATCGAGACGCTCGCGCGCGTCGACGTGCTGTGCCTGGACAAGACGGGCACCATCACGTCGGGTCGCATGGAGGTCGAGGGCACTTATCCGTTGCCCGTTGAGGGTGTGGGCTTGGACCCGGACGAGGCACCTGTCCCCGTCGATACTACCGTGCTCGATTTTGCGCTTGCCAATGTCGCGCGCGCGACCTCGGCCGATGCCAATGAGACCTGCCAGGCGCTGCTCAACTACTACGCCGACCGCCCGGTCGAGGTGTCCGAGCCGCTGTCGGTCATTCCGTTTTCGTCCTCCAAAAAGTGGAGCGGCGCCTCGTTTGCGCAGGGCTCCTATGTGATGGGCGCGGCGCAATTTGTGCTTTCGGAGCGTATCTTTGCGCAGGTCGAAAATCGTGTGGCCGAGCTTGCCGACACCTGCCGCGTGCTCGTGGTGGCGCGCGTGGACGGCTTTACGCCCGATGGCGATATGGTGGGCGAGGCCGAGCCCGTGGGCTTTGTGACCATCCGCGACGAGATTCGCACTTCGGCCGCCGAGACCATCGGCTACTTTAACGAGCAGGGTGTGACCCTTAACGTGATCAGTGGCGACGACCCGCGCACGGTGTCGTCGATCGCACGCGTGGTGGGCGTACCGGGGGCGGACGCTTATGTGGACGCCACGACGCTCGATACGCCGTCCAAGATTGATGCGGCGGTGGACCGCTATCACGTCTTTGGCCGCGTGACCCCGCAGCAGAAGCGCGAGCTCGTGCAGGCGCTCAAGCGTCGCGGCCATACCGTTGCCATGACGGGCGACGGCGTCAACGATGTGCTGGCACTCAAAGAGGCGGACTGCTCCGTGGCCATGGCCGCCGGTTCCGACGCCGCACGCAACGTGGCCGAGATCGTGCTGGTCGATAACGACTTTGCCTCGATGCCCGCCGTGGTGGCCGAGGGCCGTCGCTCCATCAACAACCTGCAGCGTTCGGCCTCGCTGTTCCTGACCAAGACGCTGTTCTCGATGGGCCTGGCGGCACTGTGCATCGCGCTGCCGCCGTATCCCTTTGAGCCTATCCAGATGACGCTCATTAACTTCTTCTGCATCGGCGCGCCGGGCTTTGTGCTGGGCCTTGAGCCCAACAATGCCCGCGTGAAGGGGTCATTCTTGACCAACGTGCTCAAGCGTGCGTTGCCGGCATCGGTTGCAGTCATTTTGGCCGCGGCGCTCGATATCTTTGTGGCGCGCGTGTTTGGCTTTAGCCAGCTCACGCTGTCGACGATGTGCCTTCTCACGTCGTGCGCGGCAAGCGTGAGCCTGATCTGGCGTATCTCGCAGCCGCTCACACCCTTGCGCGTGATGCTCTTTGTATTTGTCGTCGTCGGCATCTTGGTGGGCGTTATCGGATTCCCCGAGCTGCTGTCTATCGCCAACTTGTCGATGGGCGAGGCAATTATCCTTCTGGTGATTGTGGTCTTTACTTGCAGCGTGTTCTTTAAACTCGCCACGATGATGGATTCGCTTAAGCCGCGTCGCCGCCATGCCGCCACTGGCTTTGGCCGCGGCGTGCGCGTTCGCTTGGGCCGCGGTGGCGGCAAGGTGAGCTCGACGGGCTCGACGGCCGAGCGTTTTGCCAAGCGCGTCGCCGCCGACATGGCGCAGCGCCGCGAGGAGCGTACGACACGTGAGGCCGAAGCCCGCGCGCTCGAGGGCGTGGAAAAGACCCAGCCCAAGAAAAAGAAGGGCGCGGGCGCCAAGCGCTCGCGTGTGACCAAGTCCGCCCAGGGCATTAAGGTCTCGATGCCGAGCAAAAAGAAGAAGTAACCGCACCTCACAGGGTAGCTAATTTGGGACGGGGCTTTTTTAGCTACCCGGCTGATGGCGCGATCTATTTGGCCGCTTGGCGGCCAGGGCAGCTAAAAAAGCCCCGTCCCAAATTAGCTACCCTGCGATGTTGAATTGGTGCCCTGTGCTTTTAGGGGCGTAGCGATGTTATGCTCTAACCTCGATGGTTCGAATGATTCCGAAAAGAGGATGCCGTGATTTGCCCGCATTGTCTCAAGACCATAGAGGACGGCTCCTCGTTCTGCCCCTATTGCAATACCTATGTTGGCCCGGGCGATGGCCCCGAGCACACCGAGTTTGTGTTCTGCGAAGGCTGCGGTGCCCGTCTGTCGCCGCATGACCGTACCTGTTCCAAGTGCGGGCGCCCTGCCCCGGGCATTCTATCCGAGGATGCGGCCGCATCCGACCTGGCTGCTGGGCGCACGGCTGGTTTTCCCCGCCTGACGCAGGAGCAGATCGATACCGAGGTGCCCCATGCGCCGGCCTCTGCCGCCGCGGTACTTTCCGATGCCGCCGATCCCAATGAGACCTGCGTGCTGCCGGCTTTCGACAGGGATTTTGGCATTCCCAAGGTCGATATCCCACTGCCGGTGTCCCTTCGTGACGACGCTCAGTCCAAAAATCAAAAACCCAAGCGCAAGGTGCATCCTGACGAGGATGCCTACCACAAGCACAAGCGCCGTATTCCCAAGCCGCTCATCGTCATCGCGTTGCTCGCTACCGTGTGCGGCAGTGCCTATTGGTTTGTGACATCGGACCCCATGGGCGTTATGCCGGGCTTTTACGACCAGTTTGGCCAGGCCGCCAAGACGACGTTCCCCTCGCGCCAGAAGGGCGAGGCTACCGAGGAAGAGGCCAAGTCCGACGATACCGCCGAGGTGGTCCAGGAGGAGACCGTCCTTTCCGACGACCAGCTCTATACCAAGCTCGACGGTCTGTATCAGACCATCGTGTCGTATGGCGACGATGATCAGATCGGCGAGGTTGTCGACTCGTTTAACAGCGGGTACCTGCGCACGCCGCTCTCCACGCGTCAGGAGCTGTCGCAGAGCGCTTATGCCCTGCGCGACCAGATCAAAAATACCCAAGACGAGCTCAACAACCTTAAGGTGCAAGATGATACCGTCTACGCGGAGGATATCGAGCACCTCAAGCAGCTTGCCGAGTGGATGTACGAGCGCGTCGACATGATCTGCCAGAGCTGGGATATCTCGCTGTCCATTCCCGATGGCGAGTCGCTGAGCGCCCGCCAGAGTGAAATCTTGGCGCCCATCGCACAGGGCGGCAACAGCGCCCTTAACCAGTACGATGCCAATGTGAGCGCTTGGAAGCCGCAGCCGCGTTCGTAATTTGTTGCCCTCCGACGGCATAACCTGCGTGCGCAATTGATGGAAGCCTGTGCTTATTGCTACAATTCGTACAAATATGCTTTAAACGCACGAGGAAGGAACCACATGTTTGGTTTTAAGAAAGAGCTTTATACGCCCGAGTACCAGCTCGCTGGTGATGAGTGTGCGATCATCGAGACGTCGAAGGGTACGATCAAGGTCAAATTTGACGGCGAGGGCGCTCCCATCCATGTGGCGAACTTCTGCGAGCTTTCCACCATGGGCTTTTATGACGGCCTTAAGTTTCACCGCTATGTGCCCGGCTTTGTGATCCAGGGCGGCGACCCCAATACCCGCGATATGTCCGGCGCTGACGTCGCCGCCGGCCTTGAGGGCCCCGACGGTATGCCCGGCACCGGTGGCCCCGGCTACTGCATCAAGGGAGAGTTTGCCACCAACCCGCGCAACAGCCATGTGGACGGTGCGCTTGCCATGGCACGTTCCATGGATCCCGATTCCGCGGGCTCCCAGTTCTACTTCTGCCTGGGAGCCCAGCACAATCTGGATTCCGGTTACACCGTCTTTGGCACCACGGTCGAGGGCCTCGACGTGATTTCGCAGCTGCGTGCCGGCGACGAGATCGTCCATGTCGAGATCGTTCACGAGTAAAAGGGGACTTCCTTGAATAGCCAGCTGATTCAACAGGGTCGAGCCGCTTATCGTGCGGGCGACTTTTCTGCAGCCGCTCAGATGCTCGGTGCGGCAAAGACCCCCAGCGAGATCATGGGCGAGGCCGACCATCTGCGTGGCAACGCTCTGATGCACCTGGGTATGTACGCCGAGGCTGCCGAGGCGTACGCGGCTGCCCTCAACGACGGCACCTATGGAAAACGCGGCGCGCTGCTCACCAACCGCGGCAAGGCGCTCGCTGCCGTGGGTGACTATGTGACCGCAGCCCAGGCGTTCTCCGCCGCAACGCAGGATGCTTCCTATGCCACGCCGTTTAAGGCCTATCTGGGTCTTGGCAACGCGCTGTTCCAGTCGGGCGATTTCGCCAATGCAGGCACTGCCTTCCGCCAGGCCGCCATCGATGGCGCCAATCCAGCCCCCGCGGCCGCCCTTGGCGAGCTCGGCCGCTGCTTCATCAAGCTTGGCCGACCGGCGGACGCCGTGGAGACCTACCGCACGGCCATCGACTTTGCCGGTCCGCGCGATGACACGCGTGCGCTTAACGCGGGTATGGGCGAGGCGCTTTCTGCCGCGGGTCGTCCTTCCGAGGCGCTCGATGCCTTTAATGCCGCCACCGCCGACGGCATCTATCAGCTTACGCCCGAGCAGGCCGATGAGCTTGCCCGCGTGCACGATTCACTTGCCGCGCTTTCGGCCCAGACCGCCATGGCCACGGCCCCGGCGCCCGCCATGGATACGACTGCTGTCGATTCGCTCGATCCCACGGGTGCTACTGGCCAGTTTATGCCCGATCCGTCCGACACGGGCTTCTTTACGCTGTCCGAGTCCGAGATGGTCCAGCAGGATCGTCAGGACCGCAAGCAGGCCAAGGTCCGTCGTCGTCATCGCCATACGGGCCTCAAGGTCTTCCTGGTTTTGCTTCTGCTAATTGTTCTTGCCGCGGGCGGTTTGGGCTTTGCCTACACGCGCGGCATGGGTATCCCCTCGCAGGAGTCCGTCATCACCGATCTGTTCCAGGCTGCCGGCGACGGTGATACCGCCAAGGCCGAGTCCTGCCTGGCCTCCAGCCTGTCCGAGGACGCCAAGGCGATGATTATCTCCTCGATCCCGCAGGGCGCCACCGTCTCCATCGAGGGCATGGATCAGTCCATGACCGAGACCACCGCGAAGGTGAAAGCTTCGCTGTCCAAGGGCGGCGAGCAGGAATATACCGTCAAATTCGTGCGCTCCGACAACCATATCGGCTGGGCGGTATCTTCGCTCGACATCGATTTCTCGGCCGCTGACAACCAGTAGTGACCTTATGAGATTTGGCGCTGCCCGGTGCTTCACCGCAAGTGAGGTGCCGGGCTTGCGCTAGTATGATGGGCTAGTAGTTTTCCAGCAATCATCCAACACATCAGGAGTTGCGTTGTTTTCTTTGATGGACATGTTCTTCGGTAGCTATGCGGGCGATCTAGCCATCGACCTCGGCACCGCCAACACGCTTGTCTCCGTGCGCGGCAAGGGCATCGTCATTCGCGAGCCTTCCGTCGTCGCTATCGACAAAAACGATGAGCGCATCCTTGCAGTCGGTATCGAGGCCAAGCGTATGCTTGGCCGTACGCCCGGCAACATTGTGGCCGTGCGTCCTCTTAAGGATGGCGTCATCGCCGACTTCGATGTCACCGAGGCCATGCTTCGCTACTTTATCGATAAGGCTTCCGAGAAGCGCTATCCGTGGACCCCTCGTCCGCGCGTCGTCGTATGCGTTCCCTCTGGTGTCACGTCGGTCGAGAAGCGCGCCGTGTTCGAGGCTACGATTCAGGCAGGTGCCCGCCAGGCCTATCTGATCGAGGAGCCCATGGCCGCGGCTATCGGCGCTGACTTGCCTGTCGAGGAGCCAACCGGCTCCATGGTCATCGATATCGGTGGCGGCACCACCGAGGTTGCCGTTATCGCCATGGGCGGTATCGTCGTGTCGCAGTCCATCCGCATTGCCGGCGACGAGTTCGATCAGGCTATCCTCACGCATGTTCGCGATGCCTACAATTTGGCCATCGGCGAGCGCACGGCCGAGGACATTAAGATTAAGGTCGGCTCTGCCGTGCCGCTCAAGGACGAGCTCGACGTCGAGGTCAATGGCCGCGACGTGATCACGGGCCTGCCCAAGACCGTGCGCATCGAGAGCGAGGAGATTCGTCGTGCGCTCAATAAGCCGCTCGACGAGATGGCCAAGGCCGTTAAGGACGCACTCGACGCCACGCCGCCCGATCTTGCCTCGGATCTTATGTACTACGGCATTCTGTTGACCGGCGGCGGAGCGCTGCTGCGCGGCCTCGACGTCCGCTTGCGCGACGAGACAGGCGTTTCGGTCAACGTGAGCCCCACGGCGCTCGACAACGTCGTAAACGGTTGCGCTCGCGTGCTCGAGGCCAACGCGTTTGACGGCGGTTTCGTCCAGACCAATGCTTAATTTCCAAAAGGTGGATTCCATTTGGCACGATCTTCGGGTTTCTCTTCAAATCTGAATACCAAACGACAATCAACGGGTATGCGCCCGTTGATTGTTTTCAGCCTGATTTCTGTGTTGCTGCTCACGTTTTACATTCGAGAGGGCGAGGCCGGGCCGATACATGCTGTGCGCTCGGGCGTCACGACAATCACCTCTCCGGTGCGTTTTGTTGGCTCGGCGGTGGCGGCGCCATTCAATGCCATCGGCAACGTGTTCTCCAACCTCACCGCTTCCCAGGAGTCGCTCGACGACCTTAAAAAGCAAAACGAGGTCCTCACTTCCAAGGTCGCGGAGCTTTCCGAGGCCCAAAAGACCGCTGAGCGCCTTGAGGGTCTTGTGGGCCTGCAGTCGACCTATAACCTCAAGTCCACTGCGGCTCGTATTGTCGGAGCCTCGGGTGACGCTTGGACGTCGACCGTCACCATCGATAAGGGTTCTGCCGACGGGCTTACCATCAACATGCCCGTGACGAGCTCGGCCGGCGTCATCGGCCAGATTATCGAGGTTTCGGCCAAGACATCGACCGTGCGCCTGATTGGCGACGAGAACTCTGGTGTGTCCGCCATGGTGCAGGACACGCGCGCACAAGGCATGCTACAGGGCCAGCCCGATGGCACGCTGCGTCTTGAGTACGTGAGCGTCGACTCCGATGTTAAGGTTGGCGATATCATCGTGACCTCGGGCATCGGTGGCGTGTTCCCCAAGGGACTGCCGCTTGGCACCGTGTCTTCGGTCGAGAAGTCGGCTAACGACGTGTACTACACCATTGTGGTGCGTGCGCAGACCACGGCCGAAAATAACGAGGAAGTGCTCGTCATCACCTCGCTCACCGACGAGCAGTCGGCTTCGGACGAGGACGTGAGCTCGGCCAATAGTGCCCCGCAGGGCTCGTCGCGCGATGCCGCGACTCAGTCTAAGGACGAGAAATCGGATGATGATTCCGACACGGCCGAAGCGTCCGATTCTGGATCGAGCGAATAGGGAGGCATGTCCATGGATCTACACGAGCAGGGGACTGGCTCCCGCGCCTTTGCAATCGCCGCTATCGTCTGCGTGCTGCTGCAGGCGGGACTGGCACCGCAAATCTCCATCGCGGGCGGCCGCGTCAACTTTATGATTATTTTGGTGTGCCTGGCCGTGTTTTCGGGCGACCCTACGCGTGCCGTCGTGTGCGGCTTTTGCAGCGGTCTGTTTTACGACCTTTCCGCCGCCGTGCCGGTGGGCGTTATGTCGCTGCTGCTGACCGTGGGCAGTTTTGCTTTGGTGCACAGCGCGGCTGGTCAGACGGGCGGCTCGCCGAGCGCGCGCGGCATTACCGTGGGCGCCTTTGCGCTTGCCATCAACGTGGTCTACAGCATTATCTTGCTGTTTATGGGTCTGGAGACGAGCTTTGTGGTGGCCATCTTTGGGCACGCTCTGCCGTCCTCGATCCTGACGGGCTTGATTGCCATTCCGTTTTTGATGTCCGGTGCCGCTCCGCAGTCTGGCCATGGGTTCTCCGCGCGCGGTGGGCGTCAGACGGGCATGCGCTTTAAGCCCAAGACCCGTAAGCTCAAATAGGGGAGGCCTCAAGATGTCTTCCCAGTTGACGGTTGTTGTCGCCGGTATCGCGCTGGTCGTGGCCATTGTGGTCGCGCTGGTCATCATGCGCCGCGGCGACTCCCGCTTTACCTACGACACACAGCACGGAACGGCCCCGCGCGCCACCGAGGGCGAGGGCAATACGGCCGCCACGGCCTTCAAGGGCCGTTTTTCCATCCTCACCACGGGCGTAGGTGCCATGTTTGCCGCGCTTGCCGTTAAGCTGTGGGGCATGCAGATGGTCTCGTCGGACTACTACGACAAGCAGGCCAAGAGCAATCAGACCCGTACCGTTACCACGCCGGCCGTGCGTGGCCGTATCTTGGACCGCAACGGCGTCGCACTGGTGCAAAACCGCCCCTCGCTCGCCGTCGTCGCCTATCGCGATCTTGCCGACGACAAGGTGCTGGTGCGTCATCTTGCCAACGTGCTCGGCATGCCGTATGTCGCGGTGCTGCGCAACATCCAGGACAATTCCGAGGGCGCGCAGAGCCTGCATACGATCGCGACTGACGTGCGCCGCTCTACCGTCGCCTACATTCAGGAGCACGCCGGTGAGTTTCCCGGCGTGAAGATCGCCGAGCGCACCGAGCGCCAGTACCCGTATGGCGAGACCGCCTGCCATATTTTGGGCTATACCGGCACCATTACCTCCGAGCAGCTCGAGGCGCAGAACAAGAAGTCGTCGGACGGCAACGAAAGCGCGGCTGGCCAGATCTCGTATCAATCGGGCGATATTGTGGGTCAGGCGGGCGTAGAGATTTACTACGAAAATCTGCTGCAGGGCATTCGCGGTGAGCAGACCGTGAAAGTTGACGCCTCGGGTAACGTTACCGGTCAAGCCGGCGCCGTTCCCGCCAAGGCCGGTTCTGACATTAAGCTTACGCTCGATCTTAAGATTCAACAGGCCTGCGAGACGGCTCTGGCGAATGCCATTGAGCTTGCCAAGACTACGGGCCATAGCAATGCCGGCAACGGTGCCGTGGTGTGCCTTGACCCCAACAACGGCGAGATCCTGGGCATGGCAAGCGAACCCAAGTTTGATCCTTCTGTCTTTATCGGCGGCGTTTCCAATGACGTGTGGACCGAGCTTAACGATGACGAGGGCTCGCATCCGCTGCTCAACCGCGCCATTAGCGGCCAGTACATGTCCGCCTCGACCATCAAACCCCTCTCGGCGTTGGCTGGCCTCGAATTTGGCACGTACACTTCGAGTCAAACGACCAACTGCACGGGATATTGGACCGGCTTGGGCAAATCTTGGGGAAAGTACTGCTGGCTGCACTCCGGCCACGGCACGATGACGCTGCAGTCCGGTATCGCCAACTCCTGCGACCCCGTGTTCTACGATATGGGCAAGGCCTTTTTCTACAACGACCAGCATCCCGAAGGCCTGCAAGAGGTCTTTCGCCGTTGGGGCCTGGGCAAGACCTGCGGCATCGACCTGCCGAGTGAGGGTGCGGGCCGCATTCCCGATGCCGAGTGGAAAGAGTCGTACTTTACCGACGCCTCGGCCGAGGACCGCAAGTGGAATGCCGGCGATATGACCAACATCGCCATCGGCCAGGGCGACATTCTGGTGACACCCCTGCAGATGGCCTGCGCCTACATGGGTATTGCCAACGGCGGCAAACAGTATGTGCCGCATGTGTTCTTGTCTGCTGTCTCGCGTGATGGCGACGGCGATGCCTACAAGTACAACGGCAAGGGCAAAAAGAAGCGCCTTGAGGCCCAAATTAACAACGATGCCGATCTTGCGCTGGTCCGCAACGGCATGCACGATGTGATTTACTCGGCGTCGACTTCGACCGCCGCGCACTTTAACTCCCTGACCCCTACGGTCTACGGCAAGTCCGGCACGGGCGAGAAGAGCGGCGAGGACGATTACGCGTGGTTTTGCGCCTACGCGCCGGCCGATGACCCCAAGTACGTGATCGCCACTGTCTTGGAACAGGGCGGTGGCGGCTCCGATACCGCGCTGCACGTTGTGCGCGATGTCCTCGGTGCGATTTATGACGAGCCCGACACGTCGACGGCCACGGGCGATTCCTCGGTTCGATAGGAGGTTGCGATGGACTTTTCGCCGGCGGACCTGTTCCGCTCAACCAAAACCGGCTCTCGCAGCAGCCTGGACCGCGTCAACAAGCAGATTTCCGCATCGCGCGGAACGTTTCGCCAAAAGGTGCACGTCGGCGTGCTGTTGGCGACTGTGGCGCTCGTCACCTATGGCGCCATTATTATCTGGTCCGCCTCGCAGTTTAAAGCCGATGCCTCGTTCTCGCGTCACCTGCTGGGTATCGGTATTGGCGCGGTGCTGGCGGTGCTCGTCTGGCGCACCGACCTGCGCGGCATTTCCAACTTTTCGACGGCCCTGCTCGTCATCGATCTCATCGTGATCTTCTCGCCTAAGATTCCGGGCCTGTCCTACACGGGCGGCTTGGGAATGACGGGTTGGATCAAGATTCCCGGTATCGGTTTAACATTCCAGCCCGTTGAGCTTGCCAAGCTCATCACCATCTTCTTTATGGCCACGCTTGGCTCGCAGTACAACGGGCGCATCGATACCGCTCGCGACTACATTAAGCTCTGCGGCATGCTGTCCGTTCCGTTTTTGGCCGTCGTCGCCATGGGCGATTTGGGCTCGGGTCTGGTCGTGCTGGTGTCGGGCGCCATCGTCATCTGCATGAGCGGTGCGCGCCGCGAATGGGTGCTGTCGACTTTGGCTCTGCTCGTGGGTTTGGTGGCGCTCGTCCTGGCGCTCGATTCGGTCTTCGATTCGCTGCTCGGTCATGATGTGCTCATTAAGCAGTACCAGATGAATCGTCTGACGGTCTTTATCGACCCCGACAACGCCGATTCGGACGATGCGTATAACCTGCAGCAGTCGTTGATCGCGGTCGGCTCGGGCGGTTTCTTTGGTAAGGGCCTGGGGCATGCGACGCAGTCGGCCGGCGGCTTCCTGCCCGAGTTCCATACCGACTTCGTCTTCGCCTTTTTGTCAGAGACGTTCGGCTTCTGCGGTTCCTTTTTGTTGCTGTGCCTGTACGTGCTGCTCATCTTCTCGACGATCCGCGTCGCCTTTAAGTGCGAGTCTCTGTTTCTACGCTTGTCATGCGTGGGTATTGTCGGCATGTGGGCATTTCAGACGTTCGAGAACATTGGCATGTGCATTGGCATGATGCCGATTACCGGTATTCCGCTGCCGTTCATTAGCTTTGGTTCGTCGTCGATGATGATTCAGTTGTTGACGGTGGGTATCGTACAATCCATATGGCGGCATCGTTCGGGCGCCGCGTAACCGCTGGAGGGGTTTGCCATGAAGATTCCCGTGGAAAAGCTGACTCGCGCTTTTAAAATGGGCGCAACCACCAAGAGGGATTCCGATACGCCGGTGCGCGTTTCGGTCTACCTGGATTCGACCGCCTCGCGTTTTTTGGTCGAGACGGTGCGCGATGCCTTTGTGCCGCAGACGACGTCGGGTATTGTGCGCGTTGAGCGCCTGGGGGAGGAGCGAATCGTCCCCAAGACCGATACCGACGTGGTGCTGGTGCTTTCGTGCGGATCTGAGCGCCTTGAGAGTGCTGTACAGGAGCTCGTCATTGCCGGTGCGCCCGTGTGCGTGCTGGCCGAGTCCGCTGTCGAGGTGCCTTTTATCCAGGAGTCCACGCCCATGCTCGGCGTGGTAGCGGCCACCGATAAGACGTATCTGCTCGAGACACTCGCCCGCTGGATCCTGGACCGTACGGAAAAGGAGACGGCCTTTGCGGCGAACTTTGCCTTTATGCGCATCGCCGCCGCCAACCGCATCATCACCTCGTGCGCGCTTACCAATATGGCGACGGGCGCGCTGGTGTTTTTGCCGGGGGCCGATTATCCCGTTATGGCGCTGGCGCAGGTTGGCATGCTCTTTGAGCTTGCGGCCATCTTTGGACGCGGCATTAAGCCCGAGCGAGGCTACGAGGTCGCGGGCGTGCTTGCCGGCGGCTTGGTAATGCGCGCCGTCACTCGCGCCCTGGTAAAGCAGACGCCGCATATCGGCTTTGCCGTCAAGGCACTCTCCGCCGCCGCGGGCACCTATGTCATGGGTCGTGCGCTCGTGTCTCTCTACGAGCGCGATATCGACTACAGCCGTGCCAACGAGGTGGTTGCCGCCACGTTCTCGCGCGTCCGCGACCTGGTGACCACGGTTGCCGGCGCTACCCGTCCCATGAATCCTTTTGAGGATGCATCCGATCTCGCTGCTTAGGGGTTTCTTTTGCGCGTTCCATACCAAGACTGTTTTCATTTGATCGAGCCGCTGCTCGCGAAGGTCGAAAAGCCGAGTCGCTATATCGACCACGAGTGGGGTACGCTCTCCAAGGCCGATGCCGACTATCGTTGCTGCATGATTTACCCGGACGTGTACGAGGTCGGCCTGCCCAACCAGGGTATCGCCATCCTGTACAACATCCTTAACCAGGCCGAGGGCATCTCCTGTGAGCGCGGTTATGTGCCGTGGCCCGATATGGGCGATGCCATGCGCGAGGCCGGTATCCCGCTGCTGTCGCTCGAGGGCGCAGCGCCCGTGGCCTCGTTTGATATCGTCGGTATGCACGTGCCGCACGAGATGGCCGTGACAAACTTTCTCGAGGCGCTCGACCTCGCCGGCATTCCGCTGCTGGCTGCTGACCGCACCGAGGACGATCCCATCATCGTCGCCGGCGGACCTTCGGTTTATAACCCCGAGCCGTATGCGGCCTTCTTCGATGCCATCCTGATTGGCGAGGGTGAGGAGTCGCTGCTCGAGATCTGCCACCTGCATCGCCGCCTGCGTGACGAGGGCGTCCCGCGCGCCCAGATTGTCGAGCGGCTCGCGACCGTCTCCGGTACCTACGTGCCGTCGCTGTACGAGGTGCGCTATGACGAACCCTGCTCACCGCACGGCTATACCGTGCCGCGCGAGGGTAAGGACGTGCCGCCGGTGGTCTACAAGCGCGTCGTCGAGGACTTTGGCGCTACCAATCCATTGTCGCAGTCTTGCGTGCCCTATGCGCAGCTCGTTCACGATCGCCTGTCTATCGAGATCCTGCGCGGCTGCGCTCGCGGTTGCCGTTTTTGCCAGGCCGGCATGACGTATCGCCCGGTGCGCGAGCGCTCGGCCGACCAGATCGTGTCCTCGGTGATCCAGGGCCTGGAAAAGACCGGCTATGACGAGGTGTCGCTTACCTCGCTTTCGACCACCGATCACTCCTGCATCCGCGACGTGCTCGGTCGCCTTAACCGCCGCCTGGAAGATACGGGCATTCGCGTGTCCATTCCCTCGCAGCGCCTGGATTCGTTTGGCGTGGATATGGCTGAGTCGGTCGCCGGAGAAAAGAAGGGCGGCCTGACGTTTGCCCCCGAGGCCGGTAGCCAGCGCATGCGCGACATCATCAACAAGAACGTGACCGAGGAGGACGTGGACCGCGCGGCCAAGGCGGCCTTCGAGGCCGGCTGGAACCGCATGAAGCTCTACTTTATGATGGGTCTTCCCGGTGAGCGCGATGAGGATATCGTGGCCATCGCCAACCTGGCCGACCATGTGCTCGAGCTCGGCCGCTCCGTGGTACCCAAGGCGCGCCGCGGCTCCATCTCGGTGTCCATCTCGGTGTCGGTGTTTATTCCCAAGGCCGCCACGCCTTTCCAGTGGTGCCCGCAGCTCGATTACGACGACGTCAAACGCCGCCAGAAGCTCCTCATTACGAGCGTTCGCAACCGTGCGGTCCGCGTGCACTACCACGATGCCGAGACCTCGCTTATCGAGGCGGCGCTGTCTCGTGCAGGCCGCGACATGACGCCGGTCATCATTGACGCCTGGCGTGCCGGTTCGCGTTTTGACGCCTGGGTGGAGCATTTCTCGCTCGATAACTGGAAGGAGGCCGCGGCCAAAAACGGCATCGACCTCAACGAGCTCGTGCACCTGCCCTACGAGCTGGACTGGCACCTGCCCTGGGAGCACGTGAGCCCCGGCTGCTCGCGCGGCTTCCTCGAGCGCGAGTACCGTCGCTCGCTGGAGGGTGTCACGACGCCCGACTGCACCCGCACGTCGTGCACCGGCTGCGGAATCTGCCCCACGCTCCACGCCAAGAACGTATTGGTGGGTGATCGCGCATGAGTGAGCGCTTGACCGACAACCCCACGCTCTTTAGGCTTCGCGTTCGCTACGGCAAGCGCGATCGTCTCAAGTACCTGGGCCATTTGGAACTAATCCATACCATTGAGCGTATCGTGCGTCGTGCGGGGCTGCCCTATGCCGTGACGCAGGGTTTCTCGCCGCATATGCGTGTGGGCTTTTCGTCGGCGTTGCCCGTGGGCACGTCGTCGACCTGCGAGTGGTATGACCTGTTTATGACCGAGTTCGTCGCGCTCGACGAGGCCTTTGGGCGCCTGGCCGCGGCATCTCCGGCCGATTTGGCGCCCATCGAGGCCGCCTACATCGACGTGCGCACGCCGGCGCTCACGGCCCAGCTCACGCGCCTGTCGTACCGCATCGACCTGCACCTGGACCCTGAGGCGCCGGTCGCTGTCGACGAGGTGCGTCGCGCAATCGACACGTTGCGTGCGGGCCACGGCATCGACTATGCGCGCGGCAAAAAGAGCAAGCGCCTGGACTTGGACCATACGCTTGTGGGCTACGAGCTTAAGGCGGGGGAGCGCCCGGACCATCTGGTGCTCATGCTCGACACCCATGCCGACAACGAGGGCTCCATGCGTCCGGAAATTTTGCTTTCTGCTGCTGATGTTTTGTTGCAGGGCTTGACCCCGGGCGTCGATGCACCTATTGTTTCCACCGGTATGCAAGACCTCGTGACCATCTGCTCCTACGATGTCGAGCGTCAGAATCAAGCATGCGAAGACGACGAGGGCCGACTCGTCAGCCCCATACCTGTGCGAACTTGTGGATTTGCTCCACATACTCGTTGACGGGGGTATTATCGCCTGCTACTATATTCGGCTGTTGCACTAACTGATGCATGAAGGGCAAGTAAACATGTACGCAATCGTTAACACGGGCGGCAAGCAGTACAAGGTCGCCACCGACGATGTCATCACCGTCGAGAAGATCGAGGGCAATGAGGGCGACAAGGTCACCCTGCCGGTCATCTTCCTCAACGATGGTAAGAAGATCGTCACCGATCCCGACAAGCTGGCCAAGGCCAAGGTTACCGCTCAGATCGTTGAGCAGTTCAAGGGCGAGAAGCAGCTGGTCTTCAAGTTCCACAAGCGTAAGCGCTATCGTCGTCTGAAGGGTCACCGTCAGCAGCTCACCAAGCTGAAGATCGTGAAGGTTCAGGCTACTTCCCGCGCCAAGAAGGCTGTCAAGGCAGAGGCTGAGGCTGTTGCCGAGGCTCCCGTCGCCGAGTAGATTACACTCGTAACGAAAGAGTAGGTATACACAATGGCACACAAAAAAGGACTCGGTTCCTCCCGTAATGGCCGTGACTCCCGCGGTCAGCGCCTTGGCACGAAGCGCTTCGCCGGCCAGACGGTAACCACGGGCACGATTCTCGTCCGTCAGCATGGCACGCACATCCACCCGGGTGCGAACGTTGGCCGTGGCAAGGACGACACGCTGTTCGCGCTGGTCGACGGTACCGTTGAGTTCCACAAGGGTATCAAGCACAGGGTCAGCGTACGCCCGCTCGCGAACGCGTAATTCACCCTTCATAGAGCACATATGTGGGAGGCACTTGAGTTTTAGGATTCAAGGGTCTCCCTCTTTTTTGTAGGAGGCGATTCTGTTGTCACAGTTCACCGATATCAGCCGCATTAACGTTTGCGGCGGCGACGGCGGAGCCGGATGCATGTCGTTTAGGCGCGAGGCATTTGTTCCCAAGGGCGGCCCCGATGGCGGCGACGGCGGTCGTGGCGGCAATGTCGTCATCCAGGCCGATGCTCAGCTGTCTTCGCTGATCGATTACCGCTTTAAGCACCACTTCCGTGCCGAGCGCGGCACGCACGGCCAGGGTGCCCGTCGCAATGGCAAGAGCGGCGAGGACCTGATTTTGAAAGTTCCCATGGGCACCGTAGTCCGCGAGCTCGATCCCGAGACGCAGACCCCGATGTTCGAGATTGCCGACCTGGTGCACGATGGCGAGCGCGTTGTCGTGGCGCCCGGTGGGGCCGGCGGTCTGGGCAACACCCACTTTGTGACGTCGGTGCGCCGCGCGCCCGCGTTTGCCCAGCTGGGTGAGCCTGCCGAGGAGCACTGGATCGAGCTCGAGATGAAACTTATGGCCGATGCCGCGCTCGTGGGCTTTCCCTCGGTGGGCAAGTCCTCGCTCATCGCGCGTATGAGCGCCGCCCGTCCCAAGATCGCCGACTACCCGTTTACCACGCTCGTGCCCAATCTGGGCATGGTGCGTGCCGGTGAATATTCTTACGTCGTTGCCGACGTCCCCGGACTCATCGAGGGTGCGAGTGAAGGCAAGGGCCTGGGTCACCAGTTCCTGCGCCATATTGAGCGCACTGCTTTGATTATGCACGTTGTCGATATGACGGGCGGTTTTGAGGATCGCGATCCGGTTGAGGACTATCGCATCATTAACCGTGAGCTCGAGCAGTATGGTGCCGAGCTCTCGGAGCGCCCGCAGATCGTCGTCGCCAACAAGTGCGATGCGCCGGGCACGGCCGACAAGATTGCCGACCTTAAGCGCGCGGCGCTCGACGATGGCCACATGTTTTTTGCCGTTTCCGCCGTTACGGGTGCCGGCCTCAACACGCTGATGCTTGCCGTGGGCGAGCAGGTGGCTAAGCTCCGCGCGGAGCTTGCGGTTTCCGATGAGCCTGTCGATTTGCGCGATGAGGAGTGGGAGCGTCGCCGCCTGCAGCGCGAGAAGCGCTTCCGCATTGTTGAGGAAGAGCCGGGTGCTTTCCGCGTGGTTGGTCGCGCGATCGAGCGCATGGTCATCCAGACCGACTGGGAAAACGAGGAAGCTGTCATCTACCTGCAGCATAAGTTTGCGCGCATGGGTGTCGACGACGCGCTCGAGAAGGCCGGCTGCCGTGCGGGCGACGAGGTTCGCATTTGCCAGCGCGCCTTTGACTTTGAGGGCGCCGAGGACTTCTCGGAGTTCGAGGACGAGCTCGAGGATGCTGGCGTTGAGGTTATTGACGTAGCGGCCGAGGATGTGGACGTGGCTCATGTCGCCGAGGGCTCCGAAGGCGCTACCGAAGTCGACGTTATTGAGACCCCGGAGGGCGAGTAGGCCATGTCGCTGCGCGGTGGAATCGGATTGCCAGAGCTGCCTATCAAGGATGGGCACGAGTTTCGGCTTGGCATTATGGGCGGCACCTTTGACCCGATTCATTACGGGCACTTGGTTACCGCCGAGCAGGCTCGCGAGTCGCTCGACTTGGACGCTGTGCTTTTTATGCCGGCCGGCTCTCCTGCCTTTAAGCTCGACAAACCGGTGACGCCTGCTGAGGACCGTTATGCCATGACGGTCCTCGCGACTGCCGCGAACCCGGCCTTTTTGGCAAGCCGCTTCGAGATCGATCGTGCCGGTGTCACCTATACAGCCGATACGCTGCGTGCCCTTCGCGAGTTTTACCCGCCACAGGTGAAGCTTTACTTTATTACGGGTGCCGATGCGATTATCGATATTGTGACCTGGCACAATGCTGATGAGATTGCCGAACTGGCAACCTTTATCGCTGCGACGCGTCCCGGCTTTGACATCGATACGGCCCGGTCGAGGATTAAGGAATCGGGACTGCCATTCGATGTGCGCTATATTCAGATTCCGGCGCTGGCTATTAGCTCGACCAACATTCGCAAGCGGGTTGCCCGCGGCATGAGCGTGCGCTATCTTACGAGCGAGTCCGTGCTCGGCTATATCCGTAAACGCGGCCTGTATGCCGATCTTGGGCAAGACGATTTTGATTGACGGGGGGAAACGTTGTCGGTAGAAGATCAGTTTGAGGGCGACGAGCGCGCGCTCTTGACGCGTATCCACGAGTTGCTCGATGTGCGCATGAAGGATAAGCGTAAGCGCTACGTGCATTCGCTCGGGGTTGCCGAGACGGCGCTGCACCTAGCCGAGGTATACGGTGTCGACCGCTTTGATGCCGCTGCCGCCGGCCTGATCCATGACTGGGACAAAGTGCTCTCCGACGACGAGCTGGTCACGCGCGCTCTGCATTACGGCATTAAGATTGCCGGCTCTCCGTCTGCCGCGACGCCGCTTTTGCATGGCCCGGTTGCCGCCTATGAGCTTCCGCAGCTTTTTCCCGAGCTGTCGCCGGCGGTCTTTCAGGCTGTCGACCGTCACACCGTGGGCGCTTGCGACATGACGCCGCTCGATATGGTGGTCTTTGTGGCCGATGCCATCGAACCCAACCGCCACGGCGATTATGCCCATGCGCTGCGCAAGATGGTGGGGAAGTCCTCGCTCGACGAGTTGTTCTTCTCCTGTTTTGCGCAGGGTCTGGTCTATGTGATCCAGTCCGGGCGCTATCTTTATCCCACGGCTATTACGATTTACAACCATTACGCCCAGCTGCGCTAGCTCGGGTGCGTCTAGAAAGAGGTATTCCATGGCCGATGAGACCATGACCGACGAGCAGATTCTTGAAGGTGCGGAGCACAAGAGTTTCGTGGCCACGTCCGACCGCACTGCCGCGACGCTCTCCGCCAGCGGTGTCGCCGCCGAGGATGTCGCCCGCGCTGCCGCGCAGGCCGCCTACGACAAGAAAGGCGAGGACGTTCAGGTGCTCGACCTGACTGAGCTTTCCGATGTGTGCGACTACTTTGTCCTTGCTACCGGCACCAACAACCGCCAGGTTGATTCCATCGTCGACGAGATTGAGGAGAAAGTCGCCGAGGCTTGCGGCGAGCACCCGTTTTCCATTGAGGGCCGCGAGCAGAAGACCTGGATGCTCATGGACTACGGTTCGGTTGTCGTCCACGTCTTCACTCCCGAGGCACGTGAGTTCTACCGCCTCGAAAAGCTCTGGGGCGACGCTCCCCAGCTCTCCCTGGACCTCCTCTAGTAGCTCATTTGGGACGGGGCTTTTTTAGCTACCCTCAAGTATTTCGCCGGGCAGTCGCGTTTTTCCGCGGCCGCCCGGCTTTCTTTTTGCCCAAAAGTAGCTAATTTGGGACGGGGCTTTTTTAGCTACTACCTACCGTTCGCCGAACATCGCGATTTATAGCTCCCAGTACGTTTTTTTCTACTCTGGCTCGGGTAACGTAATTGTCATCTGTAGAGGAGGGGATGCGTATGACTCGGACTGCGCGAGAAATCTCTGTATATGGTTTTTACCATGTCGTCCAAAAGGGATGTGCCGACCAACTCATATTTGAGGATGACGAAGATCGGCTCTATCTGATTCGGCTGATTGCTTCGAAATGCCAGAAGTTTAAAGTGGATGTCATCGCGTGGTGCCTTATGGATAACCATATTCATCTTCTGCTTGACGACGAGCATGTTCATCTGAGCGATTGCATGCATTCGATTACGACGGCGTATGCCATGTATTTCAACTCAAAGACAGGCAGGAAGGGGCCTGTTTTCCAGGATCGATTTAAGAGTGTGCCGATCCTCGATGATGATCAGCTGCTCAACTGCGTGAGATACATTCACGACAATCCCGCGAAGGCGAGGATTGGGACCGCTTCGCTGTATCGATGGAGCAGCTTTCGCGAGTATATGGGATATCCGGGTATCTGCAAAACGGATTGCGTTCTCGGGTTGCTCGGTGACTCTCAGAGATTTTTTGCCTTCAGCACCTCGGGTGAGCCCAATCGCTATTGCTTCCGTGACGGCGCTCATGTGAGCGACACAGATGCGCTGGAGTTTGCGCAGGCTCTTCTTAAGCCGTACGAGCCTCATCACCTTAAGGCTTTGCCAAAGGGGGCGCGCGATGCCTGCATTCGTACTTTGAAGAGCGAGGGCTTTTCGATTAAACAGATCGTCCGCCTTACGGGCATTGGACACTGCACCATACAAAAGGTCAAAGTCAAAAAATAACTCATTTTGGACGAGGTCTGTGTTGCGACCGCGTCAGGTATGGGTTGGGTAGCTAATTTGGGACGGGGCTATTTTAGCTAACCCTGCAAATCGGTTGAGTTTTATTCCGGCCCCGGGTGATTCGCTGCCAGCTGAAGGGTAGCTAAAAAAGCCCCGTCCCAAATTGAACTGCACCCCAAAACCTGGACGGCTTAAATAAGAACTACGCCGCAAGGGACTGTCTCCGGAACTCCTCCGGGGTCAGTCCCTTCAGTTTAACCTGGCGCCTCCTCGT
>NZ_JBQHQI010000013.1:0-45965 GCF_052067375.1 Collinsella sp. HCP3S3_E11 | reverse complement strand
CGGCATACCAGATCAACTTGGGTCTCGTGGGCTCGGAGATGGTATAAGAGACAGCCCCCACATAAAGGGTAGTCAAAAAAGCCCCGTCCCAAATTAGCTGCCCCGGCCTCGTCGGTGGGGGAGGGTCTGCTCCGCTATAATCGCCTAGGACATTAAATGGAAACGGGACGGGAGCCATACATGCGCCAGGGTTTCGACAACGCGAAGTATATCGAGCTGCAGGCTGCTCACATTAAGGAGCGCATCTCGCAGTTTGGCGGCAAGCTGTATTTGGAGTTTGGCGGCAAGCTGTTCGATGACTATCATGCGAGCCGCGTGCTGCCGGGTTTTGAACCGGACAGCAAGTTCCGCATGCTCAAGAGCATTGCCGACGACGTCGAGGTCATCATCGCAATCAATGCGAACCATATCGAGAAGAACAAAGCCCGTGGCGACTTGGGCATTACCTATGACGAGGACGTCCTGCGTCTGGTCGATCTGTTCCGCGGGAACGGATTTGCCGTTGCCGCTGTGGTTATCACGCAGTATGCCGGTCAGCCCGCTGCCGACGTCTTCCGCAATCGTCTAAACGCGCTCGGCATTCCCGCCAAGCTGCACTATCCCATCGAGGGCTATCCGCACGATGTCGACCTGATCGTTTCTGATGAAGGCTACGGCAAGAACGAGTTTGTCGAGACCACGCGTCCGCTCGTTGTCGTGACGGCGCCCGGCCCTGGCTCGGGTAAGCTCGCCACCTGCCTGTCGCAGCTGTATCACGAGCACAAGCATGGCACCGCTGCCGGCTATGCCAAGTTCGAGACCTTCCCGGTCTGGAATCTCCCCCTCACGCATCCGGTGAACATTGCCTATGAGGCTGCCACGGCAGACCTCGATGACGCCAACATCATCGACTCGTTCCACCTTGAGGCATATAACAAGACCACGGTCAACTACAACCGAGACGTTGAGGCGTTCCCGGTTGTTCGTGCCCTGATGGAAAAGATCTTGGGCGAGAGCCCCTATCAGAGCCCTACGGACATGGGCGTCAATATGGTCGGTTTTGCCATTACCGATGACGATGCATGCCGAGATGCCTCCAAGATGGAGATCGTGCGCCGCTATTTTGCCGCGGTTGAAAGCGTGCGCCGTACTGGCGTGGGCGATGAGCAGGTCGACCGTCTCAAACTCATTATGAAAAAAGCCGGCATCGACAAGAACTATTCGCCGGCACGCTCGGCTGCTCTCACCAGGGAGCAACTGACGGGCGGTCCCGTGGGTGCCATGGTGATGCCGGACGGTTCGGTAGTGACCGGAAAGACCTCAACGCGTCTGGGTGCCGCGAGCTCGCTCATCATGAACGCGCTTAAGCATGTTTCGGGCGTCGATCTTGAGCTCGAGGTCATCAGCGATGAGGCGATTGAGCCTATCAGCAAGCTCAAGACGCATTTCCTTGGCAGCAAAAACCCGCGTCTCCACACCGACGAGACGCTCATGGCGCTCTCTATCACCTCGGCCACGAGCGAGACGGCTACTCGTGTTCTTTCGGGTCTTGAGCAGCTGCGCGGCTGCGACGCCTTCTTTAGCGTGATTATCTCGCCTACGGACGAGATGGTGCTGCGCAAGCTGGGCATTAACGTGTGCTGTGAGCCCAAGTTTGAGCGCCGCGGCTTCTTCCATCGCTAAGATTGAGATGAGACGCCGCATCGGAGTGCGCACCCGATGCGGCGCTTAGGGGGTTTTAGGGCTATATTTGCCGAAATTTAGGCCGTTTACCTGCCCAAAAGCGATTTGCGCGGTATACAATTACCTCAGTGGATACATCCTTTGCGGGGCTACCCATGATGGATGTTGCCGGCCATCGAGGGATGCGCCGGTCATGCGCGGTGCTTTTGATGCTCGTGCTCGGTTTGAGGAGGCTGCCATGGCGGGCAAGGGTCGTGCGAGTGTCAACGATATGAAGCGTGTCGAGGTGCTGGTGCTGATGGAGATCGCTCGGCAATCTAAGGGAAACGGTGTGCCGTACGGTTTCTCGCGCAAGACACTCTCCGAGTGCGTAGGGGTTTCGCCGTATCGTGCCCGCGCTGCAATCGACCGTTTGGATTCTGATGGCCTTATCGAGGTCGTTTCTCGTTATAACGATGATGGCGGCCAGCTTGCAAACGGCATATGCCTGACCGGGCGAGGCGAGTGGTACCTTAAGGGTGTTCGTGCCGGCATGCTTGTTCAAGATATGTTGAAGGATGAGACTGCCGATCGGTAACAACACGGCAGTTTCGACGAGCCTGCACCGCCCAAAGCTACTTGGGCGGTGTTTTGTTTCGAGATGGAGAAATGCGGACATGCGGGTGAAAAATAGCGAGCGGCTTGCTTTTCGAGTATTACAATGAAGACCCGTAAGATGTGAATGGAAAACTTCTACGGGAAGCGCAGGTAATTCAATATGACCAAGCATGTGTTTGTAACCGGCGGCGTAGTTTCGTCCTTGGGTAAGGGCATCACCGCGGCCTCGTTGGGCCGTCTGCTCAAATCGCGCGGCTACAAGGTGACGATGCAGAAGGCCGACCCGTATCTGAACGTCGACCCCGGCACCATGAGCCCGTTTCAGCATGGTGAGGTCTTCGTGACCGAGGATGGCTACGAGTCCGACCTGGACCTGGGCCATTATGAGCGCTTTATTGACGAGAATCTGACCCGTGATTCCAACTTTACGACCGGCGCTATCTACAAGAGCCTGATTGCCCGCGAGCGTCGCGGTGACTTTTTAGGCGGCACCGTTCAGGTGATTCCGCACGTCACCAACGCCATTAAGGATAAGTTCCGCCGCATCGAGGAGCAGACCGGTTCCGACGTGGTCATCACCGAGCTGGGCGGCACGATTGGCGATATCGAGTCGCAGCCGTTCGTGGAGGCCATCCGCCAGTATCGTAAAGAGGCCGGTCCCGAGAACGTCTGCTACATCCACGTGTCGCTCGTCCCCTATATCGCCGCCGCGCACGAGGTCAAGACCAAGCCCACGCAGCATTCGGTCAAGGAGCTTCGCAGCTTTGGCATTCAGCCCGACATCATTGTGCTGCGTTCTGATCACCATATCGACGATGCCATCCGTGGCAAGATCGCAAGCTTCTGCGACGTCGATACCGACTGCGTCTTTACCAACGAAGATTGCGCGAGTATTTACGATGTGCCGCAGCTGCTCGCCGAGCAGGACTTTGACCTGCGCATTTGCGAGCGCCTGGGCTTGGACCCGCGCGAGCGCGACATGAGCGAGTGGAACGAGTTCCTGCGCAAACAGAATCATGCCAACCACCATGCCGACAAGGTCAAGATCGCCGTTGTGGGCAAGTATACCCAGCTCCCCGATGCCTACCTGTCGGTTATCGAGGCCCTGCATCATGCAGGCGTTTTCTATGATCGTCATGTGGACGTGCAGCTGGTCGACGGCGAGAGCCTCGACGAGCAGAACGTCTCCGAGGTGCTGGGCGACGCATCGGGTATTTTGGTGCCCGGCGGCTTTGGCAAGCGTGCCCTGGAGGGCAAGATTCTTGCTGCCGAGTTTGCTCGCGAGCATAAGATTCCATATCTGGGCATTTGTCTGGGCATGCAGGTCGCCGTGTGCGAGTTTGCCCGCAACGTGGTCGGCCTTGCCGGCGCTAGCTCCTCCGAGTTCGATCCGGACGGTCCGTTTAGCGTAATTGACCTGATGAGCTCGCAGGAGGACGTGACCGAGAAGGGCGGCACCATGCGCCTGGGCGCCTATCCGTGCAAGCTCGCTGCCGATACCCTTGCGCGCGAGGCCTATGGCGAGGAGCTTGTCTATGAGCGCCACCGTCATCGCTTTGAGTTCAACAATGCCTTCCGCGACCAGCTCGAGGACGCGGGTTTGGTTATCTCGGGTCTTTCGCCTGACGAGCGTCTGGTCGAGATGGTCGAGCTGCCGCGTGACGTGCATCCGTGGTATGTGGCCACCCAGGCCCACCCCGAGTTTAAGAGCCGTCCGACCAAGCCGCAGCCTCTGTTCCGCGAGTTCGTGCGCGCCTCGATTGGCCAGCACGAGGGTGTCGATCGCCTGCAGGTGACGCCCATGAACCTCGCGACGGACTAAGGGTGCCAGCGAACGAAAGACATACCGAAGATACTCCCTCGTTGCTCGATACGGTGACGGGGGAGTATCTTGATTACCTTGCGGTCGAGCGAGGCTTGGCGCGCAATACGATCGCGGCATATCGTCGTGACTTGACGACTTACTGTTCCTACCTGGAGCGGGCCGGTGTTGAGTCCTTTGAAGGCGTGAACCGTCAGATAATAGAGGGTTTTGTCGGTGATCGGCGCGACGGGGGCTACTCCGATGCCTCGGTGGAGCGTGCAGTTGCGGCCGTGAAAGGTTTGCATGCCTTTTTGGTTCGCGATGGAATCGTCGCCCAAAACCCGACGGCTGCACTGCGCCTGCCCAAAAAGGCGGAGCGCCTTCCGGAGTGTCTCTCGGTAGGGGATGTCTCGGCGCTCCTCGACCAAGATTTCCCGGAAGGGGAGATGGGTTTGCGGGACCATGCCATTTTGGAAGTGCTCTATGGATGTGGCCTGCGCGTGAGCGAGTTGGTGGGGCTCGATGTGGGCGACGTTCATTTTGACGACGGCTTTGTGCTGGTGCGCGGCAAGGGCTCGAAGGAGCGGCTTGCCCCACTCGTGGGAAGTGCCGCACGGGCTATGGCTCAATATATTGCTGATGGGCGTCGGCGCCTGGCCGCTCATGCCCGCGGGTCAAAGACGCCGGCAGTCTTTTTAAATAAGAACGGTGGTCGCCTGTCGCGTCAGAGTGTTCACGTCATATGCGAGCGATACGGGCGTCAGGTGGGACTGGTGGGGCTTCATCCTCATACCTTGCGTCACTCCTTTGCGACCCATATGCTTGCGGGCGGTGCCGACCTGCGCGTGCTACAGGAGATTTTGGGACATGCCGACATTTCGACCACACAGGTCTACACGCATGTCGACCGCACGCAGCTGACCGAGGTCTACCTGGCGGCTCATCCGTTGGCGCATCGCTAGCGACTCTTTGACCTGCATATTTACAACTAATGGGGGACGGACCCCAGGTTGTCGTGACGCGGTTTTGTGCGCGTATCGGCAATCTGGGGTCCGCCCCATCTTTTGTCTTGCGCCGATGCGCCGGTGGGTCGCGCGTGACGTTGGTGGGGAAGTTTGGGGGGTGATGTGAACGGCGCGTAAAGGGACACAAAATTCGCCTCAAGGTCAACTTGAAGGTTGAGGTTGAAAGCCGGGCTGCTACAGATGGCATCCCGGCTTTGCTGTAAACACAACATATTGTGTTTTCGAACATATGAACGAGGGTGTTTTACAGCATATAGAGGGTGGAGTGGTGGGGTGTTGTGGGGGAAGGTGTGGGGAAAGATGTTGAAAAATGGGGCAGTTCCCCATATTATTAATGACGTCGACAGGCGGGGTGGTTCCCCGCGTACGTGCCATCTGAGTAACCGAGGGGAGGGCGCACATGGGAATGACGGGTGCATACGAGCGCAATCTCGATGCAAAAGGTCGTCTGTCCCTGCCTGCACCCCTTCGCGAGGAGCTTGGAGAGCATGTTCGCGTGTTCAAAGCCCTGGATGTCGATGCTCTGTACGTGTTCTCTGCCGAGGCCTTCGATAAGTGGGTCGAAGGACTCTTCGCGGGTCGTGAGGGCCACGAGGGTTTTAACCCGCGTGACATCAACGACCAGAAACTCATGAGGGCGATCAACAAGCGCACCACCTCGATGGATGTGGACAGCGCCGGTCGTATCGGTCTTTCTGAGTCTCTCCGCAAGCAGGCGAACCTCGACCGCGAGGTCACGGTTGTGGGCAACTACGACCACCTCGAGGTTTGGGACCGTGCTACGGCCGATGAGGACGATGACGATGAGGCTCTGCTGGACCTCTTCTTCTCGTAAGGGCAAGGCATGAGTAACGGATGGAGCGTGGGATCTTGACACAAGAATATCGGCATGAACCTGTCATGCTCGGCGAAGTGCTTGAGTCGCTGCAGCTAAAGAGCGGATCTGTCGTCTGCGATTGCACCCTTGGCGGTGCCGGTCATTCGGTAAAGATGGCCGCGCAGGTGGGAGAGACGGGTCTTTTGCTCGGCGTCGATCAGGACGACATGGCCCTCGAGGCCGCTGGTGCCCGTCTGGACCGCGAGGTCCCCGGCGTCCCGCATCAGCTGCTGAAGGGCAACTTTGGCGACTTGGACGAGCTGCTTTGCTCGGCCGAGGTGCCCGGGGTCGATGGCTTCCTGTTCGACTTGGGCGTTTCGTCACCGCAACTCGATATCCCTGGCAGGGGCTTTTCGTATAACGAAGATGCCCCATTGGACATGCGGATGGATCCGGGTAACAACACCCTAAACGCAGCTGAGGTCATCAACACCTATAACGAACACGACCTCGCCCGGATTCTACGCGTCTATGGCGAAGAGAAGTTCGCCTCGCAGATCGCACGCGAGATCGTGCGTCGACGCGAGTCCGAACCGATTGAAACCACCGGTCAGTTTGTCGAGATCATCAAGGCTGGCATTCCGGCTGCCGCTCGTCGGCATGGCGGACACCCGGCCAAGAAAAGTTTCCAGGCCATTCGCATCGAGGTCAATCATGAACTCGATGTGCTCGAGAGAGGACTTGACGCCGCCACCAGGTGGCTCAACCCGGGCGGACGCATCTGCGTCATCTCGTATCACTCGCTCGAGGACCGTATCGTAAAGAACCACTTTAAGGAGATGAGCCAGGGGTGCACGTGTCCGCTGGAGATTCCGGTGTGCGTGTGCGGCAACGTGCCGATACTCAAGGTCATCACCCGCAAACCCTTGGTTGCCCAACCCGATGAGGTTGCGCGCAACCCTCGGGCGAGATCAGCCAAAATCCGCGTGGCGGAGCGCTTGTAGCGTTACGCGCGCGATATTGGACCTCCCGCTCGCACCATAAACGAAGCTTAAACACACTACCAACGTACTCGGGATGGGAGGCGGCATATCATGGGCTACAACACCTCAAACGCAGCGCTCGCCTATGATATGAACGCCATGCCCGCCTACCGCGAGGCACCGCAGGCGCCCGCTGCTCCTCGTGAGCAGCGCACACCGCGCTTTGATGTCTACACGGGCGCGGGCCGTCAGGCAAACCAGGCGGTAAGCCCGGTTTTCATGAGCGTTCTTAAAACGTTTTGCATCATTGCGGCTATCTTCATGACGATTGGCGTCGCCCGCGTGGCGCTTGCAAGCGTTACGGCCCAGGTGCTCAACAGCAACGCCGAGCTTACCAACACGCTCGAGAAGGCGACCGATGAGAGCTCTGACCTTGAGGTCATGCACTCTGTTTATGGTGCCGATACACGCATTCGCGATCTTGCGGGCGCTTATGGCATGGTGGAGCCCAGCGAGAGCGTTACACTTGATTTTTCGCAGGATGCAGCCGCGGGCGCTAGCTCGGCTGCGGCTGTCCAGTAATAAGACGGTAGCTGAGTATGACAAATGATTATCGCCGCGGTCCAGACGGGAGTCGCGGGCAGGGACGTCCCTCTTCGCGGGGACGTTCTGGTTATCAAGGATCGGGTCGGTCATCTTACAACTTGGGGTCGAATCGCGGCAACGACCCAACGTCGCGCCTTCGCGGCTCGGATGACCCTCAAGTACGCAATAGCAGATCGAATAGACGATCTTCGACCGAATGGCTTACGGGGACGCCATTGCCTCGCCGTAATGCCGTCATGGGTTGTATCGGTTTGGGCCTGGCTGCGGGCGCCATCCGCCTTGCCGACTACCAGATCGTAAATGCCGATGAGTTGCGCGGGCGCGCCGATGCTCGACGCCTGCTTGCGGAGACGCTTTACGCCAAACGCGGCACGATCTACGACCGAAACGGCAACGTGCTGACGTCATCGGTCGAGTGCAGCAATGTCGCCGTGAATCCACAGCTGATCGAGGATGTCGATAAAACGGTATCGGCCTTGGTTAAGGCGACTGGAATCGATAAGAAGACTTGCCGCAAGCTGGTTCAGTCCGATGGCACCTGGGTGTATATCAAGCGCCAGGTGGACGAGGACGATGCCGCGGCATTGAAGAAGAAAAATCTGCCCGGCGTGCTCTTTGAGCAGGCGATGAAGCGGGTGTATCCATACGGCAATCTGGCTTCGCAGGTTCTAGGCGTGGTGAACGTTGACAACGTGGGCCTAACGGGACTTGAAAAGCAATATGACAAATTGCTGACCGGAACAAACGGCACGCTGGTACGAGAGCGTGCGAGGGACGATAGCTATATTGCGGGTGGCGCCTATAAAAAAGTCGCCGCCATCGATGGCGTTGACATCGTGACGACGCTGGATGTCAATATCCAGCGTGCAGCAGAGGACGCTCTGGCGGAGGCGGTCGAGAAGACCAAAGCCAAGAACGGTTCGGCTTTGGTGACAGACCCTACTACCGGCGAGATTCTGGCCGCCTGTTCGTATCCGACCTACGACCCGACCAATTTGGAGAACGCCAAGACCGAGGATATGAACTTGCGCTTGGTCACCGATGCGTATGAACCCGGTTCGGTCTTTAAGACGCTCGTTGCAGGTGCGGGTTTCGACTTGGGCGTCGTGCGCTCGAGTACGTCGTTTGAGGTGCCGGCGAGCATTAAGGTCGGCGACGATACCGTCACCGATGCCGATAAGCGTGACTACGCCATGACCATGGATGTGCGCGAGATGATGCGCCGCTCATCCAATGTTGGCTTTGTATTGGTCGGGCATAAGATCGGCGCGGACGATTTTGCCGCGTACGTGGACAAATGGGGCGTTGGACACAGTTCGGGCATCGATTTTCCCGGCGAGAGCCTTGGCATTGTCAAGGAGCGTGACCAGTATGACGGCGCCACGTTGGGCTCGATGAGTTTTGGCCAAGCGCTGTCTGTCTCGCCGATCGAGATTGCGCGCGCCGTGGGCGGCATTGCCAACGACGGCGTGATGATGACGCCGCACTTTTATAAATCCAGCAAAGGCGAGGAGAAGGACTGGGGCGAGGGCGAGCAGGCGATTTCTGAGGACGCCGCCGCCCAGGTGATATCGTGCATGCAGACGGTCGTTTCCGAGGGCACGGGTGTCGGGGGCGCCGTCGACGGTTACGACGTGGCGGGTAAGACCGGTACGGCCGAGCGCGCCGATGAAAAAGGCGGCTACCTCAAAGCGAGCTATATGTCGTCCTTTATGGGGTTTGCCCCGGCGCAAGCACCCAAGGTTTTGTGCTATATCACGCTCGACGGAACGCCGAGCGGTTCGGATGCTGCCGCCGTGCCGTTCCAGGTCATTATGGCTAACGCGCTCGATGTGTTGGGTATCCCACGCACCAAGTAGGGGGTTACAATCCTGAAAAGGGCTGTCGATTAATCTGGAGGGTGTTCACATGCCCTGCACCACGCATGCGCGGCGCTGGGATACAATACGCCGATAGCATTATTAGGTTTACAGGGGAGCTGCAATGATAGAGATCGCCGTCAACAACCTCGCGGCCGCAACAGGGGCCCGGACCGTGACGGGAGAAGCCGATCGGGTATGCCGTGGGTGCGTTATCGACTCGCGCCAGGTTGAGGAAGGCACGATTTTTGTTGCCTTTCCGGGTGAAAAAGTCGACGGCAACGATTTTGCTTCCCGCGCCATCGAATCGGGCGCCGGCGCTGTTGTGATGACGCGCGAGCCCAATGCCGAGCTTGTATCGCTGGCTCAGCGTAAGGGCTGCGCCATCCTACACACCGATGATCCCGAGGAATTTTTGCTGCGCCTGGCACATGCCTATCGCACGCAGCTTGGCTGCCTCGTGGTTGGCATTACCGGCTCTATCGGTAAGACGACGACCAAGGATGTCCTTGCGGCAGTGCTTGCCAAGCGCTATCGCGTTTGGGCCACCAAGGGTAATTTCAACAATCTGATCGGTATGCCGCTCACGGTTTTGGCCGCTCCTGCCGACACCGAGGTGCTGGTTCTCGAGATGGGTATGAACCATTTTCACGAGATCGAGCGCCTTTCTCGGTCCGCCAATCCCAACCTTGCCATCGTGACCAAGATCGGCACCTCTCATATTGGAATCCTGGGAAGTCGCGAGAATATCGCCCGCGCTAAGTCCGAGATTGTTGGGGGCATGTGTGCCGCCGACGACCTTCTCCCGTTGCTGGTTTTGGGCGGCGAAGACGACTTCACCTCGTTCATTCGTGAGACGTTTGCCGAGCCCGCGGGTATCGACGTGATGCTGGCGGGTGTTTCGGATGTTGATGAGGTTTGCGCCCGCGGCATTCACATTGATGATGAGGGCCGCCCGGTCTTTACGCTTGACTTTGGCATGGGTGAGTCCGTTGACACCATGCTCGCCATTCCCGGCGTCCAGTCCGTTCCCAATGCCGTTAAAGCCGCCGCAGTTGCCTATCGTTTGGGTGTGACCCCCGAGCAGATCGATGCTGCCTTTAGGGGTATCGCGATTACCGGTCATCGTCAGGAGATCAAACACGCCAAGAGCGGTGCCCGCATTATCGACGACTCGTATAACGCCAGCGCCGAATCCATGGCTGCTGGCCTTGACCTGCTGTGCTCGCTTTCGTGTTCTGGCTCTCGAATGGCGATTCTGGGCGAGATGGGCGAAATGGGCGACGAGGCCCCCCGCATGCATGAGCTGGTGGGCGCCTATGCCGCGGCTAAGAAGCTCGATATGCTGGCGTGCGTGGGCGGTGAGCTGGCCGCTCGTATGGCCGAAGCCGCGCGCATGATGGGCATGGACGAGGACCGCATCCAGGTGTTCTCCGATTATCAGCAGGTGCTCGACCGTATGGCCGGCGCACTTGAGAAACATGACGTTGTGCTGGTCAAGGGCTCTCGCTTTGTCGAGCTCGACCGCTTTGTGGAAGGTGTGTGCTAGCCCATGTTCGGGAACCCCGCGTATCCTACATACCAGGCCTTTTTGGGACTTGGCATCGCCGCCGCCATTGCGCTGCTGCTCATGCCGTGGTGGATCAAGCTTCTTAAGGTCGAGGGTATCGGCCAGCA
Organism: Collinsella sp. HCP3S3_E11; assembly: GCF_052067375.1. NCBI lineage: Bacteria > Bacillati > Actinomycetota > Coriobacteriia > Coriobacteriales > Coriobacteriaceae > Collinsella > Collinsella sp. HCP3S3_E11. The sequence continues at coordinate 34,935 of NZ_JBQHQI010000013.1, read as the reverse complement.
GGTCCGCGCCGATGGACCCAAACGCCACCTGATTAAGCAGGGCACGCCCACCATGGGCGGCGTTGTCATTCTCGTAGCCGTTTCGCTGACGTGCCTTTTGATGGGCAAGCTCACCACCGAGCTTGTGCTCGTGCTGCTTGCCACGCTTGCAACCGGCGTTCTGGGCCTTATCGATGATTTGACCTCTGTCACGCACGGTCGTTCGCTCGGCCTGACGCCCCACGCCAAGATGATCGGTCTCACCATCATCTGCGTCACGTTTACCGTGCTTGCCGTCAGCTGGTGCGGCGTTGCCCCCGAGATTCGTTTTCCCGGCGGTCTGACGATTGACCTCGGTATCTTCTCGACCACCATTGGTGGCCTTACCTTTCCGTGGCTCTACATCGTCTTTTGCTGGTTGATGATCGCCGGTCTTTCTAATGCCGTGAACCTGACCGATGGCTTGGACGGCCTTGCCGGTGGCACCTCTATGATTGCCATGCTTGCCATGGCTGCCATGGCGTTTTTGCACGGTGACGTAAACCTGTCTATCTTCTGTACCGCATGTGCTGGTGCTTGCCTGGGCTTCCTTTGGTTCAACTGCTATCCGGCGAGCATCTTTATGGGTGATACCGGCTCTCTTGCCTTGGGTGCAGCCTTTGCCTGCACGTCCATTATGACCAACACCGAGGTCGTCTCGCTCATCATCGGCGGCCTGTTTATCGTCGAGACCCTGTCGGTCATGATTCAGGTCGTCTACTTCCACTTTACGCATAAGCGCGTCTTCCTTATGGCGCCCATTCATCATCATTTCGAGAAGAAGGGATGGGCCGAGACTAAGGTCGTCATCCGTTTTTGGATTGTCGCTGCCGCTTTTGGCGCTCTGGGCCTTGCCCTGTTTTTCCAGTTGGGATAGTGGTTTTTTATGCCTCTTGCAGATTCCTTTAGCCTGCTCGTCTTGGGCCAGGGTAAGTCCGGTCTAGATGTCGCTCGCTGGGCGCTTGCGCACCCCGAGCGCGTGAGTACCGTTACCGTGTACGGTGGCGGCACGTCCGAGCCCAATGATGCCACGCGCTCGCTCGAGGCGCGCGGGGTATCGTTTGTCTACGGAACCGAGCAGGTCGAGGGCGCGTTTGATGTATGCGTGACGTGTCCGGGCATCTCGGAGTTCTCGGCATTCTTTAAGGCTGGCCGCGATCACGCTGTCCAGATCATGGGTGAGCCCGAGTTTGCCTACCGCCTGTCTCCCCAAAATTGGATCGCCATCACGGGCACCAATGGCAAGACGACCACCACGTCGCTGACCGACTACCTGCTTAAGGCAGCGGGCGAGGCGAGCGTTGCTGTCGGTAATATCGGTGAGCCTCCGGTGAACGAAATCGACGACCGCGCGCATAACGAGTGGTTTGTAGCTGAGCTTTCGAGCTATCAGATCGCAACGACCCAGGAGCTTCACCCCCGTGTGGCGGTGCTGCTCAACATCACCCCCGACCATCTGGGCTGGCACAAGAGCCATAAGAACTATGCGCTCGCCAAGATTAAGCTCTTCGAGAATATGGTCGATGATGACCTTGTGGTTATCGACGTCGAGGATGCCGGTATCCATGAATTCGATGAGTATGTCTACACGCCGGGTCGTCGCATCTGCAAGGTCGCCTTTGACGAGCCTGCGGGCGAGGACGCCGCATTTGTGCGCGATGGCAAGATGGTCATTCGCCTGAAGGGCGTCGAGACCCCGCTCATCGCCACGTCCGAGCTCAAAATCTCCGGACATCACAATGTCATCAATGCCCTGTGCGCTGCCACGGCTGCCCTGGCCGTCGGTGCCGATGTCGACGGTGTGTGTCGCGGCCTGGCCTCATTCCAGCCGCTGGAGCACCGCGTTGAGCCCTGTGGCGAGATCGATGGCGTGCGCTACGTCAACGATTCCAAGGCAACGAACACCGATGCGGTCGAAAAGGCCCTGACGGCGTTTCCCGACGACGACGTGATCTTGCTGCTCGGTGGTCACGATAAGGGCACGCCACTCGAGTCCTTCGCCCGCGTTGTCATGGACAACGTGCGATCGGTCGTCTGCTTTGGCGATGCGCGCGAGCGCTTTACCGCCGCTATGGACGAGGCCGATGTCGATGGTGACGTTGATATCGCTCAGGCTGACGACCTGCGCGACGCCGTCGACGTTGCCCGTTCGCTGTCGAGCCGAGGCGACGTGATCCTGCTTTCTCCCGCCTGTTCTTCGTTCGATGAGTTCTCGGGCTACGAGGAGCGCGGCCGCGTGTTTAAGGACTACGTGGCCCAGCTTGCCGCCGCAGCGAAATCGCAAATGGAATAGGGGCCGCCGGTGAGAGAGGAGAGCCCCCGACAAGGTATGAGGAGGCCCGACTCGGACCGTGCTTCCTCGCAGCGCAGTACGCCGCGTTCCGGTCGCGGCGGGCAGACGCTCAGCGAACGCTATATTGCCGGCGTCCCCGCCCGCATCATGCGCCCTCGTTTGATATTCATGGCGTGCCTGTTTACTTTAGTGTGCTTTGGTCTGCTGATGGTGTACTCGGCGTCATCGGTCGAGGCATTGCACGAGAACGGCTCGGCGACGTTTTTCCTGGTTCGACAGGCTACCTTTGCCGGGGTTGGCGTGCTTGCCATGGTTGCGATCGTTCGCGTCTTGCCGGACAGCTGGTTTGGGGAAAATGTACTTAGGATCTTCCTTATCGGCATGATTCTCTTGCTGTTTGCGGTATTTCTTGTCGGCAGTGGCAGCCGTGGCGCCACGCGCTGGCTCAACATCGCCGGTATTCAGTTCCAGCCGTCTGAGTTTTTAAAGCCGTTTGCCATCGCGTATTCGGCCATCATACTCGACCGTTTCTTTTCGCCCGGTGGCAACATCAACGAGTTCCTTCGTAAGATGGTCGTCTACTTGGGCATTTCGCTCTTTTTGATCTTTATCCAGCCCGATTATGGCACCGTCTTGATCATCTCGCTGACCCTCATGTGTATGGCGTTATTTGCGGGCCTAGACCCCAAGTTTATCATCGGCGTGATCATTCTCGTCATTGTCATGAGTGTGTTTGCGCTTGTTGCAGAGCCGTACCGCATGGTGCGTGTTCAGGTTGCCCTGAACCCTTGGGCCGACGAGTATGGCGATGGCTATCAGGCAACGCTTGCCATCATGGCGTTTGCTTCGGGCGGCTTGTTCGGCCGCGGCATCGGTAACTCCACCATGAAGTATTCGTATCTGCCCGAGGCACACAACGACTATATTCTGGCCATTATCGGCGAGGAGGTCGGTTTTGTCGGGACCGCGCTGCTCTTCTTGGTCTTTGCGATGCTGATTTACTCAGCGTTTCGCATTGCCGAACAGGCTGCGGACCGTCGCGGAGCGCTCATGGCATCGGGTTCCGCAGTCATTCTCGCGGTACAGTTTTTGATCAATGCGCTGGGCATCCTCAACGTGTTTCCCATGACGGGTAAGCCGCTGCCATTTATCAGCTACGGCGGTTCGTCGATTATCGTATCGCTTATGCTTGCGGGGCTGATCTTGCGCGTCTCGCACGAGAGCGCCCGTCGTGATGAGTACGACCGTCGCCGCGAGAGCTTTGCCGTTATGGACGAGAGCACCGCCGGCGTGCCCCATGTGCGCGGCGATCGCCCTTCGCGCAACGGTTTTACCGTCTTGGATGGCTCTGCGTCCGAGCCGGCGGCTCGTCCGCGCCCGCGAACGGCTCCGCAGGGGCGTCCCCAACGCCCGAACCCCCGAAGCTCGGGCGGCGGATATAATCGAATCAATTTGAATTCGGACCCGTCGGCGCGTCTGCGCACTGACGATCAGGGACCGCGCGTACGAAGGGATTTTCATGACCGATAAGATGACCGTTGCTATCGCAGCCGGCGGCACGGCGGGACATATCAACCCTGCGCTTGCCTTGGCTGAGGAGTTGCGCGACCGCGGACATCATGTTGTGTTCGTGGGCCAGTCGCACAAGCTCGAGGGTCGTTTGGTTCCCGAGGCCGGGTTCGATTTTGTACCTATCACGGTCACGGGCTTCGACCGTTCCCGTCCTTGGACCGCGTTGAGCTCGCTGTGGCGCGTCAATAAGGCCAAGCGCTCGCTCGCCAGCCATTTCTCAAAGGTTGGCAAGCCCGATGCTGCCATCGGTTTTGGTGCCTACGTCGAGGTCCCGCTGCTGGGCTGGTGCAAGGATGCGGGCGTTCCGTATCTGCTGCACGAGCAGAACTCTGTTCCGGGCCTGGCCAATAAGATGATGAGTTCCCATGCCGCCCGCGTGTGTATCTCGGTGCCGGCTGCGCGCTCTGTCTTTGAGCGCGAGGGCGACCCCGAGCATGTGCTCATGACCGGTAATCCGGTGCGCCGCTCGGTCATTGAGGGCGATCGCGCCCGCGGCCGCGAGGCACTTGGCGTGCCCGAGGATGCGACGCTTCTGCTCGTCTTTGGTGGTTCGCTCGGTGCCCAGCATCTCAACGAGCGCGTAGCCTCGCTCAAGAGTGAGCTGCTGACCCGCGAGAATCTCTACATTTTGCATTCGACGGGAGCCGAAGGCTTTGAGGACACCGAGCGTGCTTTGGCGCTGACGTCCGATGAGACGAAGCGCTATCGCGTCCAGCCCTACATTGACAACATGGGCGACATGCTAGCTGCAGCTGACCTGGTGCTCTCGCGCTCCGGCGCCTCGAGCGTGGCCGAGATTGCCGCCCTCGCCGTGCCTTCGGTGCTCGTGCCGTATCCGCATGCCACGGCCGACCACCAGACGACCAATGCGCGTTATCTGGTCGATGCCGGTGCCGGCGTGCTTTGTGCCGATGCCGATATCGATGCTCCGGCGTTTGCCGAGGAGCTGCTGCATCTGGTCGATGACGCCGCAGCGCGCGATGCCATGCGTCAGGCGGCGCGCGGGTTGGCTCAGGACCGCGCCGCCGCACTTTTGGCCGATGCGGTAGAGGGTTTGCGTTAGTTAGACGGGATATCGAGCTTGCGCTCGCGCGGATGCGGTAGGTGCGGTACAGTTAACGGGTTACAGGCAGTGTTTACGCAAGGAGTACACGAGCACATGGCTGATTCCCAGACTGCAACCTCCGCGCCCGAGTTCAAGAGCGCCCACTTTATCGGTATCGGTGGCGCCGGCATGAGCGGCATCGCTCTCGTTTTGCACGAGCGCGGCTATGCCGTTACCGGTTCCGACCTTAAGACCTCGCGCTACATTCGTCAGCTTACCCGTGCTGGCGTGAAGGTTCATGTGGGCCACGAGGCCGCCACGATCGATGAGGTCAAGCCCGACGTGGTCGTGGTCTCTACCGCTATTCCCGAGTCCAACCCCGAGCTTGTGCGTGCTCGCGAGCTCGGTATTCCTGTGTGGCCCCGCGCCAAGATGCTCTCGGCTCTGGGCCACGGCTACACCACCATCGCTGTTGCCGGTACGCACGGCAAGACCACGACGTCCTCGATGTGTGCCACCATGCTCGACCGCATGGGTCTGGATCCCAGCTTTTTGATCGGCGGTATCGTCGAGGGTTACGATACCAACGGAAAGAACGGCTCGGGTGACTACTTTGTCGCCGAGGCCGATGAGTCCGACAGCTCGTTCCTGTTCCTGAACCCCAACGTGGTCATCGTGACCAACGTCGAGGCCGACCATCTCGACCACTACTCGGGCATCGAGGAGATCGAGGCCACCTTTGCCAAGTTTATGGGCCTGGTTGGAGAGAGCGGTACCGTCATCGTTTGCGGTGAGGACCCGCATCTGGTCGAACTCGCCAAGTCGACGGGTCGCCACGTGCTTTCCTATGGCTTTGCCGAAACCAACGACGTCGTCTGCGTGCATCCGGATGTCAAGGGCATTCAGAGCGACTTTACCGTTCGCTTTGAGGATGGGACCGAGCATGCTGTCGAGATCAAGAGCAACCCCGGTCGCCACAACATGCTCAACGCCACGGCAGTGCTAACCGTTGCCCATGTCCTGGGTCTCGACGTCGATGCCGCAGCCGAGGCGCTTTCGAGCTTTGAGGGCGTCCGCCGCCGCTTTACCCATGTGGGCGATATTGACGGCATCACCGTGGTCGATGACTACGGCCATCACCCCACCGAGATCAAGGCGACGCTTGCCGCCGCCTCGTCGCTGGGCTATAAGCATGTTGACGTCGTGTTCCAGCCGCACCGCTATTCGCGTTTGCAGGCGCTGTGCGATGACTTTGCCGATGCCTTCGCCAATGCCGATAAGCTGCTGCTCATCGATGTGTTCTCTGCCGGCGAGATGCCGATTCCGGGCGTAACCTCCAAGATGCTCGCTGATACTGTGCGCGCCAAGCACCCTGGCAAGGAGGTCGTGTACTGCTCCAGCCGTCTCGAGCTCAATCGTGAGCTCGAGAAGATGGTAGGTGAGGGCGATCTGCTGCTTACTATGGGCGCCGGCGACGTTACGACCGTTGGCCCTGAGTTTATCGAGTATCTGACTGCCAAGAAAGACGCTTAGCCCCTATGGGTCTGTTTAACGCCGTCATGGCGCTTTCGGGCATGATCGACACGGATGTAGTCGAGGATGAACGCCTTGCGCGTCATACGAGTTATCGTATCGGCGGCAAGGCCGACCTCTTCGTGACGTGCCATAGCTATCATGCCCTTCGTCGTGCCGTGGCAGTGCTCGACCGTGAGCAGGTGCCGTGGGTCATTATCGGCAAGGGATCTAATCTGCTCGTTGCCGATGCGGGCTATCGCGGCGCCGTCATTTCGCTGGGGCGTGAGTTTCAGCGCACCGTTGTTGCCGAGGACGGTTGCACGCTGACCGTTGGCGCGGGCGTTATGTTCGCACGTTTGGTCAACGATGCCCTGTCGCGCGGGCTTTCGGGCCTTGAGTTTGCGGTTGGCATCCCCGGCTCGGTCGGCGGCGCCGTATCTATGAACGCCGGTACGCGTACCGAGTGGATAGGTTCGCTTGTCGAGGATGTGGTCACGTTTGACCCGGCATCCGGCATTAAGCATTATGCGGGGTCCGAGATTGCCTGGGGCTACCGTGAGTGCAGCCTGCCGCGTAACGAGATTATTCTCGAGTGCGTGCTTAAGCTCAAGCCTGCGCCTAAGGCCGACATTCGCGAGCGTATGGAGCGGTACCTGACGAGGCGCAAACGCACGCAGCCCATGGGTCGCGCTTCTTGCGGGTCGGTCTTTCGCAATCCACCCGACGCGAGCGTTGGCAAGCTGATTGAGGATTGTGGATTAAAGGGTTTTTCGGTTGGCGGTGCGGAAGTTTCGCCCGTACACGCTAATTTTATCGTTAATAACGGTACCGCCTCGGCCGATGACGTGGCCGCGGTTATCAGGCATGTGCACGGAAAGGTGAGGGAGGCGTATGGCATCGAGCTCAGACCGGAAGTCAAATTCCTCGGCTTCTAGAGCATCGAAACCTACCTTCCGCCGCGCCGGAGGGCGTTCCGGCGCACCCGTCCAGCCTCAACGCAAGCCCCCTGTGTCCTCCAAGCCCGCTGGATCCGTACGGTCCGCCAAACGTCCGGTCGTCGGCTCGCAACTTGGTGGACGCACTGCCGCAAAAAAGACGGTTTACCCGGCTCCGCGCCCCTCGGTGACGTCTAAGTCGGCGATGGGTGCCAAGCCCTCTCGCCCCATAGTGACGCCCAAGCCCTCGCTGGGGGCTAAAGCGACGCATCCCGGTCGTACGTTGGGCGCTGCCAAGCCGCGTTCGTTGACGTCGGTGCCCGCCACTAAGGCACCTGCGACCAATAAGGGTATCAATCCGCTGTCGTCGCTTGGCGCCATGGCGAGTAAGACGTCCGAGGCCGCCTCTGCCGTTAAGGGCAAGGGCAAAATCGTGGGCGGTATCTTGGCGGCTGTGGCCGTGCTTGCCGTCGTTGCCATCGTCGTTATCAATTCCGGCCTGTTTGCCGCTACCGATATTCAGATCGAGGGCAGCGAGCATGTGACCAAGCACGATGCCATGCAGCTGATCAGTCTGCCCGAGAACACATCGCTCTTCAACGTAAATCCCGACCAGATTACCGAAGATCTCAAGCAGAACCCGTGGGTTTCGGGCGTGGACGTTCAACGGCAGTTTCCCCACACGCTCGTCATTACGCCGACGGAGCGCAAGGTCACCGCGATCGCTTATATAAGTTCCGACGATCTTGCCTGGGCCATCGGCGACGATGACACCTGGATCGCACCGCTTTCGACCTCTGTGGAGGTGGACGACCAGGGAAATGTCGTCACTTCGGGTGAGGGCGCCAACACATTGAGCGGTATCGATGCTGCGTTGGCGCTGGCCAAGCACTACGGGGCCGTGCTGCTTACCGATGTCTCGGCTGATGTCGAGCCGGTTTCGGGGCGGGCTGTTTCTTCCAAGGCCGTTAAAGCGGGCCTGGATTACGTGCGTGGTTTTTCCGGCGAATTCTTGGCGCAGATCAAGGATATTTCTATACCTTCGGTCGAGGCCATCTCGGCGAATCTTGATAATGGCGTTGAGGTCTCGCTGGGCGATTCTGATGATATCGCCAAGAAGGAACGCGTCGTGACCAAGCTTCTGTCGCAGGTAGAGGGCGTAACCTACATCAACGTTCGGTCTCCCGGCAACTATACGTTTAGAAACGCACCGACCGCTTAGCGTCGGTGCGTGGCTTTGTTGAGGGGCCATACCACGCCGTTTATCTGGTTTGTTTGGTTTTCACGGTCAATTATTTGACTGATACGTTCATAATGTGCAAACATAATACGGTTTACCTTTGCATTTACTTTCAACCTGAAGGTTAATGTGCGCAGGGGTCAACCCATGCTATGGCTATAACCTTTGTTCGGAGGACCGACATGCACGAGACAGAGATCAACAACTACCTTGCCGTCATTAAGGTGGTCGGCGTCGGCGGCGGCGGTACCAACGCGGTCAATCGAATGATCGAAGAGGGCATTCGTGGCGTCGAGTTTGTTGCCATCAACACCGATGCTCAGGCGCTCGCGATCTCTGATGCCGATATCAAGGTCCACATCGGCACCGACCTTACCCGCGGCCTGGGCGCTGGCGCCAACCCCGAGGTTGGTCGCAAGGCTGCCGATGAGTCCCGCGATGACATTGCCGAGGCACTCGCTGGCGCCGACATGGTGTTCATCACCTGCGGTGAGGGCGGTGGCACCGGCACCGGCGCCGCTCCCATCGTTGCCGATATCGCGATGAACGAGGTCGGTGCGCTGACCGTCGCCGTCGTGACCAAGCCCTTCACCTTCGAGGGCCGCAAGCGTAAGAAGAGCGCCGAAGAGGGCATTAAGACCCTTTCCGATTGCGTCGACACCATGATCGTTATCCCTAACGACAAGCTGCTCGACATCGCCGAGAAGAAGACCACCATGCTCGAGGCCTTCGCGATTGCCGATGGCGTCCTTTCCCAGGGCACCCAGGGCATTACCGACCTCATCACCGTCCCGGGCATCATCAACCTGGACTTCGCTGATGTTAAGACCATCATGAAGCAGGCCGGCACCGCCATGATGGGTATCGGTACTTCTTCTGGGGACACCCGTGCCGTCGACGCCGCCCAGCAGGCTATTTCCAGCCCGCTGCTCGAGAGCTCTATCGATGGTGCTACGCGCGTCCTGCTCTCCATCGCCGGCTCCAAGGATCTGGGCATCCAAGAGATCAGCGACGCTGCCGACGTTGTCGCCAACGCCGTCGATCCCGAGGCCAACATCATCTTTGGTACCGTTGTTGACGAGTCCCTGGGCGATCAGGTGCGCATCACCGTTATCGCTACGGGCTTCTCCGACTCTAATGTCAACCGTCAGGATGAGCTCTTCGCTGCCCAGCAGTCCCAGAGCAAGGCTTCCGTTGCCGAGCCTCAGCGTACCGCTCCCGCTGCAAACTCGGCTCAGTCTGCCCCGACCCGCAACGTCGGCGGTACGGAACTTCCCAATTTTGGTAACGACCAGTTCGAGCTTCCCGACTTCCTTAAGCGTGGTAGCTTCTAGTTCGTTTTTCTCAACGACCTGCACGGGGTGTATCCATTTGGATGCACCCCGTTTTGTTTCTCGTTTGTAAACGAAAGCCTCCAATCTCTTTACGTTCCCCTTACGTTTGGTCCCTACCGCTGCGGGTATCCTTTTGTAGAAGTATGGCAGCCGTATGGCACGGACTGCTGCGGCTTGGCCGCGATACTTGTGTTATTAGGAGGCTTTAGTATGGCAGCACGTGCGGACAACGTTTCGCGTGTCGACCATGATGGAGTTACGTTGGTAGAGGGCGCGACGCACGATGTCCGCTTTGCCTTCACCGAACGCACTGGCGGTGTTTCCGAAGATGCGTACTCCTCACTCAATCTGGGCTCGCATGTTGGCGATGACCCCTTTGCCGTTCAAGAAAATCGTCGCCGCGTACTCGAGGCCATGGGTATTGCCGAGTGCGAGCACAACCTGCTTGTCCCCAATCAGGTACACGGTGACAATGTCGTGACGGTGACCTCGAACGGCGCCGATGATCTCGAGAACATTCGCGAGCAGATTGCCGAGGGCTGCGATGCCCTCGTCTGCACGGCGCATGAGGTGCCCGTGATGCTTTGCTTTGCCGATTGTGTTCCCGTTGTGCTGGTGGCTCCCGGCGGCTTTGCCGTGGTGCATTCTGGCTGGAAGGGCACGATTGCGCGCATTTCCGCCAAGGCGTGCCAAGCGCTCTGCGAGGCGGCTGGCTGCAAGCCAGACGACATCTCTGCCTATATTGGGCCTCATATCCTGGGTGACGAGTACGAGGTGTCCCAAGAACTTATGGACCGCTTTGCCTCCGAGTTCGCGTGCATCGATGCTGCCGCTTCTCGTATGCTCGATCTTTCCGCCGCCATTCGCGAGGCGCTGATGGACGCCGGCGTCGAAGCGAGAGGCATTGTGGACACCAAGCTCTCCACCGTTCGTCAGAACGACCGCTTTTATTCCTACCGTAACGAGGGCGGCACCTGTGGGCGCCATGCTGCGATCGGCGTGATGCTATGAGAAAGATCGCATCGGTCCTAAGCGCGGCAGTGCTCACGCTTACGCTGTGTGCCTGCTCCTCGGGATCTTCCACGTCTTCTATCACCGTGGCCGGCTCGACCACCTGCCTTCCCATTGCCGAGATTGCGGCCGAGGGCTTTAAGGAGGAGACCGGCACCGACGTGCTCGTCTCTGGCCTTGGCTCTTCTGCCGGTATCGAGGCCGTCAGCAACGGCACGGCTGACATCGCCAGCTCGTCTCGTGGCCTCAATGCCGACGAGCAGAACCTGGGCCTGACCCCGATTGTAATCGCGCACGACGGCATCGCAGTCATCGTGAACGACGATAATCCGGTCGACAACCTCTCGACCGAGCAGCTTCGCGACATATACGCCGGTAAGATTACCAACTGGAAGGAAGTCGGCGGAGAGGACCTGAAGATTCAGGTTATTAACCGCGATGAGGCGTCCGGTACGCGCGAGGCCTTCCGTACCATCGTGATGGACGGCACGCCGTTCGATCGTCGCTCTGCCGTTCTTTCGGGCACGGGCCAGGTGCGCGATGTCGTGTCCCGTTCGCGTGGTGCCATTGGCTACATCTCGCTGGGTTTTGTCGAGAGCCTCAACGCTAAGACTTCGGTTAAGGCTGTTTCGGTCAACCATGTCGAGGCATCCGAGAAGACGGTCGCAAGTGGCGGCTACCCCATCTCGCGCGACCTTTACTTCTTTGTGAAGGGTACGCCTTCGCAGCGTGCACAGGACTACATTGACTATGTGACGTCGGAGAAGATGGACAAGCAGATTCGCGAGGCGGGCTTTATTCCCGTCACCAACGACGGAAAGGGGAGTGAGTAGCATGGAAGCACAGGAAACCCCCCAGATTGAGCGAGAGGCTCAGGCGCCAAAAAAGCGTGAGTTGGCGTTGGTGTCGCGCAGCACCTATCTCAAAGAGAAGGCGCTGCAGTGGATCTTCTTTGCTTGCGCGTTCTTGGCGGTCGTTACCGTCATCCTGATTTTTGTCTTTACCACGTACTCGGCGTTGCCCGTCTTTACCGACATCGGTCTGGCGGACTTCTTTAGCTTTACGTGGGCGCCCTCCGAGGGCCACTACGGCATCATGTCGCTGCTGGCGGGCTCTGGTCTGGTGACGGTCGGTGCGCTCGCCATGGGTGTGCCCCTGGGTGTGGGCACGGCCGTGTATCTGGTCGAGATCGCCGGCAAGCGCGTGCGCAGTCTCATCAGCCCCGCCGTCGACCTGCTGGCGGGTATCCCCTCCATCATCTACGGTTTCTTTGGCATGGTCATCATCCGTCCGTTTATCGCGCAGCTGACCGGCGGTCTTGGCTTTGGTGCGCTGACGGCGTGGTTCGTGCTCGCCATCATGATCGTTCCCACCATCACCACGCTCACCATCGATGCCCTCAATTCCATTCCCATGGGCATTCGCGAGGCATCCTATGCCATGGGTGCCACCAAGTGGCAGACCATCTACAAGGTCGTGCTGCCTGCAGCCAAGTTGGGCATCGTCGATGCGATTGTCTTGGGCATGGGTCGTGCCATCGGTGAGACCATGGCCGTGCTCATGGTCGTTGGCAACGCTCCGGTCATCCCGGACAGCATCTCGAGCCCCATCTCGACGCTCACGAGCCAGATCGCGCTCGACATGAGCTATTCCTCGGGCCTGCACCGCTCGGCTCTGTTTGGCATGGGCGTGGTCCTGTTTATCATTTCCGCCGCATTGGTGGGCATCGTCCGTCTGATTTCCAAGAAGAAGAGGGGGTAGGCTATGTCCGATTCCGTTGACACGACGGTCGATACGACCTCGTCGCGCGAACGCATCAAGCGTGCCCTTTCCCATGGTAAGAAGGGCCGCATCAACAAGGATCTGTCCAACAAGATTATGCTCGGCGTGTTTCGTGCCGCGGCCTATATCACCACGCTGGTGCTGGTCGCCATCATCGCCTATGTAGTTATCAACGGTCTGCCGCACATCTCGCTCGACTTTATCTTTGGCTGGCCGCAGGGAGTAAACGCCGAGGGCGGCATTTGGCCCACTATCGTCTCGACCGTCTACGTGACGGCGCTCGCCATGCTCATCTGCACGCCGGTTGCCGTCTTGGCTGCGGTCTATCTGGCTGAATATGCCAAGCAGGGCAAGGTTGTCGACATCATTCGCTATGCTGCCGATGCCCTGGCCTCGGTGCCCTCCATTGTTATGGGCCTTTTTGGCTACGCCTTGTTTGTCGAGGCCATGGGCCTGGGTCTTTCGATGGTTTCGGCCGCCCTGGCGCTCGCACTTCTGATGCTGCCCATTGTCATGCGTACCACCGAGGAGGCAATCCGCGCCGTTCCGCGCTATATCCGTTGGGGCGCATATGGCCTGGGTGCCACCAAGTGGCAGGTCGTCTCCAAGATCGTGCTTCCTTCGGCTTTTGGTCGCATCGCCACCGGCATCGTACTTGCCATCGGCCGCGCCATCGGCGAGACCGCCGTGGTGCTCTACACCATGGGCCAGGCCATCAACCTGCCTATTTCGCCGCTCGATTCCGGTCGCCCCATGACCGTTCACCTTTATCTGCTTGCCAATGACGGCATCAACATGAACGCAGCCTACGGCACCGCGCTTTTGCTGATGGCGATTATTCTGGCCTTCAACCTGTTTGCGCGTTATCTGTCGCGCAAACGCCGCTAGTTAAGGAGTCCCATGTCCGTCTATCAGTCCGCTCCCACGCTGGAGCAAGCGGCCATCACGGCCAAGGATTTCAACTTTTGGTACGGTGACTTTCATGCGCTGACGGGGCTCGACCTCAACATCGCCAAAAACGCCATTACCTCGTTTATCGGCCCTTCGGGCTGCGGCAAATCGACGTTTTTGCGCTGTATCAACCGTATGAACGACCTTATCGAGGGCACGCGCGTCGAGGGCACCATGACGCTCGACGGCAACGATATCTATGCCGAGGGCGTCGACCCGGTCGACCTACGCCGCCGCGTGGGCATGATTTTTCAGCAGCCCAACCCGTTCCCTAAATCCATCTACGAGAATGTTGCTTTTGGCCCTCGTCTGCAGGGCGTGACTAGCAAAAGCGACCTCGATGACATCGTGGAAGAATCGCTCAAGCGCGCCAACCTCTGGAAAGAGGTATCCAATCAGCTCAACAAGGATGGTTTGGCGCTTTCGGGCGGTCAGCAGCAGCGTCTGTGCATCGCGCGTGTGCTCGCGGTGCAGCCCGATGTCCTTCTGATGGACGAGCCCTGCTCCGCCATCGACCCCACGTCCGTCTCCAAGGTCGAGGATCTGATGGCCGAGCTGGCGCCCGAGATGACGATCATTATCGTCACACATTCAATGCAGCAGGCAGCTCGCATTAGCGACTACACCGCCTTCTTCTTGCAGGAGGTTGCCGGCGAGCCCGCCACGCTCATCGAGTATGGTCAAACCGACGCGATCTTCACCAGCCCGGTGGATTCGCGGACGGAAGACTATATCACCGGCCGCTTTGGCTGATCGGTGCGACTAGTCCCAAGCCGATCGGACCTGGTCCGGTGCGTATTCACTGTGCGGGCGGCATGACCGCACCCAACTGATTGGAGTGAACCATGCGCAAACTGTTTTCCCGTCAGCTCGTCGAGGCTCGTCACGAGATGTTGAGCATCTACGAGGCTGTAGACCTGGCTCTTCACGACGCCGTGAAGGCCTATGTGACCGACGACCGCAAGCTCGCCACCAAGACCAAGAAGCGCACGCTTTCGATTGACGCGCGCTGCGCCAACCTGGAGGCCGTGTGCTACAACCTGATCGCTACGCAGTCGCCGGTCGCCTCCGACTTCCGCTTGCTGCAGACAATCATCTACGTCGACTTTAACCTGCAGCGCATGACCGATAAGGTTCGCCAGATCTGCCGCGCCACGCGTCATATGGTCAAGGCCGATATCTCGCTGCCCCAGGAGCTCGTCGGTACGGTTGAGGCCGAGGCCGAAGCCGTATACCAGGTGCTGGGCTCGTCGCTTTCCGCGCTCGTCACCAACGACATGTCCATCATCTGCAACCTGGCCGTCGAGGACGAGCCGGTGCATGCGGCCTATGAGAAGTTCTTCCGTACCTTCAACCGCATGGACGCGGGCGAGTTTATGGACGACGACAGCAACTATGACGATCTGCGCCGCGCCATCATGGTTTCGCGCTACCTCGATCGCATCGCCTCGATTTCCATCGATGCCGCCTGCCGTTTGACCTTCCTTTTGACCGGCCAGCGCATGAACGCCGGCGATATCGCCCGTACGGACGAGGATGAGCTCGAGAGCATGCGCGTACCTTCGGGCGAGGGCGTCATCATGAGGCCCGCTGTCGATGCGCGCTTTGTTGCCAAGGTGCCCGCTAACGAGGTGAGCGAGGGTCTTCGCTACCTGCTCGAGCACCTCGAGGACGAGGACGATACCGAGGATGACGAGGAGTAGGGTAGCTCCGTTCGTCGAAAGATTGTAAATACCTAAGTGAGCGCGGCCTTGCACATGCAGGGCCGCGCTCTTGCGTTAGCATGGGACTACTTGTATGGCTGTTAGCGGAGGCGATTGGCAATGGATAATTATTTGGACGTGATGCGCGCTCGCCGCGAGCAGATTCTCGAACGCTTTTATGCCGCACTCGATCGCGCGGGCCGTTCTCACGATGCCGCACGTCTGATTGCCGTCTCCAAGACCGTTGGCGTCGATGAGACCGTTGCCGCCATCCAGGCAGGGTATCGTCATTTTGCCGAGAACCGTCCGCAGGAGCTTGTTCGCAAGCTTGCGGGGCTGGCGGAGCATCCGGAGCTGCCCGAGGTGCGCTTCGATATGATCGGTAATCTTCAGACCAACAAGATCAATGCGGTGCTGGGTGCGGCCGAGCTGATTCATTCGGTGGGGTCGCTTCATTTGGCGCAGGCTATCTCGAGCCGTGCCGTCCGCAAGATTGAGGCGGGCGAGCTTGCCGGTCCTCAGCATGTGCTGATCGAGGTCAATGTAAGCGGCGAGGAGTCCAAGGGCGGCTTTTCGCCCGATGAGGTTCGTGCCGCGGCTGGCGAGCTTGCGGAGCTTGAGGGAATTTGTGTGCAGGGGCTTATGACCATGGCGCCCCGGGGGAATAAGGATGTGGCGCGCCGCACCTTTGCCGGGCTGCGTGAGTTGAGGGATGAGCTGGAGACGGCACACCCCGATCTGTGTCTGCCTGAGCTTTCTTGCGGCATGAGCGAGGACTTTGAGCCTGCCCTTGAGGAAGGCTCGACGCTTGTTCGCCTGGGCAGGGTAGTATTTAGCCCGGAGTTTAGGTCAGTTTACAAGGAACTACACGCAGACCGTGAAACGGGCTGCTGACAACAAACGGCGCTATGCTCCCGGCTGGGTGCATAGCACCTGTTTGCTATCGGATGTGTGTTATACTGTGCGACAGTTTGAGATTGGAAGGAGGCTTACGTGTGTTAATTTGTGTACGCTAATAAGCAATAAAAAGTAGAAGTACCTTTCCACATGATGGTGGGCTTTTTTTGCGTGCGTATGCAAAGGAACACGTAGGTTTGACACGAGCAGTCTTTGAACTGTATCGTGGTGTTTTTTCGTGCTTTGTTGTTATGCAGGCGTCTGCCCTCTCTGTGGGACAACGCCTGCTTTTTATTGCAGAAACAAAGGAACAATGCAATAAAAAAGGAGGTTCGCATTATGACCCAAAACAACAATTCATGGAGAAAAACTTATTTTACACTTCTTGCCGGACAAGCAATATCCTTTATTAGCAGCGGTATTTTGCAAATGGCCATTATCTTTTATTTGGTTGCGAAAACTAATTCTGCAATCATATTGACGGCGGCAACACTGATTGGATTTTTGCCGCAAGCCTGTTTAGGCCCGTTTGCAGGTGCTTTTGTTGACCGGCACAGCCGTAAAAGCGTAATGATTGGTGCGGATTTGATAATTGCCGCCGCTGGCGGTATTCTGGCGCTGGTGGCGTTTTACATGGAATTGCCCGTATGGTCTATTATGGTTGTCCTGTTAATCCGAAGTGCGGGAACTGCTTTTCATTCTCCAGCATTCAGCGCAGCAACACCTATGATTGTGCCAAAAGAGGAACTTACAAAATGCGCTGGTTACACGCAGACCATGCAAGCAGTAAGTGCGATTATCAGTCCAGCTGCCGCAGCGTTTTTATATGCTGTTTGGCCTCTTAATGCAATTATATTGTTAGATATTGTGGGTGCAATCCTTGCCTGTGTGACTGTTGCGATTTCGTCCATACCAACGCCTGAACTATGTCCAGAAACGAAAAGACAACAGTTTTTACAGGATATGAAAGAGGGGTATGTGGTATTAAAGCAAAACAGGGGCCTCTTTGCTCTGCTCTGGATTGGTGTAATTTATATGTTCTTTTATATGCCAATCAGTACGCTTTTTCCTCTCATCTGTATGTCATACTTCAAAGGAACACCGGCCCATGCCTCTGCCGCTGAAATTGCTTTTGCGGTTGGTATGCTGCTTGGCGGAGTCATTCTGAGCATTTGGGGCGGTTTTAAGAAACGGCGGTACACCATCGGTCTTTCCGTTCTCCTGATGGGCGTTAGCAATATGCTCTCCGGGCTTTTGCCGCCAGACGCATTTCTTGTCTTTGTTGTGTGCTGTACTGTTATGGGAATTTCCGCTCCATTTTACGGTGTGCAAAATGCGATTTTTCAAGAAACGGTCAAACCAGAATATCTGGGGAGAGTTTTTTCTCTACTGACAAGCGCCGCTTCCCTCGCCATGCCGTTTGGCCTTGTCATTTCCGGGCCTCTGGCGGAGCGGCTGGGAGTTGAGAAATGGTTTGTCATTTGCGGAATTGGCATTATCATCGTTGCGCTTGCCGTATTTTTACTACCCGGTTTGAGAGAGATTGACAATACGCAATAATCAACTGCACCTTTTTCTATTACTAAACAAAATGCCTGGATGGTGGTTCTGAAAAACCAGAACCGCCGTTCAGGCATTTTTTATCTTCGTCCTCTCTGCGGTTTTGGATTCTTCAGCAAGTCGGATTTTTCCGCAATCTTTTTCAGCCACTTCCGTTCTTCTACTGACAGCTTCCTAAAATTCAGCTTGAGCCGTTTGCAGATAAACGCCAAGTACGCTTGTTCCGTGTCGCTGTCCTGGCAGACTGGATTTTCATGTTGTTCATCAGCTTCTTGCGGCAGGTCAGATCACCGCCCTGCAAGTGGAACTTGCCCATGTAGACAGCGAGATTGAAAAGCTGGTGGACAGTCTGACGGGGGCAAACAATGTCCTGTTCTCCTATGTGAATGTGAAGATAGCGGAACTGGACGGGCGCAAGCAGGAACTTCTGGCAAGGATAGCGGAGTTGACTGTGGAGGCCATCAGCCCGGAACAGGTCAGCCAGATTTCCGGCTACCTCGATACCTGGGAGAATGTATCTTTTGATGACAAGCGGCGTGTGGTGGATTTGATGATCACCACCATAGCCGCCACAAGCGACAGCTTGAACATCACATGGAAAATCTGACTGGCGGCACCCCTCCCGTCAGATACCTACCCTGTGTAGTCCCTTGTAAACTGTACTTTGAAGTAAAATAAGAGCCTGAAGTGCGCGCTGATTATCAGAGCGCCTGCATTAGACCGTGAGAGGACACAACCATGGGTTTCCTTGACGAAATTAAAAATAAAATGCACCTAGGCGGCCAGCAGGGTTATGACCAGGGTTATGGCCAGGATGATGACTACGGTTACGATGACGGCTATGACGACGGCTATCAGAACAACGGCTACAGCGGTGCTTCGGGCGAGGGCTTCTACACGCAAGATGAACCGAGCAATGGACTGCTGGGGCAGACACGCCGCGGAGAGGCTGAGTCGGTTGCTGTGTACACGCGTTCCGGTCAACTGATCGGCGACGACTCCCGTCACGCTACGACGTACAATCCGCCTTCGCGCTCTCAGGATGCCGCTGCGGGCGGTTATCGTCCCGGCGCCTATGACACGCCGTCAAGCTACGCCGAGAACGCTCGGGTCCGCGCTGCCGCTGTGCCCGCTCCTGCTTCAACGCCGAGCGATGCCTCTGCCTATGCGAGCAATATCATCAACGCCACGCCTCAGTTGCCGGCCTACGTTCTTCGTCCGGAGAGTTATGACGACGTGGAGACGGTCGTGCGCCGCGTGCGTACCAAGCAGCCTGTCGCGCTGATCTTTGTGGGCGTTCGCACCGAGGTCGCCAAACGCGTCCTGGACTTTAGCTATGGCTTTGCCTGCGGCCTGGGCGCTTCGGTCAAAGAAGTGGGCGATCGCGTGTTTATGGTGCTGCCCGCCGGCTGCGAGGTCAAGGATTCGGATCTCAAGAAGCTTCGCGCCGACGGCTATCTCAAGTAAAGACAAGGCGAGGAGATTCCCATCAACATCTACACCATCGTTCAGCTGGTCAACACGCTGTTTAATTTTTATTCCACGTTGATTGTGGTCTACTGCTTTATGACGTGGATTCCCATGAAGCAAGGTGGTTTGCTACAGGATATCGCGGCGGTGCTCGACAGCGTTTGCGGCCCTTGGCTCAACCTGTTTCGCCGGTTTATGCCGCCGATGGGCGGTATCGATTTTTCACCGGTCGTTGCGATTATTGCGTTGCAGTTGGTGCAGAAGCTCATTCTGCAGCTACTTATAGGTATACTCGTATAGGACTGGCTCAGTAACCTATGTCGGGCGCTTAGCGCCAAGGCGATGATAAAGGAGAACTTGTTATGGCTATTACCCCTGCTGACATCCAGGCTCAGACCTTCTCTGAGGCCAAGCGCGGCTACGATCCCGCCGAGGTCGACGTCTTCCTGGAGACCCTGTCCTCCGAGGTCGACGCTATGCTTGCCAAGATCGTTGATCTTAAGGGTCGCCTGACCGCCACCGAGCAGCAGCTTGCCGATACGCAGGCTCAGCTTGCGCAGGCCCAGGATTCTGCCGCTCAGGCTGCCCCTGTCGCCACTCCCGCTCCCGATTTCTC
The DNA here is from genome assembly GCF_052067375.1 of Collinsella sp. HCP3S3_E11. Taxonomy (NCBI): domain Bacteria; kingdom Bacillati; phylum Actinomycetota; class Coriobacteriia; order Coriobacteriales; family Coriobacteriaceae; genus Collinsella; species Collinsella sp. HCP3S3_E11. The sequence goes on along the minus strand of NZ_JBQHQI010000013.1, from coordinate 14,993 downwards.
CGCTCAGGAGCGTCAGATTTCCGCCGCTCTCATTGCGGCTCAGCAGACCGCCGAGGCGATTGTCAACGACGCTAACGAGAATGCTGACCGCATCCGCAACGAGGCCGACGCCAAGGCCCGCGAGGTCATCCGTCAGGCCCTGACCGAGAAGCAGGCCGAGCTCGAGGAGATTGACCGTCTGAAGGCTTCCCGCGAGGAGTTCAAGGCCGAGTATCTCAAGCTCATTCAGCACTTTATGGACGATGCTCAGAATTCCTTCCCGGCCGATCTGCTGGCTTCTACGCCGGTCGGTTCCGCGGCTTCTCCTGCCGTGACCATGCCTGCCGCCGAGCCGCTGCCTGTCGCTGATCCGGTTGTCCCCGTGGCCGACCCCTTCGCCCCGATTGACAACTTTGCCGCGGACGACCTGGACTAGCGCCAAAACTACAATCTAGCTCTTAAAAGGAGCTCGCGCTTGCGAGCTCCTTTTTTGTAGCTGTATACGGGTTGGGAAACAAAACGCCGAGCTCTGCGTGCGATAGGGCAGAACTCGGCGAACGTTTGAGCGGTAAAAGGTAGGTTTTAGGGCATGGGCCAAAAACTACTTGAGGAGGAAATTGGATAGGGGAATGGTGCGGGCCTCGCGATGCTCGGGGTCGGCGATATGGTCGGCGGGATAGCCGCAGACGAGCATGTGGTAGGGATAAACGCCCTCGGGCAGGTTGAACTGCTCGCGGGCTAGCTCGGGCTTAAAATGGCATACCCAGCACGTTCCCAGGCCCTGTTCCTCGGCCTCCATCATCATCTGATCGCAAACAATCGAGGTGTCGATAGCGCTGGAGTTCATCTGGTCATAGGGACGCACCCAAGCATCGTTGGTAACGCCGCAAACGAGGAAGATGAGCGGAGCGCCAAAGATGGACCCATCACGAGCAAACCGAGGCTGACAAGCAGTTGCCTTTTCCAGAAGCTCAGGCGTATCCAACACCATCACACGGGTTGGATGATTATTGCAAGCAGAAGGAGCAATGCGCCCAGCCTCAACAATGGTATCCACTACAGCCTGCTCAACAGAACGATCCTCAAACAAACGACAAGAATACCGAGACCGAGCCAGATCCATATACGACATACAAGCCCTCCAACAATTAAAAATCAAACAAACCCAAAGTAACCTAAAGAGTGCCCAAAGCAGCAATCAGTCAAACGCTCACCAAGGGCCAAAGTGTCCGAGCGGGTACCAAAGGGCCCTTCAGCCAAACCCCCATTGCGCTAAAACTATCAGCCAAAGTTCCAATGGAGGTACGTAAGGCGAAGGGCCGGCCACGGTTTACTTTCGAACGACTCTGCAAAGCAGCCGGAGTGAGAAAGCAAACCGTGGCCAGCCCTTCGCCGCCGGGACGCGTACCCCCAATTAACTGTTCTTCATGACAATCGAATCCACGACATCGGCCACATTCTCGCAGCAGTCGGCGCAGTACTCCAAGAAGGCGTACACGTCACGCCAGGCGATGACCTCGAGCGGGTCCTTGCCGTTGACGTGCAGGTTACGCATGGCGTTGATGTAGAGTTCGTCGGCCTCGGACTCGATGGTGTTGATCTGGATGACGAGCTCGCGCAGCGTTTTGGACTTGCGGTAGTTGGGCAACTCGACCATCAGGTCCTTCATGGCGCGGCAGGCGTCGGTCACCTTGTGGGCGATCACGATGGCATCGGGGTGGATGCTCTGGATGTTGGTGAAGTAGAGGCGCTGCACGACGCCCTCAATACGGTCGAGCACGGTATCGAGCGAGCAGCTCATTAGGTTAAGGTCCTCGCGCTCAAGCGGGGTGATAAAGGCCGTGAGCAGGGCGTCTTCGAGCTCATGGTGCTTCTTGTCTGCTGCATGCTCAATCGCATGCATCTTCTCGAGCATGTCGTGGATCTGCGCGGGGTCAAAGTTCTCAAAAATCTTGGTGAGCAGCTCGGCTGCCTGAACGGCGAAGTCGGCGCAGGCGACGTAGTTGTCAAAGTAGAACGAATCGGGTTTCTTTGCCATGAGTGATCCTTTCGGGGCGAAGACGGGTGGGCGAGGTAATGCGGTCCGGATGGACGTTCGGTTTGACTAGAGGAACATCATGAACAGCCTGGCCATAACAAAGCTGATGAGTCCACAGGCGGGGAAGGTGAAGAACCACGTGAACATCATGTCCTTGACCACGCCGAAGTTGATGGCCGAGAGGCGCTTGACGGCGCCAACGCCCATGATGGCGCAGGTCTTGATGTGCGTGGAGGACACGGGGATACCGGTGAGCGTGGCAAGCAGCAGGTTTGCGGCTCCTGCCAGGTCGGCAGAGAAGCCCTGATACTTCTCGAGCTTAACCATGCTCTGGCCGACGGACTTGATGATACGCTCACCGCCCACGCTGGTGCCGATGCCCATGGTGGCCGAGCACAGCAGCATGATCCAGATGGGGATGCCGGCGTCGCCGACGCCGGTCTGTCCGTTGGCAAAGGCGACACCTAAAAAGAGCACGCCGATGAACTTTTGTCCATCCTGCGCGCCGTGCATAAAGCTCATGGCCGCGGCGCTCGCGATCTGAGCATATTTAAAGAAGACGTTGGCACGTCGCCTGTTGGCGGCAGCGAAAAGAATCGAGACGAGCTTGCACAGGATCCAGCCCATGACAAAGCCCAGACCGATGGAGAGCGCCAGGCCGTAGATGACCTTCATCCACTCGTGGACATTGACGCTGCTGGCGCCGCCGAGGGCGATGGCAGCGCCGGTCAGGCCGGCGATGAGGCTGTGGCTCTGCGAGGTGGGGATGCCAAAACGCGATGCCGTGGCGCCGTAGACGACGATGGAGAACAGGGCCGCGCAGAGGCACGCGAGCGCCATGGTGCTGTTTCCGCCAAAGTCGACGATATGGGAGATGGTGTTGGCAACGCTGGCATTAAAGTGCGTCATGATGAGCACGCCCAAAAAGTTGAACGCGGCACTCATGAGAATGGCGGCGCGGGCGGGCATGCAACGCGTGGTGACACAGGTCGCGATGGCGTTGGGCGCGTCGGTCCATCCGTTGACGAAGATGGCGCCGAGCGCGAGGAACACGGTGACGGCAAGGACTGGGTTCGAAACAAGTTGGCCGAGGAAGGCTGAGAACGTTACGTCCATATATGGGCTTTCTCGAAGTTTGCAGAAACGTTACAAAAACATGATAAATCGTATCACCTCCTGCGGGTTTCTTTACCGAGTTCTGACGGGAGAAGTGAATTTTTTGGCACTAAAATTGAATATTAGCCCTGTTGACCGCGGGTGTTCTTTTTGCTAACACGCCGTGAGGACACGTGCGCTCGCTCCGACACCCCAAAACCACAGTCTGTTCGCTTTACAATATGCAAACATGCGTTCGATAATAGGGGCATGGAATATCGACAGACAGATGGCAAAACTCGGCGCGTGCACAAGCAGTATGTGGACGTCGTGGCCCGCATCCTCGCGGGCGGACAAGTTGTGCCGGTTACCGTCTGCTGGGTCGACGGCCGCTGCTTTACGATTGACGAGATTGTCTCGTCTACCGGTTTTGGCCTGACGGTTCACGGCATTCGTACGGCAACCTATAAGGTTCGTTTTGGCGGACATACGACCGAGCTGTATCTGGAAGACCAGGCGCGTGAGCGACCGGATGGCTCGCAGGCTCATCTGATGCGGTGGTGGGTGTGGGCGTTCGACCGCACACTCGAGAGTGAGCGCCGCGGGTAAGAGCGCGCGCCATTCGGGTACAATGGCAGGAATCTTGTCACCTACGGCGCTGTCGCGGCGCTTTTTGAAAGGACGAAATTATGAACGATATCCAGGGCTATCAGAACGGCCCCATCGAGACCGGCGCAAGCCGTGCCAAGGAGATGTCGCCGCGCGCGTACAACCTTGCCATGTCTGCCCTGATCTTTTTGGGTTTTTGCGCTATGGGCGCTGGTGCCTACTTTACGGGCACCATGTCGTTTGCGCGCATGATGATGAGTGGCGCCGCCCTGCCGCTGGTCTTTGGCTCGTTTATCCTGACCATTGTCGGCATCGTCATGATGTCGGCCGCCGCCAGCAAGCAGTCCGTGGGCCTGTCGCTCGCGGGTTACGCGATCTTTGCGAGCACCTTTGGTCTGACCGCGTCGTTTGGCCTTGCCAACTACGACCTGCCCACCATCAACACCGCCTTTATCGCCACTGCCGCCATCACCTTTGTCTTTGGCGCACTGGGCGTGACCTTCCCCAAATTCTTCCAGCGTGTGTACGGCATTGGTTTTGGCATTCTGCTTGCCACGATTCTGGTCGAGATCGTGCTGATGTTCATGGGCGTCTCGCAGACCATCACCGACCTGATCGTGATTGTGGTGTTCGCCGGCTTTATTGGCTACGACACCTATGTGGCCACGACGGTGCCGCCCACGCTGCCCAACGCCGTGCTCATGGCGTCCAACCTGTTCGTGGACATTATCAACGTGTTCCTGCGCATCCTGAACATCCTTGGTCGTCGCGACTAGCGCCAGATTGCAGCGGTGCTTGCCGCGTGCAAATCGATGCGAAAGGCGGTCCTTCGGGGCCGCCTTTTTTGTACGCGGCGGGGTATCATGGATGGGAAAAGCCGATAGCGGCAGCGACCGAGAAAGGTGACCACTTATGGCAGACGTCGACAACAGGAACCGTAACCGTAGGCCCAACCGCGCGGGACAGCCCAATCCCAAGCGCGAGGCCCGTGCCAAGGCCGCCGAGCGTCACGTGGCGACTGTGTCCGAAGCGTGCGCAAAGGATATCGAGCGCTCGCTTGCCGGCGTGCGCGAGTTCGAGGGCATGCCTGCCGGATTTGTCGCGGCGATGAAGGCTAAGGCCCAGGTGGCTGCTGCCGAAGAGCAGGTTGCCGATGAGTCTGAGTCCGCCGAGGTTGCGCCTGCCGAGACCGAGGTCGTGGCCGAGCCTGTGCCCGCAGAGGAAGCCACGGAGACCGAGCCCGCGCCTGCTGCCGAGGAGCTCGCTCCGGTCCTGCCCGAGGTCACCGTGCTCGACGCCTCTGCCACGCAGGCCATTCTGGATAACGGCCGAGGCTACGCGCAGTTCTGCGACATGGCCGTGCTCGCCTTTGCCTCGTTCACCAACCCGGGCGGTGGCTACATCCAGGGCTATCTGGGTCAGGAGGCCACGCTCTGTGCCGATTCGTATCTGTACAATGTGCTCGATAAGCAGCGCAAATGGTACGGCGAGAACCGTCGCCGCAACATCAACTGTGAGCTGTACCGCAACCGTGCGCTGGTGGTGCCTGCGGTGCGCTTCGACCGCAACCACGTGCATGCGTACGCCGACGTGATCGTTGCCGCTGCGCCCAACGCCAAGCGCGCTCGCCAGGAGTATCGCGTGGGTGACGATGTCCTGCTGGACGCCCTGCGCGATCGCATCCGCTTTGTGCTGGCCATCTGCGACGAGCTTGGTCGCGAGAAGCTCGTGCTGGGCGCCTGGGGCTGTGACAACAACGGCTTTGACGCCGAGGCCGTGGCCGAGCTCTTCCGCAAGGAGCTCGCATCGGGCGACTTTAAGGTCAAGCAGGTCTTCTTTGCTGTGCCCTCTACGCGCTGGGACGAGGATTTTGCCAAGTTCGAGCACGTGCTGGCAAGCTTCCCCGAGCGCAACGAGGAGTCCTATGCCCAGGTTGCCGCCCGTGCCGCAGCCGCCCGTGCCGCCGAGCAGGCTCATGCCGCTGCCGAGGACGACGAGGATGATGACGACTGGCGCAAGTATCTGTAATCGGTGCGCGCTGACAGATAGGTCGAGCCGGCGGGAGGGGCTGCTCCCGTCGGCTTTTTGCTGAAGGAGGGGCTTGCGATGAAAAACGTCCTGTGCTTTGGTGACAGCAATACCTATGGCTACGATCCGGCGGGCATGCGCGATGGCACCGCGGTGCGCTATGCGCACGATGTGCGCTGGTGCGGCGTGGCCCAGCGCGACCTGGGCGAGGGCTGGCATGTGATTGAGGAAGGCCTAAACGGCCGCACAACGGTGCGCGACGATATGTGCCATCTGGACACCAATCTCAACGGCATCCGCGCGTTGCCGATGCTGCTCGAGGCCCATAAGCCGCTGGACGCCATTGTGATCATGCTGGGCACCAACGACTGCAAGACGGTCTTTAACGTGACAGCTTCCGATATCGCCCGTGGCGCCATGGCGCTGATTCGCGCCGTCCGCGCGTTTCCGTGGACCGACGCTGCGCCCTGCCCGCGCATTCTGCTGATGGCGCCTATCAAGATTAAACCGCAGATCGCCGATGTGTACATGACCGACTTTGACGAGCGTTCCGTCGAGGCCTCGGAGCATTTTGCCGAATACTATGCGTATGTCGCTGAGCAGTTTGGCTGCGACTTTTTGAATGCCGCCGATTTTGCCGAGCCGGGCGATATCGATTATCTGCACATGATGCCCGAAAGCCACGAGAGCCTGGGCCACGCCGTGGCAGCCAAGCTCCAAGAGATGCTCGGTCAGTAGCGCAGCCCCAAACCACCACAAAGGGACGAGCGCCTTTGTGGTGGTTTGTGCGGTGGTTTTGGTTGCTGGCTTTTTAGTACTGCCACATGTGGTTGACGGGGCCGGAGCCTTTGCCCATGTTCAGGCCGGCGGCGAGAGCGCCGGTTAGGTAGGCCTTGCCGGCGTTGACGGCATCGGCAAGATCCATGCCCTGGGCCAGCGCGCAGGCGATGGCGGACGAGAGCGTGCAGCCAGTACCATGCGTGTTGGCGGTCTCGATGCGCTTGTGGCGGAACCACGTGGTGAGCGGATCGCCCAGGTGGTTGCCCTCGTCATCGAGCGGCGCGGGCTCTGCTAGCACATCGTTGGCCTGGTTGACAAAATGCCCGCCCTTAACGAGGGACGCGCAGCCAAAGCGGCGGGTGAGGAGCATGGCAGCGTTTTGCTGTGTGCGCTCGGAATCGACCTCGTAGTCGAGCAGCGCCATGGCTTCGGGAATATTGGGCGTGATAACGCTTGCCAGTGGGAACAGGCGGCGTGTAAGCGCTTCGGCGGCGTCCTCGGCGATGAGACGAGCGCCCGAAGTGGCGACCATGACGGGGTCGACGACGATATTTTGTGCGTCCCAGGCGCTCAGGCGGTCGGCTATGACTTCGATAATCTCGGCAGAAGAAACCATGCCGATCTTGACGGCACTGGGGCGGATATCGTCAAAAACGGCATCGATTTGCGCCGCGACAATATCCGGGGAGATGTTCTGCACGGCGGTGACGCCTAGGGTGTTCTGTGCGGTGATGGCCGTGATGACCGTCTCGGCATACAGGCGGTGCGCCGTGATGGTCTTGATGTCGGCCTGAATGCCGGCACCGCCGCTGGAATCGGATCCTGCGATGGATAGAACGGCTGGTACCTTACTGCGATCCATGTTCGCTCCCTTGTTCGGTCGGATTCAAATGGGTCTCCTGCCCACATTATAAAGTTGCCCGGGCCGGCTGTATGCCGATCCCGGGCGGGTGGTGCAATCTTTACGTAAATGTAAGAAAATGTTCACACGTCAACAATTGACGAACGCCTTGTGGCCGATTATGGCTCCGGTGACGAGTTAGTCCTCCATGCCGAGGTCGATCGTCGTGCCTTCGAACACCTTGTTGACGGTGCGGACGGCGCACATCTTGCCGCACATGGTGCAGGTGCCCTCGGTGGCGGCGGGGGATTCCTCGTAGCGCTTCTTGCCGGTGACCGGGTCGAGCGCGCACTTCCACATGGCGTCCCAGTCGAGCTTGCGGCGTGCCTGGCCCATCTTGTCGTCCATGTCGCGGGCGTGGGGCACCTTTTTGGCGATGTCGGCGGCGTGTGCGGCAATCTTGGTGGCCATGAGGCCGTCGAGCACATCCTGGGCGTTAGGCAGGCATAGGTGCTCTGCCGGTGTCACGTAGCACAAAAAGTCGGCACCCGAGCTCGCGGAGATGGCGCCACCGATGGCTGCGGTGATGTGGTCGTAGCCCACGCCGATATCGGTCACCAGCGGCCCGAGCACGTAGAACGGGGCGTTGTGGCACAGGCGCTTCTGCAGTTTCATGTTGGCGGCGATCTCGTCGAGCGCCATGTGACCCGGGCCCTCGACCATGACCTGGACGCCGGCGGCCCAAGCGCGCTTGCACAGCTTGCCCAGCTCGATCATCTCGGCGGTCTCGGTGGCGTCGTTGGAGTCGTAGAGGCAGCCCGGGCGGCAGGAGTCGCCGAGCGAAATCGTCACGTCGTACTCGTGGCAGATCTCGAGCAGCTCGTCAAAGTACTCGTAGAAGGGGTTCTCGTTGCCGGTGACCTCCATCCAGCCAAACAGCAGTGAGCCGCCGCGGCTGACGATGTTCATGAGACGGCCGGTCTCCTTAAAGGTTTTGGTGACCGACTTGTTGATGCCGCAGTGGACGGTCATAAAGTCCACGCCGTCCTCGGCGTGCGCGCGCACGACCTCGAACAGGTCGTCCTTGGTAAGCTTGACAAGCGGCTTTTCCATGTAGCCGATGGCGTCGTACATGGGGACGGTGCCTACCATGAGCGGCGTCTCGTCGATGAGCTGCTGGCGGAATTGGCGCGTCTTGCCCGAGTTGGAGAGGTCCATGATGGCGTCGGCGCCAAAGTCCTCGGCGATCTTGACCTTCTTCCATTCCTCGGCGGCATCGGCCTTGTCGCCCGAGATGCCCAGGTTGACGTTGACCTTGGTAGACAGGCCCTCGCCGACACCAAAGGCGCGCATGCCCTTTTTGATATGCACGATGTTGGCGGGAATGGCGATGCGGCCGTCGGCCACGCGCTCGCGGATGTACTCGGGGTCGCGATGCTCGCGTTCGGCAACCTCCTTCATCTGCGGTGTGATTTGCCCGGCGCGGGCGAAATCGATTTGCGTGACGAGCTTGGGCTCGGTCTGTGTGCTCATTGGCACGGCTCCCTTCGTTGGCATTACCCATATCAGGTTTGCGGGTCAGGGCGGGCGCGCCCAGTCTCAGCCTGCCGTCTTGTCCTGCAAGCTCCCCGTTTATGTGGCGGGCTCAAGTATAGCTCGAATGGGTACGATTGACGCGACGAGCATGCCCGCGGGGAGGCGAACATGGAAGACAAGCATCTGTATCGTGAGACGCAGTGGGATGTGTCGGCCGAGGAGAGCCGCGCCCATCATGGGCTGGTCGCAATTGGTTTCGCGATTCTTGTCGTGATGGTGATTGCCTGTTGTATCTGGACGTTTGGCGGGCGTGGGGGAGTTTCCTGGACGTTTGAGGCGGACGATAGCCTGCCGATTATGACGGCGAAGGTCGCGGGTGGCAATACCGTTGCCGCGCCGGGCGACTATTGGTATCCGCGCGACAAGTTTGTGCAACTGCAGCTGAGCGGTGGTTCCATTCCTGGTGAAGAGATCGAGCACGTGGCCTTCGATACGTCGCTTAGGACGCTGTCGGTCGAGCTCAAAGATCAGGGGGATGTACCCACGACCATGGATATAGCCCTGACGGAATGGCGCCTGGAGCCTCCGTCGGGTGTTGAGGCGTCCGAGGTGGAGCACGTTAAGGTTACCTACCAAGATGGCTCGACGAGCGAGATTGCAAAAGCCGACGGCCTGGCGGAATAGACGCCGTGCCTAGGCAGCACATTCAAAAGTAGCGGTAGTCCTACAAGGCCTGTTCGTTCAGGAAGACCAAAGTGTTTTTATTTGAAAGCTCGGGAAAGTAACGATAACCAACGTCGAACGCGGTGAGCCCGCTTACATCCTCGAACTTGTTTTCTGCCATCCAGCGCACCATGGAGCCGCGCGCTTTTTTGCTGGCGGTCGAGCGTTGGATGGGCTTGCCGTTGCGGATGCCTTCGCCAAAGAGACATGTGACGACCGTGGCGTCGGTGGTGAGGCGGGTCAGAACGGCTTTGGCGTATTCCGCGCTGGCGAGGTTGACGATCGTGGCGTTGGAGCCTGCCGGAGCGATGACCCGTGCGAGCTTGTCGCTCCAAAACGCGTAGAGGTCTCGGGCGTCGTCGACGGCAAGCTTCGCGCCCATCTCCAGCCGATACGGTTCAACGGCATGAAAGGGGCGTACGCATCCGTAAAGGCCCGAGAGGATCCACAGATGGTCTTGCAGCCATGCGAGCTGTGCGGAATCCATCACCTCGGGCGCCATGCTTTGGTATTGAATGCCGTGATAGGACATGACGGCAGGGGAGAGGTGACGGGCGAGTGCGGGATTGTCGAGATCGCCGTTTTGCAAGATGGGCTCGAACTCATGCAGGGTGTTGAGGCAGGGCCCCAGCAGTTTGTCACTCACGTTCCACAGCGCCTGCAGGCTGCCGCTGCCTTCATTCCGCTCGATATCTAGCAGTGCGCGGTGGAGGCGAGCCGTCTCGCGCACAAAGGGTGGAATGCCCAGGACTTCAAAAGCATCTTGGGCCGCGCGCATCTGCTTGGCGGGCGAAATGATGACCTGCAGCATGGACTCTCCTCTGCCAAAAAGGAAGTTGCGGTGTAATACGGTCTGTTTTGGCCGTTTATGGGCCAGTTTAGTCCGTATCTCACCGCAACTGATGAAGGGTTGATTAGGCGCGCTCGATGAAGGCCTTGTAGCCGCGATAGGCCTCGTAGATATCGGCCTTGTTGGCGACCTCCCACAGGGCGTGCATGGACAGGACGGCAACGCCGGAGTCGATGACGTTCATGCCGTACTTGGCCATGATGTAGGCGATGGTGCCACCGCCGCCCGCGTTGACGCGACCGAGCTCGCAGGTCTGGAAGTCCACGCCGGCCTCGTCCATAATGTCGCGGATGAGGGCCATATACTCGGCGTCGGCGTCGTTGGAACCGCCCTTGCCGCGGCTGCCCGTGTACTTGTTAAAGCACAGGCCGCGACCCATAAAGGCTGCATTCTTGGTCTCGAACTTGCCGGCGTAGCCCGGGTCGAAGCCGGCGGACACGTCAGAGGAGAGCATGCGGCTGCGGGCGAGTGCGCGGCGCAGGGCCAGCGGGCTGCCCTCGCCGGCGAGCGTCATGATCTCGGCGACGGTGTTCTCGAAGAAGCGGCTTGTCATGCCGGTGGCTCCCACGGAGCCAATCTCCTCCTTGTCGACGATGAGCGTGATGCTCGTGCGCTCCACGTTGGCCACATTGATCTGGGCGAGCATGGAGGGGTAGGCGCAGACGCGGTCGTCGTGGCCATAGCCCAAAATCATGGAGCGGTCGAGGCCCATGTCGCGGGCGGGGCCGGCGGGCACGACCTCGATTTCGGCGGAGAGGAAGTCCTCCTCCTCGACGTCGTACTGCTCCTTGAGGATATCCAGGAACATCTGCTTGACGGGCTCGGTGGGGGCGTCCTTGTCGTCCTCGTCAAATTTTACGGGACGGCCGCCCACGATCACGTCGAGGATCTCGGCGTCGACGGCGTCCTTGGCGGGCTTGGACATCTGCTCGCTCGAGAGGTGGATCAGCAGGTCGGAGATGGTAAAGACCGGATCGTCGGCCTTGTCGCCGATGTTGATGTCGACGGTGGTGCCGTCCTTTTTGCAGATGACGCCCACGAGTGCGAGCGGGGAGGCCACCCAGTGGTAGCTCTTGACGCCACCGTAGTAGTGCGTGTCGAGGTAGGCCATGTCGCCGGCCTCGAACGCGGGATTCTGCTTGAGGTCCAGGCGCGGCGAATCCACGTGGGCGCCCAGGATGTTAAAGCCCTGCTCGAGCGGGGCGGTGCCCAGGTTGACGAGCATAAGATCCTTGCCGTGGTTGGCGGCGTACACCTTGTCGCCTGCCTTGAGCTCGCGGCCTTCGGCGATCACGGTCTCCAGGTCGACGTATCCCGCCTCCTCGGCCATCTTGATGCCGGTCTTGACGCACAGGCGCTCGGTCTTGTTCTCGCTCAAAAACTGCTTATAGCCGCGGCAAAGCTCCTCGAGCTCCTCGATTTGCTGTGGCGTGTACTTTTTCCATGCGCAGGGACGCTCCATGACGCAGGCTCCTTTCGGATTGGTCGTGTTGGTTGTTGTACCGTGAGCCATCGTATCACGCGCGGGCTCACGGTGGCGGGGGAGCTTGATGTGCGGTGGCCGCGGGGCGGGGAGCGTGTAAACTGGAGTGAGCAAGCCGTGCCCAGTCCAAAGCGAGGTATTCAATATGTCTGACAAGCGCCGCACCTTTGCCGTTATCGACGGCAACTCGCTCATGCACCGCGCCTTCCACGCCGTGCCGCCGACCATGAACGCGCCGGACGGTCGTCCCACCAACGCGATCTTTGGCTTTCTGAACATGTTTCTTAAGATGATCGATGCCTTTAGCCCCGACGGTGTGGTCGTGGCGTTTGACAAGGGCAAGCCGCGCGTGCGCATGGAGATGCTGCCGCAGTACAAGGCGCAGCGCCCGCCCATGGACCCCGATCTGCATGCGCAGTTTCCCATGATTAAGGAGCTGCTCACGGCGCTCAACGTGCCAATTCTGCAGTCCGAGGGCTGGGAAGGCGACGATATCCTGGGAACCATGGCGCGCCTGGGTGAGGAGGCCGGCTGCGACATGCTGCTGGTGACCGGCGACCGTGACATGTATCAGCTTGTGACCGAGCACGTCAACGTGGTCTCGACTCGCAAGGGCCTGTCCGACGTGGCGATCATGACGCCCGAGAGCGTGGACGACCTGTATCACGGCATTACGCCGGCGCTCGTGCCCGATTTTTACGGTCTGAAGGGCGATACGTCGGACAACATTCCCGGCGTACCGGGCATCGGCCCCAAAAAGGCGAGCGCGCTCATCGCGCAGTACGGCAGCTTGGACGAGGTCATTGCGCATGCTGACGAGGTCAAGGGCAAGATGGGCGAGAACCTGCGTGCACACATCGACGATGCGCTGCTGAGCCGCAAGGTTGCGACCATCCGCACCGATGCACCTGTCGAGCTCGACTTTGACGCGACGTCCTTCCCAGCGTTTTCTGCCGATGAGGTGTCCGCGGCGCTGGGCGCACTTGGCATTACGGCCATGCAGAACCGCTTCCTGGCGCTGATTGGCGGCGAGGGCGGGGTCGTGCCCGCTGCCAGCGCGTTCGAGATACCCGCGGTTTCGCGTGCGGCCGCCGGCGATGCTGAGGCACTTGCTGCTGTGGCGGCCGAGATCTCTCGCACGATTGATGCGGGCGAGTGGGTCGCCGCCGTGGTGGACGATGACAAGGAGGAGGGTGCGCTCTTTGGCCTGACGCGTACGCTGTGGCTGGCGACGCCCAAGGGGCTCTTTGCGCTCGAGGAAGCCGATGACGGCACGCCTGCCGCTGTCGAGGGCTTCAATTCTGCCCACGGCGTGATCGCTGGCGTGCTCGCGCGCCTGTTTATGGAGGGCCGCGTGGCGAGCCCGGACATGAAGGCGTTGCTGCATGAGCTTTCGCCCATCGATTCTTCTGAGCCCGAGCTCATGGACCCGCTGGCAGTCGATTCCGTGCGCATCTTTGATACCGTGGTTGCCGCGTACCTGTTGGATTCCGACCGTTCCGAGTTTGACGAGGCATATCTGGCCGATACCTATCTGCAGATGGCGCTGCCTGCGGCGCGCGGTGCGGATGGTGCTGGCGAGGACGCTCCTGCTCCTGCTGCCCGTACCGCGGCGTTGACGCTGGCACTCGTGGCGCCGCTTCGCGACCGCATGGCCCGCGAGAACGCCGCCAACGTGTTCGATGGCATTGAGATGCCGCTCGTGCCGGTGCTTGCCAAGATGGAGCGCGCGGGCATGCTCGTAGATCCCGACCGGCTGCGCAGCCTGTCCGAGGGCCTGGCGACCCAGATCACCGAGGTCGAGCGCAGCATTCGCGACCTGGCAGGTGATGAGACGTTTAACATCGGCAGCCCCATGCAGCTCTCGCACGTGCTCTTTGACGTTATGGGACTTCCGACCAAGGGCCTCAAAAAGACCAAGCGCGGGTACTATTCGACCAACGCCAAGGTGCTGAGCGACCTTGCCCGTGACCACGAAATCGTGCGCCTGATTTTGGACTGGCGTGAGAAGTCCAAGATTAAGTCGACCTATCTGGACACGCTAGGTCCGCTGCGCCGTGGTGACGGTCGCGTGCACACCACGTACAACCAGACCATCACGGCAACGGGTCGCCTGTCCTCGAGCGACCCGAACCTGCAGAACATCCCGACGCGCTCTGAGCTGGGCCGTACCGTTAAGACGGCGTTTTCGGCAGGCGAGGGCAGCGTCTTTTTGGCGGTGGACTACTCGCAGATCGAGCTGCGTCTACTCGCGCATCTCTCGGGTGACGAGCACCTGGTGCGCGCCTTTAACGAGGGCGAGGACTTCCATGCCGAGACGGCCGCGCGCGTGTTTGGCGTTTCGGTGTCCGAGGTAACGCCCGACCTGCGCAGTCGCGCCAAGGCCGTGAATTTTGGCATTGTGTATGGTCAGCAGGCGTACGGTCTGTCGCAGTCGCTGCACATCTCGATGGCCGAGGCGCGTGGCATGATCGATCGCTACTACGAGGCCTACCCGGGCGTTCGCACGTTCCTCGACAACGTGGTGGCGCGCGCCAAGCAGACGGGCTATGCCGAGACCATGTATGGCCGTCGTCGCCATATTCCGGAGCTCAAGGCCAAAAACCCACAGCTCCGCGGCTTTGGCGAGCGCACGGCCATGAACCATCCCATGCAGGGCACTGCGGCCGACATCATCAAGATCGCCATGGCCCGCGTAAGCCGCCGCCTGGAAGAAGAGGGCTTTGCCGCCCACATGATCTTGCAGGTGCACGACGAACTGGACTTTGAGTGCCCCGTCGACGAAGTCGAGCGCCTCACCGCCATGGTCCAAGACGTCATGGAGCACGTCGTAGACCTCCGCGTACCCCTCATCGCCGAAGCCAGCACCGGCATAACCTGGGCCGACGCGAAATAGGAAAGCAACCACAGTTCCAAAGTAAGGGACTGCGGACGATTTCTTGGACCGTTACGCGGCCCTTCCCAGCGCGGCGCGGAACTCGGCCGGCGTGCGGCCGCCGAGCGCATCGCTGCGCCTCTCCGTATTGTATCG
>NZ_JBQHQI010000012.1:0-50175 GCF_052067375.1 Collinsella sp. HCP3S3_E11 | reverse complement strand
AGAGTACTGCGGGGCCAGCCCGTGGGAGGCCAGGGCGCCGCTGACCGGTGGACGGCACCGAGCCGTCATCGAGAATCGAGAAGGGGGAGGCCTCGCGGCCTCCCCCTTTTTCGTTTGGGCGTTGTAAACCTAAAGCCCCTACGGCTTAATTGTCTTTTCTATTTGAAGAAAATAAAACGAATGACCAGCGCGATTGCCGCGATGGCAATGATCAAGAGCGCGATTTGGAGCCGGTGCTGTTTGCGTCGTCTGTTAGACGATATAAATATCGATTTTCCTTGCTTCGGCGTCTCTAAATAGCGGGCAGAATGCGTTAGGGTCTGCTTAGGGCGAGGCTCTCTTCGTTGTTGCTTAGCGGGTGTTTGGGCCTGCTCCTGGTTGCATGCGCTGTTTTTGGATAAGGGGGCATCTTTGAGATACGCCGATTCGCTCGGTGCGACGCCCATATGTTTGCGACCTGATTGAGATTCTTCAAGGGTTTGATAACGATTGCGAGTTACATATTCAGGCTCTGTGTCGTCAATAGGCTCTTGGGAAATATGGGGACGATGGTAGCGTATGGTCTGCGGATAGGTTGATTTATCGTTCTGCATCTGATCATACGAATTGTCGGAGGCTTGATCGTCCATGATGCCCTTAGGTTGTCATTAATATTGTGTATACGCTCATTGTAAGCCCCAGCTTTGTTTAGCTAGGGCACATTTGGTATTTAAGGCACGGTTCAAAGAAGCTTGACCTCATTAGACCTTAGTCACATAGACTTAGATATGTTTATAGATAGAGACTCAAAAAACTTTATATCAAAATGTATATATAAGAAATGGATGGGCATATATTAAAGCGTCAAAAGAAGTCCCTGCCACCTAGAAGATGGCTCGGCAGTCCCTTAAAGGAGTGGTAGTCATGGCAAGCATGGTTCCTTATCGTTCGGTTTTTGGTGTTCGTCCCTCTGCTAGCTCGTTGTTCGATCTGTTTGATGATATGACCGATCTGGCAAACAACTCGATCGCCTCCAAGGCGTTTCCCGTTGATGTTGAGGACAAGGGCGACGGTTACGAGGTTAAGGCCTATTTGACCGGCGTTGCAAAGGACGACATCGACGTTGAGCTCAATGAGGGTCGTCTTTCCATTAGCGTGAATGTTGAGGAGAGCGAAGAGAACAAGGACAAGAACTACCTGCAGAAGGAGTTTTGCTCTTACAGTGCGACGCGCGGTGTGTACCTGAAGGATGCTTCGAGCGAGGGCCTTTCTGCAAAGTATGCTGACGGCATCCTTACCGTTACGGTTCCTAAGATTGTCGAAAAGAAGAACGTTACGAAGATTTTCATCGACTAACGTTATCGGCCATTAACATCGGTGCCTGAGCTAAGGGGGCTGGGAAGCGATTCCCGGCCCCCTTTTCTATTTGAGACAGCCTACTGAATATTTGAGACAGCCTACTGAATGGTCATGGGCCGATATTGCCCGGCGGGACGTATTGTGAGTTTATGTGGCCCCTCAATGCGGGTGGCGGTGCTACCAAGCTCGTTGTCGAGTGTCGCCCCAAGTGAGCTTGCGTAGCTTTTGACGGTAAGGCTTGGGCGATTGTTGTCTTGGCTAATGTGCATCGCGATAAGCTGCTCGGTGCGATCGGTTACCAGCGCGCGTGCGGCATCGGCGGCCTGATCGTTGGAGAGATGCCCTTTTGCAGACAGGATGCGTTCCTGAAGAAAGCGAGGATAGTCTCCTTGACGCAGCATGGCTACATCGTGGTTGCTTTCAAGCGCGAGAATGCGACAGTCCTTGAGCGTATCGATGGCATGCTTCGACAACTCGCCGGTGTCGGTGGCAAAGCCAACCGAATCACCCTGGGCATCAAAACGGTAGCCGACAGGATTGACGACGTCGTGCGATGTCGAATACGTTTGAATGTGGACCCCGGCAATAGAGAGGGCGTCACCTGGGTCGAATTCCTCAACAGACAGATGTGCAAGGCTTTCCTTTGATGCGAGCGTGCCCCTGCTGGAAAAGACCGGTCCGTTCCAATGTTTACACCACACCTCAAGCCCCTTAATGTGGTCGCTGTGCTCATGGGTGACAACAAGGGCGGACACGTCGTCTGCCGAAAGGCCGAGCTCAGCCATGCGTTTGAGTGTTTCGCGGCGGGACAGTCCGTCATCGACCATAATGAGCCCCTGCGGGCCCTCGATGAGTGCGCAGTTGCCTTTAGAGCCGCTGCCGAGGATATGAAGGTGCAGGCGAGACATAAGATTCCAAAGGATACAATGAGTGCTGACGAATAGAGGAGGAAGCGAATGCCAACGGTATCACAGCATTACGGACACCATGCCGTACCCGGGGCAGTCGATGAGACCCGGACGAGGCAGCAGGCTGCTCCTGTGGTGCTCATGGTATCAGGCGGTGCGGACTCGACGGCACTGCTTCTTATGGCGTGCACATCAAAGCTGGATATCCAAGATGGACGCGGCGTTGCCCCCATTGCTCGCGAGCGCCTACATGTGCTTCATGTAAACCA
Source organism: Collinsella sp. HCP3S3_E11 (assembly GCF_052067375.1). Classification (NCBI taxonomy): domain Bacteria; kingdom Bacillati; phylum Actinomycetota; class Coriobacteriia; order Coriobacteriales; family Coriobacteriaceae; genus Collinsella; species Collinsella sp. HCP3S3_E11. Next base: position 47,660 of record NZ_JBQHQI010000012.1, on the reverse strand, counting down.
TCACCTGCGAGGCAAGGCGTCCGACGGCGACGAGGCCTTTGTGCGCGAGCTCTGCGCACAGTATGGCTTGCCGCTGTGCGTGGAGCACGCCTATTTTGATGGGGAGTCGGGCAATATCGAGGCGGCTGCGCGCGAGGTGCGTTATGCCGCGGCGCGAAGGTATGTTCGCGAGCTTTGTGCCAAGATGGGGGCGCCGAGAACGGCGGCGCGCATCTGCACTGCCCATACCTCTTCAGACCGCGCGGAAACATTTTTGATGAACGCCATTAAGGGGTCGGGCCCTGCGGGGCTCTCGAGCATTCCCCGCCGAAGGAATATTGTGGTACGCCCCTTGCTCGACCTAACTCATGGCGAGCTTGTGGGCTATCTGCAGGTGCATGGTCAGCCGTGGCGCGAGGACGAGACCAACGAAGATATCTCGTATCTGCGAAACTACGTTCGCCACCGGGTAATGCCAGTGCTGGCGCAGCGTAATGCGAGCGTGTGCAAGACGATTGGTGCCGCCTGTGAGATCTTGGGTGATGAGGATGCGTTTCTATCCCAGTTGTCGGCACAGGCGTTTCGAAGCTGCCTGCGCAAAGAGGCAGCGGGCGCGCTGGTGCTTGATGCCAGACGCCTTGCTGCGGCCGAGGTGGTAATCGCGCGGCGCATCGTGCGACTGGCGATTAAACGCATCGATCCGGACGCTCGCCCAGAGATGCGCCATGTGGAGCGAGTCCTCTCCTGTGTTGCCGAGGGTGCGGGTTCGGTTACGCTTCCGGCGGGGATTGACGCACGTGTCGAGTTTGGCATGCTGGCGTTTAAGGCGCCGGCGGCTCGTGAGGGCTTGGTTGCGGACTGGATTACCATACCCGGCCGTATGTCGTTGGGCGGGGGACGTATGCTGGTCACAGAAGCGATAGCCGTTGAGCCGGGATGCGATATCGTGCGCCGCGCCCGTGAGTTTGCGGCTGCTGGGGAAGTGACAGCTTTGGTGGACGCGGCTGCCCTGGGTTTTGCCAACAGCGATAGCGAGCGGATCTTGGCGGGCTCGCGCGGCGAGATTCCTGCCGAGGGGCGATTGGCGCGCCTGTGGGTGGACGGTCCCGCACCGGGAGACGTGATGTGCCCGTTAGGCATGAGTGGCCGAAGCAAGAAGGTATCCGACTTGTTGTGCGAGGCTCGTATTCCCGTTTCCGAGCGCACCGGGGTGCCCGTGGTAAGGACGGCACCGGGGGGTGTCGTGGTGTGGGTCGCCGGAGTTCGCGCGGACGAACGCTTTAAGTGCACGGCGGCGACGCGTGTGGCCTATCTGCTTCGCGTGGTTGACGCGGATTAGCCCCTCGCACCAGTTTTTCTGTGCGGCGTTGACGGTATTCCCGCGCTGATGGTGCACGGGCTGGAAAATATACCCCGTGCGCTGCTAGAATGTGTAGTTCGCGTCCATACGGCGGTGTGTGGGCGATTAAGCACAAGAAAGGGTTGTCATGGCTTCTCAACATCCGGATATCGAGAAGGTTCTGTTTACGCAGGAGGATATCGACGGTATCGTCTCTCGCCTGGGCGAGGAGATTACGCGCGACTACGCGGGTAAGGATCTGGTGCTGATTGCGGTCTTGCGCGGCGCCGTGGTCTTTATGGGCGACCTGATGCGCAAGATCGAGCTGCCGACCAATATCGATTTCATGGCCGTTTCGAGCTATGGCGACGGTGTGAAGTCCTCGGGCATCGTGCGTATCATCAAAGACCTTGATATCGATATCCGCGGTCGTGACGTGCTGATCGTTGAAGACATTCTGGACTCGGGCCTGACGCTCAAGTATCTGATGAAGAACCTTGAGAGCCGCAAGCCCGCTTCTCTGGAGGTCGCCGCCTTCCTGTGGAAGGACGTTGAGGACCGCATCTCGGCCATTACGCCCAAGTATGTTGGAACCCATTGCCCCGATGCCTTTGTGGTGGGCTACGGCCTCGACTATGCCGAGCGCTATCGTAACCTTCCGTATCTGGGCATTTTGAAACCGGAGGTTTATTCGTAAGATGCCCGACGACCGTAACGACTACAATTCCCAGACACCCCGGGACCCTAAGATTCCGGGGATGCCCGGAGGCAAGAAACCCACACGTACGGGCTGGCTGTATTTTCTTTTGGCTTGCGCACTTCTGGGCTATGCCTTCTTTAATATGGGCTCCGGCTTTGCCAGCTCCAGCAATACCGTTAAGCTCGCGACGAGCGAGATGGTGAGCGCCATCAAGCAGGATCGCGTCGAAGATCTGACCTATACGGTTCAGGACGGAAGCGTGACGGGTCATTACTGGAAGGCGAAAAAGGACAAGGGCGACACGAGTGAGCTCAAGAGCTTTTCCTCGAGCTATGTCGGCTCCGATTCGCTTGCCGAGCTCATGGCGGAGCATCCCGACACTAAGTACATCGTCAACACCAACGACCCCGATTTTTGGGGCGACTTGGCGATGAGCGTACTGCCGACGATTGCCCTGATCGCCATCATGTTCTACTTTATGCGCCAGATGATGGGCGCCAATAATAGGAACATGCAGTTTGGCAAGACCAACGCCAAGACCAACGAGGCTACGCGTCCCAAGGTCAAGTTCGAAGACGTTGCCGGCGTGGACGAGGCTGTTGAGGAGCTCGAAGAGATTCGCGATTTCTTGAGCGATCCGGACCGTTATCGCAAGCTGGGTGCCAAGATCCCGCGCGGCGTTTTGCTGGTGGGCCCTCCGGGTACCGGTAAGACGTTACTGGCCAAGGCCGTTGCCGGAGAGGCCGGTGTCCCGTTCTTTAGCATCTCGGGCTCTGACTTTGTCGAGATGTTCGTGGGCGTCGGCGCCAGCCGCGTGCGCGACCTCTTTAAGGAGGCCAAGTCTCAGGCTCCGTCGATCATCTTCATTGACGAGATCGATGCCGTGGGACGTCAGCGCGGAGCCGGTCTGGGCGGCGGTCACGACGAGCGCGAGCAGACGCTCAACCAGCTGCTGGTCGAAATGGACGGTTTTGAGGAAAGCGAATCGGTCATCCTGATCGCCGCGACCAACCGCCCCGATATTCTGGATCCGGCATTGCTGCGCCCCGGTCGTTTTGACCGCCAGGTTACGGTCGACCGCCCGGATGTGAAGGGGCGCGAGCAGATCTTGCGCGTGCATGCCGAGAACAAGCCAATGGATGAGGACGTTAAGTTTGAGAAGCTCGCCCAGATGACCGTTGGCTTTACCGGTGCCGACCTGGCAAACCTGCTCAACGAGTCCGCGCTGCTTGCCGCTCGCCGTCATCGCTCCGTGATCTCGATGGACGAGGTCGAAGAATCGATGGAGCGCGTGATTGCAGGACCGCAGCGCAAGGGGCGCGTGATGACCGAAGCCGAGCGCACCACGATTGCCTACCACGAGAGCGGTCATGCTCTGGTGGGTCACATCCTGGAGCACTCCGATCCGGTTCACAAGATTTCGATTGTCAGCCGCGGTCAGGCTCTGGGCTATACGCTGCAGCTTCCGCAGGAGGATCACTTCCTCAAGACCAAGAACGAGATGCTCGACGAGCTTGCCGTGTTCTTGGGCGGTCGCGTTGCCGAGGAGCTCATGTGCGATGACATTACATCGGGCGCGAGCAACGATCTGGAGCGCGCGACCAAGATGGCGCGCGAGATGGTTACGCGTTTGGGCATGAGCGAGGAGCTGGGCACGCAAGTGTTTGGCGAGGCGCAGCATCAGGTGTTCCTTGGTCGCGATTATGCCGATCACCAGGATTACTCCGAGGAGACGGCGCGCCGCATCGATATCGAGGTTCAGCGCATCATGCGTGAGGCCCATCGCCGTGCTGTTGAGATTTTGGATGCCCGTCGCGATCAGCTCGATCTGATGGCGAAGGTGCTGCTTGAGCGCGAGACCGTCGAAGGCGACGCCGTGAACGCCCTGCTCGACAACGACTGGGATGCCTACCTTGAGCGCGAGGGCGACATTCTGGCAGCCAAGGAGGAGCGCAACGCCAAGGCGGGCGGCGTGCCGACCAAAAAGCGCACGCCTCGTATGAGCGAGGAGGAGCTGGCGGCTGATGCCGCAGCTTTTGCGCAGGCGGCCATGCAGGAGGATGCCGAAGTCGCATCCGATAGCGCTGACGATGTCGAGGCTGCTGACACAAAAAAGGCCGATGGCGACACCGAGGCCGACGAGTAATCTTTGTCGTGAGAGCCTCCGCGGGGAAACCTGCGGAGGCTTTTTTGAGCGATATGGGGCCATCTGTTGATTGGGGACAGACTTAAATGAGCGTTTTCACGCATTTAAGCCTGTCCCCAATTAACATTGCTGCGGTACTTTGCTTGACTAAAGCGTACAATACCGCCTATGCGAAAGGGGAACAGATGATCAACGAAACCATGTTTGCTCGCGGCGCGGAAAGCTCTATCATCCGCGAGATCTTTAGCTATGGACTTGAACGCAAGGCACAGATCGGTGCGGAGAACGTATTCGATTTTTCGCTGGGCAACCCGAGTGTTCCGGCGCCCGCTGCCGTGGCGGAGTCCATCAAAAAGGCCTTGGAGCTGCCGAGCGACCAACTGCACGGATACACGCCCGCACCAGGCCTGCCGCAATGTCGTGTCGCTGTGGCCGAGTCGCTCAACCGTCGTTTTGGCACGAGCTATGAGGGTAAAGATGTCTTTATGACCGTGGGTGCGGCGGCTTCGCTCACCTGCACGCTCAACGCTGTTACCAATCCCGGTGACGAGGTCATTGTTATCGCCCCGTACTTTCCGGAGTATCGCGTGTGGATTGAGAAGGCCGGCTGTACGTGTGTCGAGGCACCCGCCGATGAAGACACGTTCCAGCTGAGCGTGGGCAACGTGCTCAAGGCGATTACTGATAAGACGGCGGCCGTCATTATCGACTCGCCCAACAACCCGACCGGTGCCGTATATACGCGCGACACGCTGACGCGACTGGCCAATGTTCTGCGCGAGGTCAATGCCAAGCGTGATCCCGAGAATCCGATTATGCTCATCTCGGATGAGCCGTACCGCGAGATCGTGTACGGTGCCGAGGTGCCCTGGGTACCCTCAATCTACGAGAACACCGTCGTGTGCTATTCGTATTCCAAGTCGCTGTCGCTGCCGGGTGAGCGTGTGGGTTGGATTTTGGTTCCCAACACCAATCCGCAGGCTGCTCGCCTTATGCCGGCCGTCGCCGGTGCCGCCCGTACACTGGGTTTTGTGTGCGCACCGGCGCTCTTCCAGCGCGTGATTATCGACTGCATCGATGAGCCGAGTGATGTCGAAGCCTATGCTCGCAACCGAACGGCGCTCACCGACGCATTGGCGGAGTACGGCTACACCTACGTTGAGCCGGACGGCGCTTTCTATCTGTGGGTGAAGGCGCTCGAGCCCGACGCAAACGCTTTTTGCGAGCGTGCAAAGAAGTACGAGTTGCTCGCGGTGCCTTCGGATAGCTTTGGCATGTCGGGTTGGTTCCGCTTGGGTTATTGCGTGAGTTACGAAACGATTATCAATTCGCTACCCGCTTGGAAACAGTTGGCGGACGAGTATCGTTAAAAGCAGAGCGCTCTGCCTACAATGTTTTACGTGAAACGGGGTTTGGTGTTAAACCGGACCCCGTTGTCATGGACGTTGTGTCTTTGGGATGGAGCGGTTTTACGACTATCGAAGGCTATGCGTACAATGAATATACGCGACGGCCATACCAGATAAGGAGACCTGATGCCCTACCTGCTTTCCTGTGACATTCATACCCATACGATGTTCTCTGCGCATGCATATTCGACCATTGAGGAGAATGTGTACTGGGCGGCAGAGCGTGGCCTGCAGGTGCTTGGATCTGCCGACCATCTGAGCTCTATGGTTACGGCTTGCCCCAATGACCTGCGCAGTTACCAGTTCTTTATCAACCAGGATATATGGCCGCGCATTTGGAGCGGCGTGTTGGTGCTGCGTGGCGCCGAGGCCGATATCGTTTCGCTGGACGGAAGCCTGTTTGGTGAGGACACTCCTGTCACGCTCGATATTGCCGGCGATTCGTACAGCCGTCAGCATTCGCTGTTCGATCGGGTTACGCGTAATTTGGATTATTTGGTTGCAAGCGTGCATAATCCGCAGTTCGCTGAAGGCGCGACGCTGGCCCAGACGACCGAGATGTATATCAATGCTCTGGAGCACCCCAAGGTGTTTATGCTGGGGCATACGGGTCGATCGGGCGTGCCGTTCGATATCGACGAGGTGTTGCTTGCTGCTAAGGCTAAGCATAAGATCATCGAGATCAACAATCACAGTCTTGAGCATGGCGCGGATGCCGAGCATTGGGACGTGTGCCGCAAGATTGCCGAGCGGTGCGCCGAGCTGGGCGTGGGAATTGGCGTCTCGACCGATGCGCACATTGGTATGGCAATTGGTAAGCTCGACCAAGCGCGCAAGATGCTCGACGAGATTCACTTTCCGCTGGATTTGATCGTGACGCGCGATCGCGAGACGCTACTGCGCGAGATGGCGGCAGCCGGCGTGTGTGACCTGCGCAAGAGGATGTAGCGGAGTTCATAAACCAAGTAAGGGGGCGGTCCAGACGGGTCGCCCCCTTCTTGTACCGGTGGATTAGCGGCGCTCGAGGACCGCTACAGTTTCGGTGTGGTCGGTATGGGGGAACATGTCGACGGGCGTGATCTTGAGCAGGCGATAACCACCGTCGAGGAGCTGGTGCAGGTCACGCTCTTGGGTCACGGGATTGCAGCTGATATAGGTGATGCGGCGAGGTCTAAGCGCGCAGGCGGCTTCGAGGAACTCGGGGGTAGAGCCGGCACGCGGCGGATCGATGGAAAGGACGTCGATGCGCTCGTTGTTGTCGGCGGCATCTAGGATGTAGTCGGTGGCATCGTCGGCCATAAACCAGGCGCTGCGGGTAAGACCGTTGAGCTCGGCGTTGCGGCGTGCGTCGGCAATGCCCGCCGGGTTGCGCTCCACGCCAAGTAACATGATACCGATGCCCTTGTTCTGAGCTTCTTTAGCTGCGCAAAGACCGATGGTGCCGCTGCCGCAGTAGGCATCCATGAGAACATCGCCCTGGTGCAGATCCATACCGTCGATAGCGAGCTGGTAGAGCAGCTCGGTCTGCTGCGGGTTGGTCTGGTAGAACGCGGTGGGGGAGATATCGAACTCGCAGCCGAGTAGCTGATCGCGCATGCATTCAGCGCCATACACGATGTGGGTTTCCTCACCCAGGATGGCGTTGCCAGGGCGTCCGTTGATGTTTTGGGCGACGGTGACGATACGCGGATCGAGTGCGGCGATGGCCTCAAAGAATTCCTGCGCATGCGGCAGGTCGCGCTGGGCGGTAACGAGGGTGATCATGATCTGGTCGGTGCGCCAGCCGCAGCGAACGACGGCATAGCGAAGCAGGCCCAGATGCTTGTCCTCGTTAAAGGCGGGAATGTGCAGGCGCTCGGCCTCACGCGCAATGCCGTTAAGAATCTGACGGGCTCCCGGTGCCTCGACGGGGCATTCGGGAACAGCGACGATTCTGTGCGTGCCGCGCTCAAAAAAGCCGCAGCGGACAGCGCCCCCTTTGCCGGGGGCAAAGGGAGTGGCGGCCTTATGGCGAAAACCACGCGGCGCAGGATATTTGCCCGGGTCGCCCAGAGTAACGTCCATACCGCGAATGGGATCGACGGTTATGCCCTCACGCTCGCAAAGAGCAGCAAAAAGTTCATCCATAGCAGCCTGCTTGGCCGCCAGCTGCTTCTTATAAGGCCTGTTGAGCGCCGTGCATCCACCGCAAGCTTTCATGATGGAACAGGGCGACTTGGGATCAACGGCCTTATGAGCGGACCGGGACGACTCATTATGCGAGCGCTTGGAACGAGCTTGAGGCGCCTTATCCTCGCCCCGACGAAAGCTGGGGCGCTTGGCCTTAGCCTTGCCCTTGGCCAACTTACCCTTCGTGTCCTGAGACGACTTGGATTTCTTAGAAGATTTTTTCTCTTCCGACCCCTCAGCCGCCTCGATCAAAGCACGACGAGCCTTACGCTCCGCACGAGATTCTGCCATCAATAACTCCACTAATTCATGAATTAAAGCTGCAAGTATTGTACCGTGCCAAGCCAGCAGACGATATGCAAGCGGTTTAATCGTGTCAGTGATAAGCCCAACGACGGTTGCCCGCCGCGTGAGGGGTGTGGGGGTTAAGTTTATCGCGAGTTCCGCACGAACAGGAGAGCACTTAATGTGCTCTCCGTCGTGAGCAGGACTGTAGAGCAAGAAACTTAACCCCACACCCCTCACGCGGCGGGCAAACTCGCCTTGTGCTCTATCACGCTAAAGTGTATGATTCTGAACGTTACATGACTCACTTTACTTAGCTAAAGTGCCATCAAGGGGGAATACCATGAATACCGATATGTCTCGTCGTCAGTTTGTTGGTCTAGCCGGCTCGCTCGCCACGGTGCTTGGCCTTGGTCTTGTCGGCTGCGGCGGTGGTGCCGACAAGGGTTCCACTGCCGGCTCTGCCGCGGCAAAGGACGCCAAGGGCGTTGTGGAGTCTAAGAAGCTCGTGGTGGGCTTTGACAAGTCCTATCCTCCGTATGGCTTTGTGGGCGACGATGGCGAGTACACCGGCTTTGATCTCGATTTGGCCAAGGCAGTTGCCGATAAGCAGGGCTGGGAGGTCAAGTACGAGGCCATCGACTGGGACGCCAAGGATACGCTGCTCAACTCGGGCGCCATCAACTGCATCTGGAACGGCTTTACCATGGAGGGCCGCGAGGACGACTACACGTTCTCCGAGCCGTACATGCTCAATGAGCAGGTGCTGGTGGTCAAGAAGGATGCGGGCATCAAGAGTTGGGACGACCTTGCCGGCAAGACCGTGATTACCCAGACCGATTCTGCCGCACAGGATGTGCTAGAGGGTGACCAGAAGGATCTGGCGGCGACGTTTGCCACGCTCGATACCATCGGCGAGTACAACACGGCTTTTATGCAGCTCGAGAGCGGCGCGGTCGATGCGGTGGCTTGCGACCTTTCGATCGCCCAGTATCAGCTTGCCGCCAAGCCCGATGCCTATACGCAACTTGACAAGCCGCTGTCCAGCGAGCACTACGCCGTTGGCTTTAAAAAGGGCGACACCAAGTCGGCCGACGCCGTGACCGAGTCGCTCAAGGCGCTCTATGAGGACGGTACAGTCAAGGACCTGTGCGACAAGTATGCGAGCTATGGCCTGTCCTTCGATAACTGGGTTTTGAAATAGCCACAGCACCCAACCTTGCGGCTCCAACCCTCCTCGCGTACCAAAGTACGCTTCGTCGGGCTTGTCGCTCGCAATCTTGGGCACTGTGCCTATTTCAATTAACACCTGCTGTTCTGTTGCTGTGAAAGAGAGCTTGGGTTGTCTATTCAGGTCATGATGCAGATGCTTGGCCAGGGTTTCTTGGTCAGTTTGCAGTTGTTTGTGCTCACGCTGTTGGGCTCGATTCCCTTGGGAATTCCCGTGGCGTTTATGCGTATGAGCAAAATCGCGCCGCTGCGTTGGATTGCGCGCATCTACATTTCGGTCATGCGCGGTACGCCGCTCATGCTGCAGATGTTTGCCATCTACTTTGCTCCGTATTACGTCTTTGGTATTTCGCTCACGCCCGATTCCAAGTGGACAGCGTGCGTTGTGGCATTCATCATCAACTATGCCGGCTACTTTGCCGAGATCTATCGCTCGGGTTTGCAGTCTATCCCGCGTGGTCAATATGAGGCCGCCGAGGTGCTGGGTTACTCACGCCTGCAGACGTTTTTGTACATTGTGATGCCGCAGGTCGCCAAGCGCATTTTGCCGGCGATGGGCAACGAGATCATCACACTGGTCAAGGACACATCGCTGGCGTTTGCCATCGGCGTGGGGGAGATGTTCTCGACGGCCAAGGCACTGGTTGCCTCTCAAGTGAGCATGGTGCCGTTTGCGATTGCGGCACTGATCTACTGGGTCTTTAACTTTGTGGTCGAGATGCTGCTGGGCGCCGCCGAAAAGCGACTTGACTACTACCACGACTAGCCTGTTCCGTCGTGCTTTTCAAACACATGGAGGTTCCCGTGTCCGGAACGGTAATGAATATAACGAGCGCGCGCAAGGCGTTTGGTGGCAATGAGGTGCTCAAGGATATCTCGCTCGAGGTAAAGCGCGGCGAGGTCGTGGCGATTATCGGACCTTCGGGCGGCGGTAAGTCAACGCTGTTGCGCTGCGCCACGCTGCTCGAGACGCTTGACGGCGGCTCGCTTTCGTTTGGTGATCTAGCCGTTGCGACGGATGCGGGATCGGGCACGGTGTATGCGAAAGGCGATGTGCCCAAGCAGGCGCGCTCGCGCTTTGGCCTGGTGTTTCAGAACTACAATTTGTTCCCGCACTATACCGTGATGAAAAACATTACCGACGCTCCGATCCGCGTGCTCAAGCGCCCGCGCGAGCAGGTCGAAGCACGTGCGCGTGAGTTGATCGCGCAGATGGGGCTTACGGGCAACGAGAACAAGGTGCCATGCGAGCTTTCGGGCGGTCAGCAGCAACGTGTGAGTATTGCGCGCGCCTTGGCGCTCGATCCAGAGATCTTGTTCTTCGATGAGCCGACCTCGGCACTCGATCCCGAGCTAACGGCCGAGGTGCTGCGCGTCATTAAAGACCTTGCCGCGCAGAATATGACGATGGTGATCGTGACCCATGCGATGCAGTTTGCGCGCGATGTTGCCGATCGCGTGGTCTTTATGGACGGCGGTCGCATTGTCGAGGAGGGTCCTGCCGAGCAGGTTATCGGCCATCCGCGCGAACGGCGAACGCGCGAGTTCCTGAGCCGTATCGAGGGCTAGGCTCAAGTAGACATTGAGGCGAAACCGCTGCAGGTCTTATGGCCTGCGGCGGTTTTTATTTGCGCCGATGGGACTTAATAACCGCCTCAGGCGTTTGCCCCCTCCTCTCGCCGCCCGTATTCATACGTGCGCCGAAAGGTGTGCATGGACAGTCGCCCGCGAGGGTAGGGTGGTGGCATAGGACATTTGGAGGGTGAGCCGGATCGGCTGCCGACCATGCTGCTCCCGGGACGGCATCGACCGCGAACTCTCCCCGTTGGCGTCGCGCATTGCGCGCGGCCCTGCAAGGAGGTCATCATGGGTGCTCCCAAGACCGGTAACGTAAGGAACGTGGTGCTCGTAGGCCAAGGTGGGGTGGGCAAGACTTCACTCGCCGAGGCCATGCTCCACCTTTCCGGCAAGACCGCCCGCCTGGGCGGCCACGACGGCACCAAGCCCACGCTCGACTATGACCCCGAAGAGGTCAAGCGTGCGTTTTCCATCTCGACGACCATTGCGCCGATCGACTGGAAGGGTGCGCGCATCAATGTGCTCGATGCCCCGTGCTACCCCGATTTTATCGGCGACGCCTTTGCCGCGATGAGCGTCTGCGAGACGGCTCTGTTTGTGGTCGACGCCGAGGCCGGCCCGCAGCCTACGACGGTTAAGCTCTGGTATGCCGCCGAGGACCTGCGTCTGGCGCGTGCGGTGTTCGTAAACCGCCTGTCGCGCTCCGAGGCCAGCTTTGCGACCACGATGGACCTGCTGCAGGAGCGCTTTGGCACGCGCCTGGGCGCCGTGACCCTTCCCTGGGGCGAGGGCGAGGACTTTGACGGTATCATTGACCTGGTGCGCATGAAGGCGCGCCATTGCAACGGCGCCGAAGCCGTTGAGTCGGAGATTCCCGAGGAGTATCGTGCCCAGGCCGAGGAGGCCCATGACCATCTGTGCGAGCTGGTGTCCGAGGCTGACGACGAACTGATGATGAAGTACTTGGAAGGCGAGGAGACGCTGACGCAGGAGGAGCTTGAAGGCCTGCTGTCGAAGGCGATCGCCGAGCGCATCTTTGTGCCGGTCTTTGCGGGCGATTGCATTAAGGAGCAGGGCGTCAACTCGCTGATGGACGACATCGCCACGTACTTCCCGGCGCCGACCGACTATGGTGAAATGCCGCTCATCGACGGTGATTCGCTCAAGATCTCGAGCGACGATGACCGCCCGGTGGCGTTTGTGTTTAAGACCCTGGCCGATCCTCAGCAGGGTCGCATCAGCTTCATCAAGGTGCTGACGGGCACGCTTGAGCCGGGCCTTGAGCTGATCAACGCGCGCACCCGCAAGAGCGATCGTCTGGCTCACCTGTATGTGATGTGCGGCCGCGACATGACCGAGGTCGGTCACGCCTATGCCGGCGATATCATCGTGGCGCCCAAGCTGGCGGCCGAGACGGGCGATACGCTCTCGATTACCGGCAAGGTCGAGGCTGCGGCGTTTAAGTTCCCCAACTCGCAGTACCGCATCGCCATCGAGGCCGAGAACCGCGGCGACGAAGAGAAGCTCTACACGTTTATCGAGAAGGCATGCAAGGCCGATCCGACCATGAGCATCGACCGCGACGAGGAGACCGGCCAGACCATCATTTCGGCGGTGGGCGAGGCGCAGGTTTCGGTCCTGCTCAATCGTCTTGAGGACCGTACCAAGGTCGCGGCCAAGAGCGTGCCGATTCGCATCCCGTATCGCGAGACCATTCGCCGCACGGCAACTGCCCAGGGCCGCCACAAGAAGCAGACCGGCGGCGCCGGACAGTATGGTGACTGCTGGCTGCGCGTAGAGCCGCTCATTGGGCCCGACGGTACGAGCGACGGCTATGAGTTTGTGGACGAGGTCGTAGGCGGCCGCATTCCGCGCTCGCTGATCCCTGCCGTGGACAAGGGCGTTCAGGAGACCATGAAGGACGGCATCATTGCCGGCTACCCGCTTACGGGCATTCGCGTGGCTGTGTACGACGGGTCGTATCACAGCGTCGACTCCAACGAGATGGCGTTCCGCGCGGCGGCTCGCATCGGCCTGCGCAAGGCATGCGCCGACGCCGACCCGGTGGTGCTGGAGCCCATCGAGGAAATCACGGTGACTATTCCCGAGAGCTACGCCGGCGCCGTGATGGGCGACATCTCGGCCTCGCGCGGTCGCGTGACGGGTATGGAGACCGATGAGCGCGGAGACACCGTGGTCATCGCTCAGGCGCCTCTCGCCGAGCTGACGGATTACTCGACGCGTCTGCGCTCCATCACGCGCGGCACGGGCGACTTTACCATGAAGCCTGCGGGCTATGAGCAGGTGCCTTATGACGTTCAGGCCAAGCTGGTCGAGCGCTATGAGGAGGGCCGTGCCAAGTAGCGTTGGGCGTTGTCTGTAACATACATGCCGATGCAAGGGCCGCTCTGGGCAATCCAGGCGGCCCTTTTTGATCCCTGGGGGATGGAGGAAAACGATTCATTTTAAGTTTTGGGGCAGCTTGGCCGGCCCTAGTCTCCCGAGGCCTGATTGCGGCCGGTAGCGTAGTCGATCTGCACATGCGGCTGCAGGTTGTAGCAGTACACGTGGAAGCACAGGGTCTTGCCGTGGTCCTCGACCGATTGCGCCTCAAGACGCACGCCACGGCAGACGAGTTCCTCTTCGTTGTACATGGGCGTGACACGGTAGAGCACATGGTTGCCCGTCTCGCGGATGTAGCCGAGAATCTGCTCCTCAAATGGCAGCATACCCGTTTCGTTGAGATAACGCGTGCCGGTGAGGAGATTCTTGCGGTTGGCGTTTTCGCCGCAGAGCGACCAGGCGATGAGGTGACAGCGATTGTAGAGGCTCTGGCCAGGAATAAAGTCGTAGCGCTGCTGGCGCCATCCGGCGGGATGGATACGCGAGATATCGCCGCGCTCGCCTTGACCGAGCGATTCGGGGCCCACGCAAGCGAGCGCTTTGCGGGTGCGGCCCAGGCTGTCGAGCTTGGAGAACTTTTTAAAGCAGCCCTCTTCGGCGGCGTGCTCGTATTCATCGAGCGTGAATGATGGTGTGCCCAACGGGTGCGTGCTGTCGGCTCGCAGGGCAACATAGGGGTTGCCCGCGTAGTCAGGAATGCTGCTGAGGTATACGCCGCGGGCGCGGTCGAGATTGGGGTTTTCGACCTCGTCGATGGGGGTGGCGGGGCTGTCTGTGGAAGTGTCGTCACCGGTGCCGGTTGCGGCGGAATGTGGCTTGTCGCCAGAGTTCGGGCTGTTTTGGGAGTCTGTGGAGTTTGCCGTTCCCGATTCGAGTCGGGCAACCAGGTCTGCCTCGTCGTCGGTGCGGCTGGGACTCTCGTCTTGCTTCTCGGCCAGAGCCGCCGCCTGTTCATCACTTTGCGGCGAGAGCAGTCTGGGCGCCCCGTCGAGCGATCCCGTAAACAGCGCAAACCCCAGCACCACAGCGGTGCCGATAGAAAGTGCTTGCTTGTAGGCGGACTTGCGCGACATGGTGACTCCTGGACGGACGGTTGGGAGTCTACCAGTCTAGCAGGAGCCGCCGAGGGCCGTTCTATCGAACAAATACTTAAGATTTGGGACAAACGCTACGGATTCATTTGCCTCATATTTGACGTATGGCTAGATCGAGGTAGAACCGAGCCAATTGAGTTTGCATTCGAGAATACGCTGCTCACCGGGCGTGCTGCTACCATCGAGTAGCGCGAGGAGCATCTCGGCCGCCTCTCTGCCTTCCTGGTCGACGGGCTCGATGATGGTGGAGACGGTCGGCGTGGTGAGGTTGGTCCAGTCTTCGCAGTTGAGTCCCAAAAGGCCGATTTGCTGCGGAAGCAGATGGGCCATGGGCTGGAGGGCCTTGTAGACACGGGGAAGTGCCCACTGATTTTGCACGAAGATAAGGGTTCGCTTGGCGGGGTTGAGCTTGTATTTAAAGTACTCGGTAAGCTCACTGACCGACGGCTTGTTGTGGTCGATGGAAATCGCTTTGTAGAGCTGTCCGTTCGCTGCCAGCGCCTCGACATACCCCTGAAAACGCTCCATGCGGGTGCGCATTTCGGTCATGTTGGCGGCAATGGAAAAGAAATCTTCGTAACCGGCGTCGAGGAGTACCTGCGTGGCGTTGTACACACCGTCGTAAAGGTTGGTCTTGATCCAGCTGGTACCTGGGCTATAGATGGCCGCATCGAAAAAGACGACCGGCTTGCCGGCGCGTCTAATGCGGTCGTGCACGGCTTTGAAGTTTGCCGTGGGCTGGATGATAAAGCCATCGACGCCCAGCGAGAGCATTTTGTCGACATACATGAGCTCGGTCTCGGGGTTAAAGTTGCTCGTGCAAACAACCGTCTGGTAGCCCGCGGGGAGCATGACCTGCTCCATGCCGTTGAGGACGAGGCCCGCCCATTTGTTGGTGTTATCCAAGATGATGATGGCGATGACGCGGGTCTGTTTGCCGGTGAGTGTTTGCGCCTGGGCGTTGGGGACGTATCCCAGCTCCTTTATAACGCGCGCGATCTTTGCCTGCGTTTTGTCGCTGAGCTTGTCTCGTTTGTCGTTGAGGTAATACGAGACGCTGGCTGTTGAAGTTCCCGCCTCGCGGGCGACGTCTGCGATCGTAACGCGCTGTTTGGTCACAGCGACTCCTTCCGACAAATTGCGTTGTTTGGCGCGGTGGTTCACGTTCGGGTTGCGGGCACACGATTCTGCCTGTCCTTTCGCCCTTTTATGAGTATGCAACAATACCGTATCCGTGGGGTCCGAAATTCGTGGCGGTTATGCAAGCCTGCCGTCTACCGAGAAATCTAAATACTTCTTGACTTTTAAAAAAGAGATCAAAAACGCAGGATTCATTTTTGGTTAAACGCATAACTAAATTGCATAACCAACGCTCTGACCTGCGCGTTTACCGAAATAAGCTGGTATTAAAAAACGAGCACCTATATTGGTCTTGTCGAAAAGACAGCAAGTCCAAACGGCAGGGGATGCTCCGGAGGCCTCCGCAAACGGTGTCTTGCGCACGCAACTCTATGAAAAGAGGGAAGCAATGAAGATCGTAGGCGTTGCCGCCTGTACCGTGGGTATCGCCCACACGTATATGGCCCAGAAGGCGATTCAGGATGAATGCGCCGCCCGTGGCATCGAGTGCAAGGTCGAGGCTCAGGGTGGCCTGGGTATCGAGAATGAGCTCACGCAGGAAGACGTGGACTCCGCCGACCTGGTCCTGGAGTCCGTCGACGTGGGTGTCGAGAACGAGGACCGTTTTGAGCAGAAGATGGCCGAGGGCAAGTTCCTCAAGGTCGGTACTTCCGATGTGATCGCCGATCCGGTCAAGATCATCGACCAGGCTGTTGAGATTATCAAGGCGACGGGTGGCGCCGTTGACGCGCCCAAGGCCGAGGCCAAGGCAGAGAAGAAGGCCGTCTCCGCTGCCCCGCAGGCCCCGACACCGGCGTCCAAGCAGTCTATCTTTGCCGATCCTGGCAAGACGCTGCTCAATGCATTCAATACCGGCGTTTCCTATTTTATCCCCATTGTCGTTATCGGTGGCGTGTTCCTCGCCTTCTCGTTGGCATCCGGTACTGCCGGTGCTAACGGCATGGAGGTCACCAACCCCTTGATGGTGAGCCTTAACACCATCGGTATGGCCGGCATCTCTATGATGATTCCGGTGCTTGCGGCATACATCGCTTACTCGATGGCCGGCAAGCCCGCGCTTGCCCCCGGTTTTGTCCTGGGCTACTTGGTCAACAACGCCGTCGTCACCCCGAGTGGCAACAGCGTTTCGACCGGCTTCTTGGGCGCCATGATCATGGCTGTCATCTGCGGTTACTTTGTCCGCTGGATGAAGACCTGGAAGGTCAACAACACCATCCAGACCATCATGCCGATCCTGATCATCCCGATTCTGACCTCGCTCGTCCTGGGCATGGCCTACATCTACATCCTGGCCACGCCGCTTGGCTTTGTGATGGATTGGCTCACCAGCGTGCTCGGTAGCCTGCAGGGCGGCTCCGCCGTCGTCCTGGGCCTGGTCATTGGCGTTATGACCGCTTTCGATATGGGTGGTCCCGTCAACAAGACCGCTTCGACCTTTACCATGGCCATCATGGCCTCCGGCATCTACGGCCCCAACGGTATGTTCCGCGTCGCTGTCGCCATTCCCCCGATTGCTTGCGGCCTCGCTGCGCTCATCGCCAAGAACAAGTTCGATGACGCTGACCGTCAGATGGGTATCTCCGCACTGTTTATGGGCTGCATCGGTATTACCGAGGGCGCTATCCCCTTCGCGGTCAAGGATCTCGGTCACACCCTTCCCGGCATCTGCATCGGTTCTGCCGTGGGTGCGGCGCTTGCCGCCTTCCAGGGTATCGACTGCTACGTCCCGCACGGTGGCTTTATTGTCGCCCTTGCCACCAACAACGTCGCGCTGTTCTGCCTGGACATCGTGATTGGCTCCGTGGTCGCCGCTGCAATCCTGATTGCCATGAAGCCCACGCTCGATAAGCAGGCCAAGTAAACCTTTAAGGACTCCGGTTGTGCGGAGGGATGGATTTGACTTCGCACAACCGCCCCTACACAACAAAATCCATCCGTACTGATAGGGCCCGCATCTGGGTCCCAGGGAACTTTTGTCAAAAATCCTCTGGAGAAGGAGAACAAAATGTCCAACCTCACCATCCGCCAGGCCGTTCAGGGCATGCTCAAGCTGCAGGATAGCGGCGATCACGCAACCATGGTCGGCATTGGCCCCATGAGCCCCAACCTGATTCAGGCCGTGTTCGAGCTTGCCAAGGACGAGGATTTCCCGCCCATGTTTATCGCCAGCCGCAACCAGGTCGATATGGACGAGATGGGCGCCGGCTACGTCAACGGTTGGGACCAGAAGCGCTTTGCCGCCGACATCAAGAAGGTTGCCGACGAGGTGGGTTACACCGGCCCGTACTACCTGTGCCGCGATCACGGCGGTCCGTGGCAGCGCGACGAGGAGCGTAACGCCCACCTGCCCGAGGACGAGGCCATGGAGCTCGCCCGCAAGTCCTTCGTCGCCGACATGGAGGCAGGCTTTGACCTGCTGATGGTCGACCCCACCAAGGACCCCTATCAGATCGGCAAGGTTATTCCGCTCGACGTGGTGCTTCGCCGCACGATCGATCTTATCGACTACCTTGAGCAGTACCGTCGCGAGCATAACCTGCCCGAGGTCGCCTATGAGGTCGGTACCGAGGAGACCAATGGCGGCTTGACCTCTACCGATAAGTACGAGGAGTTCATTTCTCAGCTGCAGCCCGAGCTCGAGAAGCGCGGCTGCCCCATGCCCACCTTTATCGTCGGCCAGACCGGTACGCTCACCCGTTGGACCGAGCAGGTTGGCCATTACAACTTTAAGAACGCCCGCGAGCTCGCCGACATGGCAAAGCGCTACGGCGTGGGCCTGAAGGAGCACAACGCCGACTACCTGGACGACGCGACGCTGCTCGAGCACATTCCGGCTCACGTGACGGCTTCCAATGTCGCCCCTCAGTACGGCACCGAGGAGACCCGCGCCTACCTCAAGCTCTGCGCTACCGAGCAGATTCTGGTCGACAACGGCCTGTGTGACGATCCCTCCGACCTGTATCACACGCTGCTGGTCAAGGCTATCAAGACCGAGCGCTGGCGCAAGTGGATGACCGGCGATGATGTCAACCTGCAGGTTGACGACATTCTGGCCGACGACGAGCTCAGCCTGAAGATTCTGGATGTCTCCGGCCACTACGCGTTCAACGATCCCGAGGTCAAGGAGCAGGTCGAGAAGCTCTATCGCAACCTCGCTGCCCAGGACATCGACGGCAAGCGCTTTGTGATCGAGCACATCAAGCGCCCGATTAAGCAGTACGTCGTCGGTCTTAACCTCAAGGGCGTCACGAGCCGCATCGAGAAGGCTCTCGAGGACTAGGTAGTTCCGGCGTTTTGACAAACGCCGGACCGGTCGACGCTGCGCGAGCATCTGCCGGGCAATCTGGCGCTCAAGCCGTCGCTCGCGTACCAAAGTACGCTTCGCTCCTCTTTCGCACCACCTTGCCACGGCAGCTGCCCGCTCGCTGACGTTGGTTCGACCAGTGATTGAGCCGTTGTCCTTAGATTGCTAGCTATTCATTCGAAGGAGTTTGTACCATGAAGTTCTTTATCGATACCGCCAACCTTGACGAGATCGCCGAGGCCAAGAGCTGGGGCTGCCTTGCCGGCGTCACCACCAATCCGTCCCTGTACGCCAAGACCGGCGGTAAGCTCGCCGACTTTGAGCCCCATATGCTCAAGATTGCCGAGCTCTGCGAGGGTCTTCCCGTGTCTGCCGAGTCCACCGCGACTACCGCCGAGGGCATGATCGAGGAGGGCAAGCGTCTTGCCGCCCTGGCTCCCAACATTGTGGTCAAGCTCCCCGTCTGCGAGGCCGGCCTCGCCGCCTGCCGCGCGCTGGCCGATGCGGGCGTGCGCGTCAACATGACGCTCGTCTTCTCGCCGACGCAGGCCTTGATGGCCGCCAACGCCGGCGCCCGCTACATCAGCCCGTTTGTGGGACGCTTCGATGACATAGCCGAGGACGGTATCTCGCAGCTCGACAACGTTGTGACCTGCATCAAGAACTATGACTGGACCGGTAAGAACGTCGACGACACCGTCGAGATCATCACCGCATCCGTCCGCACGCCCAATCACGTGACCCAGGCGGCGCTACTCGGTGCCGATATTGCGACCGTCCCCATGGCCGCTCTTAAGAAATGCCTGCATCACCCGCTGACCGACCAGGGCCTTGCCTCGTTCGAGGCCGACTGGAAAAAGGTCGTCGAGGCACAGTAACGATGGTTCTGCCGGCCCAGCATTTGTTATGCCGGGCCGGCGTGCTCAAGAGAGGAAACTCCATGACCGATCAGGAACTGGCCAAGATTGCCAATGAGGTTCGCCGCGGTATTGTCACGGGTGTCCACGCCGCCAAGTCGGGGCATCCGGGCGGGTCGCTTGGCGCCGCCGACATTATGACCTACCTCTACTTTGAGGAAATGGATGTCGACCCGGCGAATCCGAGCCGCGCCGACCGCGACCGCTTTGTGCTCTCCAAGGGCCATTGCGCTCCGGCACTCTATGCCGTGCTCGCCGAGCGCGGGTTCTTTCCCAAGGAGGAGCTCGAGACGCTCCGTCATATCGGCAGCCGCCTGCAGGGCCATCCCAATATGAATGACACGCCGGGCGTTGACATGTCTACCGGATCGCTCGGTCAGGGTGTCTCCGCCGCGGTTGGAATGGCACTCGCTGCAAAGCACTGGGGTGACAGCTACCGCGTCTACACGCTGTTGGGCGACGGCGAGTGCGAGGAGGGGCAGGTGTGGGAGGCGGCCATGTTCGCCGGCAACCACGACCTGGATAACCTCGTCGCTATCGTCGATCACAATGGCCTGCAAATTGACGGCAGTATCGACGAAGTTAACTCGGCTATGCCGCTTGCCGACAAGTTCCGCGCCTTTAAGTGGCATGTGATTGAGCTCGCCGTCGGTAACGACATGGCGCAGATTGCCGCGGCCTTTGCCGAGGCCCGCAAAGTGAGTGCCTCGCCTGTGGCCATTATCGCCGAGACGGTGAAGGGCAAGGGCGTTTCCTTTATGGAAAACCAGGTGGGATGGCACGGCAAGGCACCCAACGATGAACAGTTTGAGCAGGCCATGGCCGAGCTCGCAGCAGCAGGGGAGGAGCTCTAATGGCAGACGTCAAGAAAGTCGCCACGCGCGTTAGCTATGGCGAGGCACTTGTCGAGCTGGGCAATGAGCACGATGACTTTGTGGTTCTCGATGCCGACCTGGCCGCCGCCACGCAGACCGGTAAGTTTAAGGCTGCGCACCCTGAGCGCTTCTACGACGCCGGCATTGCCGAGAGCAACTTGATGGGGCTTGCCGCCGGCATTGCAACCACGGGCCACGTCGCTTTTGCAAGCACCTTTGCCATGTTCGCCGCCGGCCGCGCGTACGAGCAAGTGCGTAATTCCATCGGCTATCCGCACCTCAACGTCAAAATCGGCGCCACGCATGCGGGCATTTCGGTCGGTGAAGACGGCGCCACGCATCAGTGCTGCGAGGACATCGCGCTCATGCGCACGATCCCGGGTATGACGGTGATCGTTCCCGCCGATGACATCGAGGCTCGCGCTTGCGTGCGCGCCGCCTATGAGTTTGAGGGACCGGTCTACATGCGTTTCGGCCGCCTGGCAACACCGGTCATCAACGATCGCGAGGACTATGAGTTCAAGATTGGTCGCGGCGTGGTCGTGCGCGAGGGGTCCGATGTGACCATCATCGCTTGTGGCCTCATGGTTGCCGAGGCGCTTGAAGCTGCCGAGGCGCTCGCTGTCGATGGTATCGATGCCGAGGTTATCAACATGCACACGATCAAGCCGCTTGATGAGCGCCTGGTAGTTGCCAGCGCCAAGAAGACCGGTCGCGTGGTCACTGCCGAGGAGCACTCGATTATCGGCGGTCTTGGCGAGGCCGTGGCCTCGGTACTCGCGGAACAGCATCCGGTGCCGATGCGACGTGTCGGCGTGCGCGATATGTATGGCGAGTCCGGCCCTGCGGTCGATTTGCTGCACGAGTACGGTTTGGACGCCGACGGTATCGAAGCTGCGGTCAGGTCTGTGTTGTAAGGAAGGTTTCCATGGGATTTGTATCTGCCAACCAAGTGACGATCGGGTATACCGCCGCCTCGCGCGAGGACGCCCTGCATTATTTGTCCGAGCAGGCCATCGAGCTCGGTTTTGCCGATGACGCATCTGCCGTAGAGGCTGCCTTTATTGCTCGCGAGAACGAGGCCGAGACCGGCCTTGTCGCCGGTTTTGCCGTTCCGCATGCCAAAAGCGACGCGATCCACACGCCGGGCGTTGCCGTGCTTAAACTGGCCGAGCCCGTTGAATGGCCGAGCTTCGATGGGGTGCCCGTCGATGTTGCGCTCGCGCTGTACGTGCCCGCCGGCGAGGCTGGAACCACGCACCTGCGTCTGCTCTCCAAGGCTGCCGTGATGCTGATGGACGCCGGCTTCCGTGACAAGGTGCGCGCGAGCACCGATCCCGTTGAGATTGCGGAGCTCATCAATAGCGGACTCGAAGACTAGAACGGTCATCCCGTTCAATCAATCGATCCTTTTCCAAGGAAAAGGGCCGCGACGCCATAGAGGTGTCGCGGCCCTGTTTGCGTTTCCCCAGATAAAACCTGCCAAAATAAACCTGTCCCTTTTTGGTAGGCTGCGTCATAAAGCTTCTGTCTATGTAATAAAAGTACAATATGATATATACGTTATATACAAGCTTATAACGCGCAGCAGATTTGCGGTAACGCAAGCCGATGAAGGGGTCGATATGATCAAGGCTGTTATTTTTGACATGGATGGAACGCTGATCGATACCGAGCGTTTGGACATGAGGGCATGGAAGGTGGGCGCGGCCGAGCTGGGGATCGCGATTGATGATGCGTTAATCCATCAGTTTATCGGCCGTTCGAATGCCGATGTTAAGGACATCCTTGAGGCGCATTACGGCAAGGGCGAAACCGCCGACGCGATTTTTGCCCGCAACATTGAGCTACACAGCGAGATGGCCAAGACCGACCTGGAGCTTAAGGCCGGCGCCGCCGAGTGCCTCGACGAGCTGCTGGCTGCGGGCTATCACGTGGGCCTTGCGACGTCGTCACGCCGCGTCGCGGCCGAGCGCAATCTTAAGACGGTCGGCCTCTTTGACAAGTTTGAGACGGTGACCTGCGGCGAGGACGTCGTGCACGGCAAGCCCGACCCCGAGATGTATCTGCTTGCCTGCGAGCGCGCGGGCTTTGCCCCCGAGGAATGCGCTGTGGTCGAGGATTCGCGCAACGGCTGCGTCTCGGGTATTACGGCCGGCTGCCATGTCTTTGCCGTCCCCGACATTGTGCCGCTGCCGCAGAATGTGGTGGATGGCTGCGAGGCCGTGCTCGATACGCTGTTCGACCTGACGGCGGCGGTCAAGGCCGTGCGCTAAAGGTATGCGCCGAGATCGATGACGGTGGCTTCGGAGTGGCCGCTTGCCTGGGTGCCGGCGCGCTCGGCGATCTGGGCGCCGATGCCGTGGCCGTCGGCTGCGGCATTCCGCTCTCCGGCGTCAATGATCTCAATTTTGATATCGGGATACAGGGCGAGGGCCTTGTGGATGCCAAGTATGCGCAGGGCGAGCTGCATGAATGCCTCCCTGTCCGTAACGGTGATTTGGCGTGGCACTCTTCGCGTTTCCCAAGATAAAACCTGCCAAAATAAACCTGTCCCTTTTTGGTAGGTTACTGGTTCATGTTGCCGTGGATGTAGGGGGTGACCTCGGGGGAGATGTGGGCGCAGCCCAGCTCGCGCAGCGCGGACTCGATGGCGGCGGGCAGCGGGGTCTTGCCCTCGGCATTGACGGTAGCACCGCCGAGAGCGGCAATCTTGGTGATATCTGCGGGAACGGCTTCGATATGCATGCAGCCGCCGACCAAGCGCGCGCGAACCTGCGACAGACCAAGATCGTGCAGGTAGTCCTCGCAGGCGCGGATTAAATCGACCTTTTCGCGCGTAAGTTTCTCGCCCGTGGGGACGCGCGTGGCAAGACAGGCTCCCGCCGGCAGGCTCCAAACGGGATAGCCCCATGCGCGCAGCAGCTCGCGCTCTTCGTCCTTGGTAAAGCCGACCTCCATAAGAGGGGAGCGTACGCCGAGCTCTTTGGCAGCGCGCATGCCGGGACGGTAGTCACCGCGATCGCTTGCATTGCTGCCATCGATGACGATGGGAAAGCCGAGCGACTTAGCGTGGTTGAAGATGGCGGTAAAGCCGGCGTGCTTGCAGTGGTAGCAACGGTTGGCGTCGTTGCAGGCTACTTGGGGGAGCTGCAGCTGATCGACCGAAAGATTGAGCACGGGGAGCTTAAAATGCGGCCCCTCATTGGTTTGCCTGTCAACGGATCGCTCAAACGAGGTCTGTTCGGGCGTGCCGATGAGCGGCGTGGTGAGGTGAACGAGAAGCGTGCTGGCAGGCATGATGCGGGCGCAGACCGCGGCCAAAAAGCTGCTGTCGACGCCACCGGAAAAGCCGATGGCGACGCGTCCGTATGCCAATAGCAGCTGCTCGAGCGCTGCGAGTTTGTCCTGAAGCTCCTTTGCAGGTGCGGTAGTGTCTGAAAGCATGAAAAGATCCTTACCGTTGAGTGCTCGGTCGAAAACTATAATCCTACTGGGCTGCTTGTCATAAGACTTCTATCTATGTAACGAAAGTGCAATATGATATATACGTTATATACAAATTGTCAAATACGGTAGAGTTGCGGCAATGCGACAGTGAGAGTCGATGGGGGATCGATATGATCAAGGCTGTTATTTTTGACATGGACGGAACGTTGGTCGATACCGAGCGTTTGGGGATTAAGGCCTGGAAGGCAGGCGCCGCCGAGCTGGGGCTCGCGATTGATGATGCGCTGATCCATCAGTTTATCGGCCGCACGCTGCCCGATGTCATGGACATCCTTGATAAGCATTACGGCAGCCATGAAACCACCGAGGCGATCTATCATCGCCACAAGGAGATTCGCGACGAGATGGTCAAGACCGATTTGGAGCTTAAGGCCGGCGCCGCCGAGTGCATAGGCGAGCTGCTGGCGGCGGGCTATCACGTGGGTCTAGCGACGTCGTCGCGCCTCGTTACGGCCGAGCGCAACCTTAAGATGGTCGGTCTTTTTGACAAGTTTGAGACGGTGACCTGCGGCGAGGACGTCGTGCACGGCAAGCCCGACCCCGAGATGTATCTGCTTGCTTGCGAGCGCGCGGGCTTTGCCCCCGAGGAATGCGCCGTGGTCGAGGATTCGCGCAACGGCTGCGTCTCTGGCATCACGGCCGGCTGCCATGTCTTTGCCGTCCCCGACATTGTGCCGCTGCCGCAGAATGTGGTGGATGGCTGCGAGGCCGTGCTCGATACGCTGTTCGACCTTACGGCGGCGGTCAAGGCCGTGCGCTAGACAGCTGCGGCGTTGAAACGGGCAATTGCCCACATTTACGCTTAAGCATAAGGGGTCCGGCAATGGCCGGGCCTCTTATGCTTAAGCTGCGTTTTGGCATACTGGTCGACGTGCTATAGATACGCGCCCAGGTTGATGGCGGTGGCTTCGGCTTGGCTGCTCGCCTGGGTACTGGCGCGCTCTAAGAGGAACGGCCGCACGAGTTCCTGACGGTTGATGTCCTCGGCGGCTGTGACCTCGGTGACGGTGCGTGCGGCGGAGCCGATACGGACGCGTTTGGTTTTTGTCGGCGCCTTGTTCTCGATTTGCTCCACGAGCAGCTGCACGCCCTTGCGGCCAATTTCGTAACCCGGCGGTGCTACGGTGGTGAGAGGGACCGACCCGCTCCATGCAAGCGGGTTGCCGTCGCAGCCGGCCACGCGAACTTGCTTGGGGACGGAGATGCCTTTGTCGATCAACGCCGAGATAACACCCGAGGCCAATACGTCGGTTAGGCCGATGACGAAATCGGGACGCTCGTCAGCAGAGCGCTCGGCAATCTGGGCGCCGATGCCGTAACCGTCGGCAGCGGTATTCCATTCTCCGGCGTCAATGACCTCAATTTTGATATCGGGATGAAGGGCGAGGGCCTTGTGAATGCCAAGCACGCGCAGGGTGAGCTGCATAAATGCCGCTCTGCCCACAACGGTGATATGGCGTGCGCCGCGGGCAATGGCGAGCTCGGCGATAATGCGCCCTTGTGCCTCGTTGTCGGCGGCCACGTAGTAACCAGGCTCGGAACAGTGGATGTCCAAATGGACAATCGGCACGGGCATCTTGGTCATGGCGGGGTGCCAATCGGGGGATGCCATGGGCTGAACCATGACGCCGGACATCTGCGTGCCCATAAAGTAGCGCAGGTAATGGTCTTCGAGAATATCGTCGTTATCGGCGTTGGCGATGAGCAGGTCGTAACCGTGCTTGCGGGCCTCGTTATGGGCGCCGCTGGCAATTTGGAGCGAGAAGCCGTGGTCGAGACGGGGGAGGACCAGGCCAAAGGACTTGGTGGTGCCTCCTGCGAGCTGGCGGGCGCTTTGGTTGGGCAGGTAGCCAAGGCGATTGATGGTCTCGTTGATGATTTTGAGGGTCTCGGGGCGCAGCTTTTCGGGATGGTTGAGCGCGTTGGAAACCGTGCCCAGCGAGACCCCTGCCTCGCGCGCAACGTCGCTGATTTTTACCTTTGCCATAGCGGCCCCTTTGATGCGTTTCAAGTACAAGCCAGATTGTAGCATCGCCCGCCCCTAGGGTGTCAAAACCTGCCAATTAGGGACAGGTTTATTTTGGCAGGTTTTATCTGGGGAAACGCTATTGCCAACGCGACCACCACGAAGGGGACAGGCACCTTTGTGGTGGTTTGGACCGGCTGAACGTGTGTGCATCGGGTGGTATCTAAGTTGAGATACCACTTCTGGTATATCAGCTTGCGCTTGCGTGAGTACAATACTCGAACGTTATACGTCTCAGCGCCCCTTGTGCGTGGACGTTTTACAGTCACGCGAGCGAAGGGATTTATCCTATGTGCGGAATTGTCGGCTACACCGGCTCTGATATTGCAAAGAACATCCTTGTCACGGGCCTTAAGCGTATGGAATATCGCGGCTATGACTCCTCGGGCGTCGCACTCGAGGTGGGCGAGGGCACGGCGGCTCACCTCGACGTCATTCGCCGCGTGGGCAAGGTCGCGGGCCTGGAGAGCGAACTTACCAATGTCGACAGTGACGCCACCTGCGGCATCGGCCACACCCGCTGGGCTACCCACGGCAAGCCCTCCGTTGTCAACGCCCATCCCCACACCAGCTGCGACGGTCGCATCGCCATCGTCCACAACGGCATCATCGAGAACTTCGCCGAGCTGCGTGAGGAGCTGGAGGGCCGCGGCCATCACTTTAAGAGCGAGACCGACACCGAGGTCTTTGCGCACTTGATCGAAGAGGCCTATGCCGAGACGCACGACCTGATGGCTTCTGTGCGCGAGGCCTGCACCCACGTGGTGGGCGCCTATGGTTTGGCCGCCGTTTCTGCCGATGAGCCCGGCGTGATCGCCGTGGCCCGCAAGGACTCCCCGATTGTGGTCGGTGTCGGCGAAACCGGCTCCTACGTTGCCTCCGACGTGATCGCGCTTATCGATGCCACCCGCGATGTCGTGGTGCTCGAAGACGGTCAGTTTGCCAAGCTTACGCCCGCAGGCGTCGAGTATACCGACGAGGCTGGCAACGTGATTGAGCCCAAGCTTACCCATATCGACTGGGACCTGGATATGGCCGAAAAGGGCGGTTATCCCGACTTTATGCTTAAGGAGATCCATGAGCAGCCTCGCGTCGTGCGTGATACCCTGGTGGGCCGCATGACCCCCGCCGGTGAGCTCGATATCGACGAGCTGGGCCTTTCGCTCGAGGAGCTCAACGATATCGACCGCGTGTATGTGATTGCCTGCGGCACCAGCTACCATGCCGGACTTATCGCCAAGAACCTTATTGAGGGTTGGGCTCGTATTCCTACCGAGGTCGAGGCGGCAAGCGAGTTCCGCTATCGCAACCCCATCATCACGCCGACGACGCTTGTCGTGGCCGTGTCCCAGTCGGGCGAGACGGCTGACACCCTTGCCGCCATTCGCGATGCGCGCATCAAGGGCGCCAAGGTCTTTGGCATCACCAACGTGCTGGGCAGCCCGGTGGCGCGCGAGAGCGACGGCGTTATCTACACCAAGGCTAACAAGGAGATTGCAGTTGCCTCGACCAAGAGCTTCATCGGTCAGGTCGTGAGCCTTACGCTTTTGGCCCTGCTGCTGGCGCAGGTTAAGTACCGTCTGACCACCAAGCAGGCGCGCATGCTGTTCCGCGAGCTTTCCGATACGGCCGAGCAGATCCAGTGGATTCTGGATACGCAGACCGAGGCCGTGCACGAGGCCGCGCTTGTCTGCAAGGACGCGCAGTCTGCATTGTTCGTGGGTCGCGGCATGGGCGCCGCCATTTCCTACGAGGGCGCGCTCAAGCTCAAGGAGGTCAGCTACCTGCATGCCGAGGCATATGCTGCCGGCGAGATGAAGCACGGCCCTATCGCGCTGATCGACCCGGGTTTCCCCGTTATCGCGGTTGCAACCAAGAGCGCAACATACGACAAGACGGTGTCGAACCTCATGGAGTGCAAGGCGCGCGGCGCCAAGGTCATCGTCGTTGCTACCGAGGGCGACGAGGAAATCAACAAGATCGCCGACTGCGTCATTCGCGTGCCGTCCGTCCGTGACGTATTCAGCCCCATCACGGCGAGCGTTCCGCTGCAGCTGCTCGCCCGCGAGGTTGCCATCCTGCGCGGTTGCGACGTTGACCAGCCCCGCAACCTGGCCAAGAGTGTCACAGTAGAGTAATCGAGTTCCTACGTCCTAACAACTAAGGCCCGGCTCCGTTGCGGCGGAGCCGGGCCTTGTTGCATCTGCCCAGATAAAACCTGCCAAAATAAACCTGTCCCTTTTTGGCAGGTTAGCGGAGCTTGCTGGTCTCGAAGTACTCGGGATATTGGTCCAGGACTTCGGTCTGGTTGCGGAACATCATATGCAGGTGCTTGCTGACCAAAAAGCTTGCCTCGATAGGATCGCGACCGGCGATGGCGCGGCGGATTTGCTTGTGCTCGTTAACAATCTCCTGATTGTCGAGCGCCTGCGTAGCGGCGCGCAGCCAGCGGAAGCGCTCCAGGTCGGCATTGGTCGCCTCGAGCCACGACCACACGGTGCTGCGGCACGCGATGCTAAAGATCATGCGGTGCATGAGGTTGTCGCTTAAAAAGAAGCCGATGCGGTCCTCTTCGGCCATGGCTTTTTCCTGCAGCGCGATGGCTCGGTCGAGCTGCTCGATGGCTACCGAGGTGGCACGGGCGCAGCACTCCACAATCACCTGCTTTTCCAGGTGTTCGCGAATGTAGCAGGCACTCTCGGCAAGGGTGAGGTTGATGGGCGAGACATAGGTGCCGCTTTGGGGCACGGTGCGCACTAGGCCCTCTTGCGCCAGACGCACCAGTGCCTCGCGCACAGGGGTGCGCCCCATATCTAGGTCGTCACAAAGCTGCTTGACGCCCAACTTTTCGCCCGGCTTGTAGTCCAGGTAGACTATTTTGCGTCGAATGGTGTGGTAGGACTGGTCCTGTAGGCTCGTTTCCTGCTCGCCGACGTGCATCGATTCTTCCATAGTGCCTCGCAACTGTTCTATCACACTCATATGTCAGTTGTTAATTATGCCGCGAATCAGCTCTCCGCGCTGGGTAATTCGGTTGTTGCCCGAGAACTATTGCGGCATTTTAGTCTGTTTTTGCGTATGGCTGTGCTCAATGTTGCCGTATCATAAGCCGTCGCAAACGTGAAATAGAAAGAAGGAATCCCGTATGCAACTGGTAAATATCGTACGCGAGCGCTGGAAGGGCGTCTTGTTCTGCCTGATCATCGCCATCCCTGCGTCGTTGCTCGGCAAACAGATTGAGGTGGTCGGTGGGCCGGTATTTGCCATCCTCTTTGGTATGGTTCTGGCGCTCGCCTTTCCCAAGAATCGTCGAGAACAGCTCGCCGCCGGCGTCACCTATACGTCTAAAAAAGTCTTGCAGTACGCGGTTATCCTGCTTGGCTTTGGCATGAACCTCTCGCAGATTCTGTCCAAAGGCGCCCAGTCGTTGCCGATTATCGTGGCTACGATCTTGACCTCGCTCATCATCGCCTTTGTGCTCTGCCGCGTTATGAACGTGCCGGGCAAGATCGCGACGCTTGTGGGTGTGGGTTCGTCGATTTGCGGCGGTTCCGCCATCGCCGCGACCGCGCCCGTCATCGATGCCGACGATCGCGAGATTGCCCAGGCTATTTCGGTCATCTTCCTGTTTAACGTTATCGCGGCGCTCGTGTTTCCAACGCTTGGAGGCATGCTTGGGCTGACCAACGAGGGCTTTGGCCTGTTTGCCGGTACCGCTATCAACGACACCTCGTCTGTAACGGCTGCGGCGAGCGCCTGGGACAGTATGCATCCCGGCGCCAATGTGCTCGAGAGCGCTACGGTAGTCAAGCTCACCAGGACGCTGGCCATTATTCCCATCACGTTGGTCCTCGCATGCTGGCAGATGCATCTGGCGCGCAAGGCCGGCGGCGACGCCAAAAGCACGTTCTCCCTTAAGCGCGCGTTTCCCATGTTTGTGCTGTTCTTTGTGCTGGCGAGTGTGGTCACCACAGTGTTTCAGCTTCCCGCGTCCGTTACGGCGCCCATCAAGGAGCTGTCGAAGTTCTTTATCGTGATGGCCATGGCGGCTATTGGCTTTAATACCGATATCGTCGAGCTGGTCAAAAAAGGCGGCAAGCCCATCGCATTGGGCTTTTGCTGCTGGATTGGCATTGCGTGCATGGGTTTGGGAATGCAGCACGTGCTGGGAATCTGGTAGAGAAGTAGCCCATTTACGTGCTGGTTGCTGGTGGCCGCATCCTCGCGGTGGAGCGATAGGAGCTCTTGCGGGTATGGCTTGTCCGCAGGTTAATAGATCCCGAAGAGCTCTTATCGCCCCGCCAGGATGGCGATGCGGGGCAACACCTATACTCGCAGGACGGCGCTTTCTGCCCTATAGTGTTTGGCGAGCAATATCGTTCAATTTTGAAACACTCGGTCGTGCGACCGTCGGCGGTTGCACGTCGCCGCAGACAGGGGCAAATCATGGATAGCGATGCCAAGCTGAAGATCTTGACCGATGCCCTAGCTGCTGCCGGGGCCTCGGCATTGGCAATCGATGCGCGTGGGGACGTCGCGATCTCGACCATGAATGACGCGGCGCTTGAGCGGGATGTGGCGGCTTTTGTCGCTGAGCGCCTCGACCGCATAGGAGACGGCGCGCGTCTGGTTATGGGGCGTGCGGGTACGCGCCTGAGCCTGACCGTTCGCCCCACCGACAAAGCGGGCGGGGGCCTTTGGGTCATCGTGGTCCGCGAGGTGCGCGCCGCCGCGGCGCATGCGGGCATCGAGTGGCTCAACGCCGACGAAGTTGAGGCCCGCTACGAATCGAGCGCGTACGGCATCGTCGAAGACGCGGCAGCGGTCGCTGCCCCCGTACGGGAGAGCTATGCGCGCGGAGTGCCCCTTATGCTCGAGGGCGAGCTGGGCGCGGGACAGGATCAGATTGCAAAACGCCTGTACCTGGATGGACCCTATGCCGATCAGCCCTTTGTGTCCGTTGCGCTCGATGAGCTTACGGATCGCGGTTGGCGCCATCTGCTCAAAAGTTCCGAATCGCCGCTATTCCAAACGGGGCTGACACTTTGCATGGGCGGCTGGCATGCCGTTGGCCCCCAACGCCTGCGCGAGCTCGTGTCCGCAATGATCGACACGGCGCTCGCAACTCGTTGCCATGTGGTGTTGACGGCAAACGACATGCCAGGCGGCGGCGAAAGCGATCAGGCTGCTTTTGTAACCGAGCGTCTGGCCTGTGCAGTGAGTGTGGCGCCGGCGATTGCCGAGCAGGGCGGCGCGTCGGAAAAGGTTGCGCGCTATCTGGAGTATCTGGCAGATATGTTTGAGACGGCAACACCCGCCTTGTCGTCCGGGGCGGCAAAGACACTCGATGCCTATCGATGGCCCCGTAACTATCTACAGCTTCGTGAGGTTTCGGAACGACTTTATATATTAGTGAGGACGGGTACAGCCGAGCGGACGGTGGCGGAGGAGGTGCTCGCCCAGGAGGACGTTATCAAGACCGCGACCTTTGGTGCCCCGACGCTCGATAGCGATCTGTATATCTTGCGCCCACTGGCCGATACCGAGCGCGATATCGCGCGGCTGGTCGTAGGTCACCTTCACGGCAACAGGACCCGAGCTGCCGAAGTGCTAGGCATAAGCCGTACGACCCTGTGGCGCCTGCTGAAGGACGACGACCGTTAAGCGAGGCGCCCGTGACCGCGCGCGGCGCGTGTGATACAGTCCAAAGCAGTATTGTTTCGAATGTGTTACGGCGTGCGGGGAGTATGGCGGAGACTTCAAAAACAAATCGGGTTCGAAAGCCCGCGGCGCCGGTCAACCGTCGCACGACTTCACGGACGTGGGGCAAAAGCGCCTCGGGGTTCGACGGCTCGTTCAAACGCACTAAATATGGTTATCCTTCGGCAAGCGCTCGCTTGGCCATGCAGGCCGAATCATCGCTGTGGGGCCGTAAGCGTGTGGTGGGGTCAAAGCTCAAGCACGACGGAACGCTCGGCTACATTAGCCGTGGCGCTGCTCGCCGTAGCGGCCTCAATCCCGCAGGCTGGCATCGCTATGTTCCGATCGCGGTCGTTGTCGCGGTGATTGTCATCGCGCTCGCGGCGCTCGGTTACGCCGGCGGCGGGGCCAATCTGGACGCAATGTTTAAGTCGCCCGAGCTCGCGCATGCAGGCACAGAAGTTGTCGAGGGCGTTCAGACCCAGACGGGCGTCGCGCCCCAGCGCGGTATCGTTGCGGCGGCCTCCACCATCGCCGATGCGCAAAAGGACGAGGGCGAACAGGGCGATGGCGCCAAAGCGACTCGAACGAATGAAACGACGACAAATCCATCGG
Source organism: Collinsella sp. HCP3S3_E11 (assembly GCF_052067375.1). Taxonomy (NCBI): domain Bacteria; kingdom Bacillati; phylum Actinomycetota; class Coriobacteriia; order Coriobacteriales; family Coriobacteriaceae; genus Collinsella; species Collinsella sp. HCP3S3_E11. Next base: position 15,241 of record NZ_JBQHQI010000012.1, on the reverse strand, counting down.
CAAGATAAGTTGCTAGTGGGGTAGCAAATTTGGGACGGGGCCTTTTAGCTGCCCAAGTGTCGAATGCCAGCAGCAGCTCATTCGATGTCAGTCGCCAACAGCGAGCGGGCCGCATTTGCGCCAAGGTGACGTGAAATGAGAGGGCGCTGACCTTCTGGTCGCGCCCTCGAAAATGAACGTCAGATTGGCGTGAATGCGGCCCGCGTAGCGTCAAGCGGTCCGCCGTTCGGTAGAACGGCGGAACAAATTACCTAACATACACCACGTTGTCGCGGCGCGGCTTTGCCTCGGGTAGCGTGTCCTCGGCATAGCCCAGAATGCAGTTACCGACACCGCGCAGGCTGCCGTCGGCGGGCAGGCCCCAGCTGGCCAGCAGCTCCAGGCCCTCGGGCGAGTCAAAGACCTCATGCGCGCGGTGAATCCAGCACGAATCGACACCCAGTGCATAGGCGGCGTTGAGCAAGTTGCCCATGGCGAGCGAGCCGTCTTCCAGATGTGTGGGCACGCTGCGGTCAACCAGCACCACCACAACGGTCTTGGCGCCATAGAAGGGGTCGCTGTTGCTGCCCATGACCTGGGCGTTGAGCTGCGAGAGACGCTCGACGGTCGCGGGGTCGGTGACGGCGACAAACGTCACCGGCTGGCGGCCCATGCCGCTCGGTGCATATTGGCCGGCTTCGATAATACGTGCAAGCTTTTCGGCCTCGACGGGACGATCGCTGTATTTGCGGCAGCTGCGGCGGTGAATGAGTGCTTCGATAGTCTCCATGGTGTCTCCTTGCGGTGGCGTTGCAGATGCCCCGTTCATACCCGTCGGGCTCAAACGATAGACGGTCAAGTGCCCGGCAACAGGATAGATTCCAATTGGGTAAGTAGGTTTGCATAAAAGTACCTTCAAAATGTGACAAGCCAATGGGATGGTTAAACGTTTTATCCCGTCTGCCCTGCGGTTTTTACCACTTGCCTAAATGACGAACGCATAACCTCTGATAAAGGTTTTACTAAAGGAGTACCAACGTTTATCAACGCGCCGTGGTGGCGCCGGGCCAGGAGGTAACTATCATGTTCCAGGCTGGAGATGTCGTCGAGACCGATTTCGAAGGATTTCTGAAGCTGCTGCGTTCCAAGACACGCGCTTTTGTGACGATTGACGATCACGAGTACTACATCACGCACACCGATGGCTATTGGCGTGTTCAGGATTGCGAGGCCCTCAACGATAAGGGCCACTTTACTGACTGCTCCGAGCTGGTCAACACGCTCTGCGAGGTCGTCGAGCTGCCTTGGATTTGCGGCAAAAGCCTGCACGATAGCTTCTCGGGCGCTACGGTCTACGAGGCTGTCGCCGCTTAACAGGCAATGAAACCCGAATTTCACGTGACCGCTGGCGCCGCCCCCGCGCCGGCGGTCTTTTTCTGCCGATAGGTCATAAAAGTGCAGGCATTTGCGGAGAACCTGTTGACGATAGTCAAAGCTCGGACTAATCTAGAGACACGAAATTGGTCAAAAATCGGACAATCGAATGGTGGGATAGATGAATAGTGCGGTTACGCCGGTCGACTTCGACCGGTTGCTCAATAGACTCGACCATATCTATTCGGAGTTCTCGCGCGCCTGCGGCCTTTCGGACTGCGCTTACTGGATGCTCGTCGATACCAGCACGGCAGGCGGCAGTATTGCCGTAAGCCGTCTGACAAGCGAATGGTTCTACAGCAAGCAGACCATCAACTCGGCAATTAAAACCTTGACGGCGCGGGGCTTCGCAACGTTGGAGTTTGCCGAAGGCAGCCGTAAGAACAAGGTTGTGCGTTTGACCGAAGCGGGCATGCGGTTTGCCGAGCAATATGCGCTGCCGGCGCAAGAAGCCGAGCAACAGGCTTTCGAAGTGCTCGAGCCCTGGGAACAGCGCGAAATCATGCGCCTAATCGAAAAATTTTCCCATGCGCTCGGCGATGAGTGCGATGTCTTTAAGCAGCATATCGCTGCCGAGAATCAAGGTGAGGGTGAGTCGTGCGACTATTAATGAGGTTTTTGAAGCCCTATCGAGGGCTTGTCGCAGTGACGCTGCTGGCGCTGCTGGTGGATAACGTCGGTACGCTGTTGGTTCCCACGATGCTAGCGAACATGGTCAACACCGGTATTACCACGGGCGATGTCGACTACATCTTATGCAACGGCCTATACATGTTTATCGCGACGAGCATGGCTAGCGGCGGCACGGTGCTGGGCTGCTATCTTTCGGCGCGTCTGGCGGCTAACGTGGCCTGCGACATCCGCAATGCCGTCTACGACAAATCACTCGAGCTGTCTGCCAGCGATTTTGAGCGCTTTGGCACCGGATCGATGATCACGCGCTCACTCAACGACATCAACGTGATTCAACAGGCTGTCCTTCAGACGATTCAACTGGTGCTGCCGGTGCCGTTCCTGGCGGTGGCGGGCATCATCTTCGCTTGGCTCATCGATCCGGCCATGGGCATGCTTCTGGGCGTCGTGGTTGCAATCGTGCTGGTTGCGGCGGTCTTTACGGTTGCCAATGCGGCGCCGATTTTTATGCGACTGCAGGGTTTTATCGACCGCATGAACGTGGTGCTGCGCGAGAACATCGTGGGCGTGCGCGTCATCCGTGCGTTTAACAAGGAGCGTCGTGAGGAACAGCGCCTGGACGAGGTGTTCAGCGATTACGCGGCCAACGCCATCAAGGTCAACCACCTGTTTGTGGGCCTTGACAGCTCCACCTTCTTTTTGATCAACATCGCCGAGGTAGCGGTGCTGTGGGTGGGCGGTAACCGGGTGGGCGCCCATGCCATGCAGATCGCGAGTATCTCGGCGGTGCTGGAGTATGCAATTCTGATCCTGTTCTTTGTGATGATGGCCCAGATGGTGGTGCTGACGCTTCCGCGTGCTGCCGCGTGCCTGAACCGTGCGCAGCAGGTGTTGGAGATTGAGCCAAGCATCGTGGACGGCGAGCGTACGCTGGGTGACGGGACGCCTGCCTCCGAGGACGATGCGGATGCTGTTGCCGTGTTCGACCACATGTCGTTTCGCTTTGACGACGCCGACGAGGACACCCTGTGCGACCTGAGCTTTGCCTGTCGTCGCGGTCAGACGACCGCGATTGTGGGCTCGACGGGCTCGGGCAAGTCGACGGTGGCAAAGCTTCTGCTGCGCTTCCACGATGCCACCAAGGGCGCCATTCGCCTGGACGGCATCGATCTGCGCGAGCTTTCGCAAGATGAGATTCGCGGGCGCATCGCCTATGTGCCGCAGAAGGCGTGGCTGTTCTCGGGCACCGTGGCAAGCAATCTGCGCTTTGGCAACGAGGACGCGACCGAGGCGGACATGCTTCATGCGCTGCAGGTTGCCCAGAGCACCTTTGTGCTCGATCAGCCGCAGGGGCTCGATACTCCGGTTGCCCAGGGCGGTACGAACTTTTCGGGCGGCCAGCGCCAGCGTCTGGCAATCGCCCGTGCGCTCATGAAGCATGCCGATCTGTATATCTTCGATGACAGCTTTTCGGCCCTGGACTTTAAAACCGATGCGGCCTTGCGCCATGCGCTGCAGGACGAGACGCGCGACGCCGCGGTGCTCATCATCGCGCAGCGCATCTCGACGATTTTGCATGCCGACCAGATTGTCGTGCTCAAGGATGGCGAGGTCGTGGGCCTGGGCGCGCACGAGGAACTTATGGAAACCTGCGAGGTGTACCGCGCCATCGCGGAATCGCAGATGAAGGGAGGTGAGTAGCATGACCGAGGAGCTCAAGAAGCGCAGCGACGCTATCGATGCCGTCGTTGTGGACGCGGCCGAGGAAGCGGTCGAGCAGTCTGCCGCGTCGACCGAGCTGGATGCCGCCGCCAGGGCCGCGGCCGAGCGCGAGGCTCGTCGCCAGGCGCTGTACGAGGAAAACGAGCGTGCCGAGGACGAGCGCGCCCGTGCCGAGGCAGAGCGTATGCGCGACGTGGACGACGAAGAAGAGGACGAGACGCCCCGGGATACCTGGGCGACGGTGCGCCGCTTGTGGAGCGAGGCCGCCGGCGACCATTGGCGCTTCTATATTGTATTCGCGAGCATTGTGTTCTACGTCATCTTTAACACCGCCGCGCCGGCATATAGCGCTCATGTTATCGACGAGTTGTGGGGCCATATACAGGTGGCGTTTGCCAGCGGAACGACCTTCAGCATCACCTGGGACCAGTGCGGTAAGACCATCTTTGTCTACTTTTTGATCTGGACGGCCGCCGGATCGTTCTATGCGCTGCAGAGTTTTTTGATGTCGAGCGTCGCCGAGCGACTCAACCTGCGTCTGCGCAACCGCATCGCGCAGAAGCTCAGCCGCCTGCCGCTCGCCTACTTTGACGCGCATCGACCCGGCGAAGTGGTCAGCCGCGCGACCAACGACTTGGACAAGATGTCCGAGAGTATGCAGCGCGGATTGCTGCAGCTGCTGGTATCGATCGGTACCGTGACGGGTGCCATCATCATGATGTTTGTCTATAGCGTCAAGCTCACGTTGGTATTTTTGGGCTTTACGGCGGTATCGCTGCTGGTGACCAAGGTGGTTTCGCGCCGTACGCATGATGTGACGGGCGAGCGTCAGGAGTGGGTGTCCAAAATCACGAGCGCGGTCGAGGAAGGCTATTCGGGCCGTTTGGTGATTCGCGCATTCAACCGCGAGCATCAGAGCTCTGCCGAGGTGCACGAGGCCTCGAGGGAGCTAGCGCGCGTGAGTACCAAGGCCGACTTTATGATCAATGCCGTCGGCCCTGCGGTTCGCTTTATCGGCCGTTTGGCGCAGATCGTGATCGCGCTGGTGGGCTGCAGCATGCTGGTCGCCGGCCAAATGACCGTCGGCGTGTTCCAGGCGTTCTTCCAGTTTATCTACGGGGCGTCCGAACCCATGACGCAGCTGTCGTTCACTTTCAACTCGCTGCAGAGCGCGCTGGCGAGTGCGGAGCGCGTGTTCGACCTGCTCGATGAGCCCGAGATGGAAGCCGATCCGCTGCCGGGTGAGGCTGCCAGGCTGCCGGGTCGCATTGAGGGCCGCGTCTCCTTTGAGCACGTGCGTTTTGGTTATTCGCCCGACAAGCCGCTTATGCGCGACGTGTCGTTTACCGCCGAGCCGGGCCAGAAGATCGCCGTGGTGGGAACCACGGGCGCGGGCAAGACCACGCTCATCAACCTGCTCATGCGTTTTTATGAGATCGATGGCGGCCGCATTACGCTCGACGGCGTGGACACGAGCTGTATGGACCGCGGCGAGCTGCGCCAGCAATTTGGCATGGTGCTGCAGGACGCCTGGCTATTCGATGGCACGATTGCCGAAAACATCGCTTACGGCTGTCCCGAGGCGACGCGCGACGAGATCGTGGCGGCTGCGCGCGCCGCGCAGGTCGACTTCTTTGTGCGCACCATGCCGCAGGGTTATGACACGCGGGTGGCAAACGATGCCGAGAGCATTAGCCAAGGGCAGCGTCAACTGCTGACCATCGCACGCGTGCTGCTCAACAACCCGGCGATTCTCATCCTGGACGAGGCGACGTCGAGCGTGGACACGCGTACCGAGCTCGCCATCGGTCGCGCCATGGACGCGCTTATGCGCGGGCGCACGAGTTTTGTGATCGCGCATCGCCTGTCGACGATCGTGGACGCCGACCTGATCTTGGTCATGGATCACGGCAACATTATCGAGCAGGGCACGCATAAGGAGTTGCTGGCTGCCGAAGGCGCCTACGCCGACCTCTATCTGAGCCAGTTCGCATAATGCGACATGGGGACGGCCCCCTTGTCGCATCGGAAATAAGGCGCGCCGGGGATAGATTCCCTGGCGCGCCTTTGCGCTGGCATGAATGTTGTCATTGGCCGTCCGCGTCTAGCGTTCGTCCACAAGTTTGGCAACGAGGGCTTTGAGCTCGGCTACCTCTTGCTCGAGTTCTTTGACGCGGCGGGCGTTCTCGGTGATGCCCTGACGGTTGAGGGCGGACTGCTCGGCGGCATCGTCAGGCATGTACTCGCGGTGCTGCTTGGCGTCGAAGCTCTCCTCGAACACGCGGCAGCCGTTGCGCTTGATGATGCGTCCCGGCACGCCCACGACGGTGCAGTTGTCGGGCACGTCCTTGACGACAACCGAGTTGCCGCCGATTTTGACGTTGTTGCCGATGCGAATGTTGCCGAGCACCTTGGCGCCCGTGCCCACGGTGACGTTGTTGCCCAGGGTGGGGTGGCGCTTGCCGGTCTCGTTGCCGGTACCGCCGAGCGTGACGCCCTGGTAGAGCACGCAGTTGTCGCCCACGATGGTGGTTTCGCCGATGACGACGCCCATGGCGTGGTCGATAAAGAAATGCTTGCCGATCTGTGCAGCGGGATGAATCTCGACCCCGGTGATGTGGCGGGTGATTTGCGAGAGCACACGGGCGAGCGAGCGATGACCGTGCTCCCACAGCCAGTGCTCGGGCACGTGGTTCCACTTGGCGTGCAGGCCAGGATAGGAAAGGAAGATGACCAGACCGTTTTGCGCGGCGGGGTCCTGTGCCTGGACGGTCTTGATGTCCTCGCGAATGGTATTGATAAAGCTCACCGGCCGCCCTCCCTTAGCGCCATGGCAATGCGATTCAATAAAGTATAGCGATTCGCTAGGGATTAGGAAGAATAATCTTGGCGGCTTTGCATGACAGGTGTCAGTTATGCAAACTTGCTGGTAATGGAGTCATGCTTTTGTGGGGTTGCGCACGAGGGGGCACCGCAACCGTATACTGGTCAACTTGGACGTATCCGCGCCCACAACTGAGAGGTTTTACTTCATGGGTTTCATCAATTTTATCGCCGAGCTACTCAAAGACCCGCGCACCGCGATTGCCAGCTGGATCGCCGCCGGCCCGCTTATGGCCTACGGCTGCGTGTTCCTCATTATCTTCGTTGAGACAGGCGTGGTGTTCTTCCCGTTCCTTCCCGGCGATTCACTGCTGTTTGCTTCGGGCTTCTTTGCCCATAACGGTGGCTTTAACATCGTGGCCCTGCTGGCCGTAGCATGGGCCGCTGCCATCCTGGGAGACCAGTGCAACTTTATGATCGGTCACTTCTTTGGCAAAAAGATCATCGCTTCGGGCAAGGTCAAGGCCATGACGCCCGAGCGTATCAAAAAGTCCGAGGACTTCTTGGACAAGTGGGGTCACCTGGCCATCTTCCTCGGCCGCTTCTTCCCGTTTATCCGCACCTTTGTGCCCTTCATTGCCGGCATGGGCGGTATGCACTGGCGCAACTTTGTCATCTACAACGTGCTGGGCGGCATTACCTGGTCGACGGTCTTTACACTGCTGGGCTACTTCTTTGGCGGCATCCCCTTTGTGCAGGAGCACTTTGAGTTGCTGATCATTGGCATCGTTGCCGTGTCGATCATCCCGACTGTAGTCGGCCTGGTTAAGGCTAAGCTGGGCAAACAGAACGCCGCATAGTATCCGTGCGCTAAAACCTACGCGGTAACAGTTGCGCTGCATTATCCAAAACAAAACGGGATCCGTCGCTTGAAGTCGACGGATCCCGTTTGCGTTTGAGGGGAGGTGGGCGCGCGATGCGCTTGGCAGCAAGCGTCGCGCAGCGACTTAATCAACTGGAATCGGCGGTGGGGTGGGGCCGTTATTGAAGAGCGCCGCAATCGCGGGAACTGTTTTTGCGGGCATCCAGTTTGCCATGCCTTCTTGCCAAACGAGAGATTCGGGAGCAAGCGATTTTGAGGCAACCATGGAACTCAGTGTGATGAGGCCGAACGGTCCGGTTGCCGCGCCGTTGACAGCAACGTGGAAACGATCTTGCCGCGGAATGGGCGGGGGAACGGGGGAGCCAGAGATTCCCACCGGAGTGTTGCCCATCATGTTGTCCATCGCGCCGGCGATGTTTCGACCGACGGAACCGCCTATGGCCATGCCCGCGGCGATCCCAGCCATGTCCATGCCGCCGTTGCCACCGCCGCCGAGGCTGATGTCCGCAGCTCCATTTTCGCCCATATGTCCGAGCGCCTCTGCGCCAGCGACGCCAACGGTGGTTTGCGCTTCCACCTGATAGGCGGGGAAGTTAGCAGTCTGAGTCTGCTTGTGGACGCGATATTGTCCTTCCTCGCGCTCAATACGCAGACGTTCCTGCAGGTTTTCCATTTGAACACGCTGCATATCATGGATGTTCTTGATGTTGGCTTCGGTTTGGGCTCGGACGGTGGCCTCGGTCACATCGCGTGTTACCGCCATGAGCCGAGTGTAGCCGTCGCTCTCCTCGTCCACGTCGATGGCGGCGATGTCTAAAGACGAGAGCTCTATGCCAAAGACCTTGCGCAGCTGTGAAGAAAGGTCGTTGTTGGCAAGTTCCGAGAGGTCGTCGGTGCGGCCAGCGAGCTGCAAAAGAGGGATCCCGAGTTTTGAAGGCATATTGGCGACAAGAGATTTAACTCTGCGCGAGACCGCATCGCGAACTTGACTTTGAAAGTCTTCGAGCGTGAATTCATCAAGACGGTGGAGCTCGATGAATTCACGGTAATCGGCGATTTGGAAAGTAAGTGTCCCTCGCACGGCAACGGGTACTCCAAAATCGGGGAACCGCTGGTCAAACACATCGAAGTAGCGCACGGCAAAACGTGATTGCACAACCTTGGCAAGATTGATGAAGTAAACCTCTGCCTGAAACGGTGTGCCACCGCCATATGCCGCCGCGACAAAGCTCGCAATGATGGGCAGGTTGGAGGTGTTGATCGCCTCATCAAAAGGTCCCTCGATGAATTCTTGGATCGCGTCTTGTCCCTTGCGACGGCAGATGAAAACGGCAACAGAACCCTCGCGCACACGGAGAGATGATCCCCAGCGGATTGCGTTTTCACGGCGCACATTGTTTGCGGGTCGCCATTTCCAGATGAGATAGTCCTTCTCATCACAGCGGATTTCATCCATCATGCCGGCGCGATTTTGATTAGCCATGATTTACTCCCCTGAACAAGCGGACATGATGCAGCAAAAAGCTATGCCGGCGACACTAAACAATACGAGCGCGATCAAAGGCCCCCAAGCACGAAGCCTCGATATGAAGGCCCTCTTTTGAATGTCAGTTTTGAGTTCTTCGAGTAGCGCAAAGTCCTCGCTATCACCAAAGAGATGCTCCGCTTTCGCGTATGCCTGATCGAATTTGGAACGCCATGCATCGGCAAGTGCGTCTTCTGCAGTGCGATACATGTAGTCGTTTGGGGGAGCGATGCAGTTGCCGCTTGCCATGGCGGCGAACTCGATAAGGTCATCTTTATTGGTGGGGATGGGCCAGCTTCGAATCAGGCTGATTTTGCGCTCGTCAGTTGCTGTCGTGGTGTGGGAATCGCTGTTTCGTTTTTGAGGTCGCTTGCTCTCGATTAGGTCGAGCTTCTGCGAAAGCAGCGCAATCGAGCCGTCTGCCACATCGCGGATTCCGAAGCCGCATGAGGGGCAGATGACCGCATTCTTGTCGACAATCTCGCCGCAAGCGGGGCAGCGCGTAATACCGGATTTTGGTTTCGCTTCTTTTGTAGGGGACTCAGTCTCCTCGGTGGGCGCTTGCGAGAAAACGGGTTCACAAGGTGTCGCGGCTGCTTCGATGCGCTTTCCGCAGTTTCCGCAAAAGACATCGCCATTAACGAGCTTTGTCCCGCAGTTTGGGCAGTAGGCCATTATCAACTCCTTAACGTGCCGACATCGAGACGGGATCCAGGTGAAGCAGACACGTCGATGCGTTGTAATCCTTAACTATTGCCTTGATGTGTACGTTTGTGCCGGTTCGGATTTCATCGAGACTGTCATCAAATCCCATGTCTAAGGTATTGACGTTTTCGTACTGCATTTCGGGACCTTGAGCATGGTTGGGGTCATAGTTGCCGGCGTTGATCAAAACATCCCAGCGCGTGGTGTAGTTGGCGTGCGGGGCGAGGTAGGCGATATTGCCGTCAAACTCAATAGTCTTGCCTGCGTACTTGGACACAAACCAGCTCGCGTCCATGTCGCTGGAGGAGAGCAGCGTCGCAAGATCGGGGCAATTGGTCGTTGTTAGGACGGCATCTTGTTCGGAAGCGGGCTGTGCGGCTTCGGCATTTTGCTCGGGAGAGTCAGTATCCTCCGTTTCTGCTTCTTCGGTCTCCTTCTTTTGGGTCGGCTCACTGTCCGTTTTCTTTTTCTCTTTCTTCTTTTCGGTTGTCCGTGATGGTTCCTTTGTGCTGTCGCCACTATCGGTTGATGCCTTTACTTTTAGGCTAATCTCTATCTGGTCATGTTTTGCATATACGGTGCAGCTGACTTTTTCGTTTTGATCGACCTTAAACGTTTTCCTTCCGTCGATGCTTGAGTCGTCTGCTTTCTGGACCCTAAGCGTGTGCTGTCCCTTGTCGAGCGTGAGGTCCCATGAATCTTCGGCTCCGTGGTCGAGGGTCCCGACTTTTTCTGAATCAACGTAGATGGCAAGGTCGTAGCGAGAGAAGAGGAGATTCTCGCTGCAATCTACGGAAAGATGGACTGGATAGCTTGGGGCGTCTTGAACGGGTTCGCTGGTTTTCTTTGAGCCATTTGCATCGAGCGCGATCGCTACGACTGTAACGATGGCAACTATTGCTACGCCGATGCCGGCTATTCCAAGGATTCGCCAAGGGTGCCGGGGCGCATGGTTTGTCCTTAGCTTTTTCCGAGCTTGTGATACCAAGGCTGAGGATTCGCGGGAGATGGAATCAATAACTTTCGAGACGCCTTTGTTGTGAGCTGTTTTTGGTAGCCGTGCCTTAAAGGACTCGTCGAGCTCGGAGGCATCCCGACATTCGGACGGAGAATCATTCGCCGTAGAGTTCACTTCCTGTTTGCCAGCGGCGCCTGCTGTTGCGTCATCAAGGGCGTCTTTTGCGCGGCTAGCGAGTTCGCCCACGGCGCCGGCCGCGATGGCTCCGGCCTTTGCTGCTAGGCCGCCAAGCGCGTCTGCGGCCGTTGCTAGGCTGTCAGAAAGCTCGTCTGCGGCGGCATTGTTCGTAGGATTGTGGGGGACTGGAGGGATATTACTTGCCTCGTCAGAGGTGGCATTGTCGGAGACGGGCTCGACGTGACCGGTTCGGTGGGTTTCTGGAGTGCATTTGGCGATGTTTATCTCTGAGCCGCATTTAGGACAAAAATGCAGGCCAGGGCGTAACTCGTTTCCGCATTTTGGGCAAAAAGTCATATCTGCCTTCCATAAAAATCGTATGGTTGCGTTCGCCAGCTCGTCGGATATAACTCACGCTTAGGAAGGGAAACGACTCGGAAGAATCGAAAGGGCTTAGGGCGTTGGGGCGCCTTGAGACCCTGTTCCGCTTTTGGCGATCATTTGGCAGCGCTGGTCATTTTATTGTGTGGCTACGAGAGCTGTGATTCCTCAGTTGCCAACTGAATCGGATATGCTGTCGGCGAACGGCGCCCCGGTCCTACCATTGGGCGGCGTAGATATCGCAGCTTGCGTGCGGGGGCGGATTGTGGACATCGACCGAAACGGGGGTCGTGGAACCGACGGCGGGGCAGTCGGAAAAGTTGTTATAGCCGGCAACGATGTTGCCCTGCTTGTCGCGCAGGATGGCCGATAGGAACACCTGGGTCTTATCAAAGCCGCTCGGGGCGCTTTGGAGTTTGAGCTTTGCCAAGAATGACTGCATGCCGTCTGTCCCAACGGATTCGGTACTATCGAAAATTTCGTACACCGGTGCTTCGGTGGCGCTGGCAAGTGCAACGCCGCTGGGTGTGACTGCCTCGAACTTAACGCGCGCGGGAGCGGTGCCATTTCCCGTCTGATCGCCAAAGTAGACGGTCTGGCCGGGCTCGATGGCGCTGTAGGTTTTCTCATCCGTAAAGATCAGGTTGTCGTCCGCATCGTATCCGGAGACCTTAATGGTGGGAAATGCGATAGCGGCAGGGCCGTCGGAGTTTTTAAGGCCGATGCCAAAATGGACGTACCCGTGCCCATCAACCGACCAGCCTGATTCCGCGATCGAGAGCTCGGCGGATAAACGGTTGGCATTGCTTGCCGTATTTGCTTTTTTGGATGTCGAAACGCCGTCAGACTGGCCGGCTTGCGATGAGGACGTGGGCCCGTTGCTGCTTTCTCGGCCGGCGTGGAACGTCGAGATGGCAATCGCGCCGACTGCCATCAGCCCGGCAAGCATCGCGGTGACGAGTGCCAGTTTTAGCAACAGGCCGCCAAAGGTCCGCGTCCTGCTTTTGCCTGGATTGCGCTTAGGCGCATGCGTACCCGCTGCCATTTGGGCATGGTCGACCTGCCCATCTGTGCCAGAAGATGCCCTGTCGTTTCCCGGTCGAGACGAGCCGGCGAGCGCCCCTGCCATCTCTGCTGCAGACTGAAATCGCGCGCTTGGCTCAAACGAGCAGGCGCGCGTGATGGCATGGACGAGCGTCGCGGGTGCATTATCAAGATTCTTCTTAAGAATCTGCTCGTAAGCCTCGTCATCGGGACGGACACCCGTAAGCGCAAAGCCAAGAACGCGTCCGATGGAGTAGACATCACTTCGCGCATCGGTCTGGGCAAAGCCGTATTGTTCGGGCGAGGCGAACCCCCAAGTTCCGAGGGAAGTCGTGTCCTTGCTTGCCCCTTCGACGCGCATGCGGGCAATACCGAGGTCGATGAGGTGCGCGCCGTTCGCGGCAACCACGATATTGTTGGGGGAAATGTCACGGTGGACGATGCCGTGTCTGTGGAGCTCCTCGGCCGCCTCGCAAAGCTCGATGCCAAGCGATGTCGTCTCTTCCGGCGTCAACGGCCCATCGGCTTCGATAACTTTGGAAAGCGACCGACCCGGCACAAAGTCGTAGACGACAACAAAGTGCTCGGGTAGTTCGTAGGTCGCCTCGACGCGGGGAAGGCGGGGCGAGCTGCATTCTGTGAGTGCCGACCATACATTGCGGCGGGCAAGCTCCTGTCGAATCTTCTTTCGCACGAAGGGACCGGCTCCGTCAATCGTGACGAGTTCGGTAATGCCGTCTTCGCCGCGTGCGAGCACCTGCTCGACGCGATAGGTGTCGTCAAGGCTCATGGCATGCATGAGCTGGTTGTCGTTCAAGCCGTCCTCCCTTCATGGTAGCTGGGCAAATGCCCCAAAAATAATATGCCAACAATTGTTCTGTTTGTTCAGTTGGCAACTGAATCGCGTATGGAGACGATAGAGCCGCGGGGCTCGCGCGGACGTGGGCGTTTATTTGAGTGGGTTGGTTCCCAGAAGCGTTTTTTCACCCAGGCGGTAGAGCTCGTCGTCGGTGCACGCTCGGCTCATGCCGCGTTCGATGCACCAGATGACGATGGCGTCGCGGCGATCCTTGCACCAAAGCTCGGCGACGCTGTCGAGTCTCAGAAGGCGCTGCGTCTCTCGAAGCGTGCAGCCGATGCCGAGTGCCAACATGATGGCGTGGTCGCGGCCGGGGCGGCTTTTGCCGGCAAAGATGTCGTACACAACGGTCGGGTTAAGGCCCGAGTTGCGTGCGACGTCCGAGCGCTTGATGCGGCGCTCGTCGATGAGGCAGCGCAAGTACGAGGGAAGCGTTTGGTCGACGGTTTCGCCTTCGTCCAGATAGGCGTCGATGCTCGAACTGGCCAACAGCCGCTTGAGCAGGTCTTCCGTCAAGTGTTCGCGTTTGTTCTGAGTTGCCAAGGGGGCTCCAATCATCGTCTCGACTTAGAGTATATCGATAGGGCGGTCGCGGGGCGCATGGGGCGAGCGGACGCCGCGGCTTGGAGGACGCCTATTTACCCTGGTGAATTCCGAAGCAAATGAAAATACTTTACTTAGTTAAAGAAAAACGTTTTATCCGACGCGCGCGGGGAGTACAATCTCGTCCATGCGAATCGACGTGCCATCGGCTTCGATGTTGCCCGCGTGTCCCGTCCGGCTCTACGCTCCGGGCGTGCGACGTTGCGACACGGTCGGCCTCGGTCCTTGCGTGCGGGTTCGCGAGTATGCAACTGTGTATGTAAGGAGCGACATATGACTGTCGAGAAGAAGGATATCGATTGGGGTAGCCTCGGCTTTGGCTACATGAAGACCGATTACAGCTACGAGGCTCATTGGAAGGATGGCGAGTGGGACGAGGGCGGCCTGACCACCGATCACACCATGCATGTCTCCGAGTGCGGCGGCATCTTCCATTACTGCCAGGAGGTCTTTGAGGGCCTGAAGGCCTACACCGCCGAGGATGGCAGCATCGTCTGCTTCCGTCCCGACATGAACGCTGAGCGCATGTATAACTCTGCCCAGCGCCTCGAGATGCCGCCGTTCCCCAAGGACAAGTTCGTTGAGGCCGTCAAGCAGGTCGTTTCTGCCAACGCCGCCTGGGTTCCGCCTTTCGGCTCCGGTGCGACCCTGTACGTGCGTCCGTTTATGATTGGCTCTGGTGACGTGATTGGCGTGGCTCCTGCTCCTGAGTACACGTTCCGCATTCTCGTGACTCCGGTCGGTCCGTACTTTAAGGGCGGCCTTAAGCCCGTTAAGCTGCGCGTTTCCGAGTACGACCGTGCAGCCCCGCATGGCACCGGCAACATCAAGGCCGGCCTGAACTACGCCATGTCCCTTAAGCCCACGATGGAGGCCCATCGCGAGGGCTATGCCGAGAACCTGTATCTTGACTCCGAGTCTCGCACCTATGTCGAGGAGACCGGTGGCGCCAACGTCCTGTTCGTGAAAGAGGACGGCACCCTCGTTGTTCCTCAGTCGCACACCGACTCGATCCTGCCCTCCATCACCCGTCGCTCGCTCGTTCAGGTCGCTCAGGACCTGGGCATGACCGTTGATCAGCGTCCCGTCGAGTGGGCCGAGGTTAAGGCCGGCACCTTTGTCGAGTGCGGTCTGTGCGGCACCGCTGCTGTTATCTCCCCGGTCGGCGAGATTGACAACAAGGTTTATGGTGCCGACGAGAACGTGACCTTCCCGGCTGGCTGCACCGAGATCGGCCCTGTTATGAAGAAACTTCGCGAGACCCTGACTGGTATTCAGTCTGGTGCTGTCGAGGATAAGCACAACTGGGTTTACACCGTCGCGTAAGCTGTCTTGTATATTCGGCCCGAGTTCGACCTTCCTTTCCGACGCGTCCTCGGGCATGAAAGAACCCCCGCTGCGCACTGAACTGCCTCCCATTTCTTGGACACGAGAAATGGGAGGCTTTTTATGCGAGTCGACTTGAGGGTGAAGCACGACATCGAGGCCAGGAAGGCGGCGATCGGGCTCTTCGAG
>NZ_JBQHQI010000011.1:0-56092 GCF_052067375.1 Collinsella sp. HCP3S3_E11 | reverse complement strand
AGGCCTGTTTGCTTAACGCTCCGCGCGCTCACGCGAGTTCGGCACGAAAAAGGGGGCCTCGACCCCCTTGAACGCTCTTTTGCATGTATGGTGCCCGAGGCGAGACTCGAAGGGCCTTCGCTTCGCGAAGCCCCGGGCTTCGGGCGCATGGCGCCCTCGCCACGCTCCGCTACAAACAGGCCACAGGCCTGTTTGCTTAACGCTCCGCGCGCTCACGCGAGTTCGGCACGAAAAAGGGGGCCTCGACCCCCTTGAACGCTCTTTTGCATGTATGGTGCCCGAGGCGAGACTCGAACTCGCACGTTGTTGCCAACGGTGGATTTTGAGTCCACTGCGTCTGCCAATTCCGCCACTCGGGCACGTATTGCGTGAGTTAGTTTATCACAGCTTTCCGTAGATTAGTCCGAAAATGGAACTTCGAGCATTTCGATGAGTTCGACCGTGCGGAGCATCTCGCGCTGGCGGCATCCGCGACCGTCGACCGAGGCCTCGCCCATCTGGTTATCGTAGGGGTCCTCACGCATACCGTCAAAGACGGGTTCAAACTCTGCCTGGAACCGACAGTTTGCCACCATGCGCCATGGATCGAGGTTGCCAAAGTAGTGGCGGCGGCGCCATTCCTCCCCCATCCTGCGTGCCGAGGATCCAAACGAGACATCGGCGTTAAGCCAACCCGTCTGCGGTGTATAGAACTCCGCCCAGTCATGCGAGCCCACCGAGTCGGGCGCAACGTACAGGCCGCTCTGCCAACGTGCGGGCACGCCGGCGATGCGGCACATGGTGATAAACGTGAGTGCCATAACACCGCAGTCACCGCGAAGCGAATGCGCGCAGTCATCGGCGATAGAGCCCAGAAGCAGATACGGTGGCTGGTATCGATAGTCGATATGATGCGTCAAATAATCATAGATAGCCCGAGCGCGGTCGAGCTGATCCTCGAGACCATCGATAACATGTTCGGTCAGCTGCTGCAGATACGGCGTGAATGCAATATGCGGTCGGTCCTCGGAAATATCCTTGGGCAGCGGCGCGTCCATACACGGATGCGCCGGAAGCGCTCCCCCGTAGATATCGCAATAAGCGGCATCAATCAGATAACGATAGGTCACTGAGAACGATCGATCAGCCGAGGAAACCCACGAGGCGGTACGCGCCAAAGCGTTCGCGGGAGCAAGGACCCCCTCCGGCGTCATATCGAGAATCTCGATATGAGACTGCTGGCGGCAGGCTGCGGCAACGGGAAGCCACGCGCGAACGGACTCCCCCTCCAGAGCACCGGGAACAGACACGGATGCTTTAAGCGTAATGGCACGAGACAGCCCGCCCTGTGATTCCATCTTCTTAAGCATCTGGTTGCGCAGCGCAGTTCCATCCGTAGAATCGGGACGCAGGCCCGGAACCTCCTTGGGATACACACGCAAAGAATCAAGGAAGTTGTCGAGAACGAACAGTTCACCATCGATAAAGCGCCAGTCGATGCGCTTGCGATCGATTAGGTCGTCAAACTGATCCTCGGTAAACTCCGGCCACTCCTCGCGGATCATCGCAATAGCCTGATCGCGCGACACCGAAAAATGAAACGACGTCTCGATCATGCGATACCGCTCGGCACGAACGCAAGCGGCCAACGAGGGATCAGGGCTCTGCTCCAAAAGACGGTCGCAAGCCGCAACAGCCTGCGCCAGGTACCCGGCGTCCTTGAGACGAAGGATCTCAGGTGGCAATCCAATGTCGAGATGACGAAAATCATCGCAACAAACATCAACAGAGCAACCAACGGGGCCCTCGGCAACAACCTTTCCATCGGCAGGCAAAACATTAACGACAGCCATAACCACTCCCACGCAGAACGACAACCCGAGACCATTGTACCGACATAAAAAGAAAGCCCCAACAAGGGAGCCATCAACACCGCTGAGCGGTAGTCAAATAAATAATTCAGCCCAGTAACCCTGTAGCGAGTTAACGAAGGAGGCCCCGTTTCCCCGGAGCTGATTCCATCGCGCGACTTCTGGCGAAGCCAGGTGAGCGCGAGGGAAACAGCGTAGGGGAAACGGGGCCTCCGGCGGGAAGTTAAACCGCTACTTACGCCTTGTTGACGGAGCCAAACTCCTCCATGAGCTCCTTGGTGCGGGCAACGATGGCCTCGCGACCAGGCTTCAGGAGCTTGCGGGGGTCATAGCCCTTGCCCTGCTGATCCTTGCCAGCCTCAACGTACTCACGCGTGGCGGCAGCGAAGACAAGCTGCAGGTCGGTGTTGACGTTGATCTTGGAGATGCCCAGGGAGATGGCCTTCTTGATCTGATCCTCGGGGATGCCGGTACCACCGTGCAGAACGAGGGGCAGGTCGCCGGTCTGAGCCTTGATCTCGCTCAGACGCTCGAAGGAAAGACCGGCCCAGTCGGCGGGATATACGCCGTGGATGTTGCCGATGCCGCAGGCGAGGAAGTCGACGCCCAGGTCAGCAATCTGCTTGCACTCAGCGGGGTCAGCGAGCTCGCCGTTGGAGGTCACGCCGTCCTCGGTGCCGCCGATGCCGCCGACCTCGGCCTCGATGGACATGCCCTTGGAGTGGGCAAGCTCAACGAGCTCCTTGGTGCGATCGAGGTTAAGCTGGAAGGTTTCCTCGTGAGAGCCGTCATACATGATGGACGTGAAGCCGGCCTCGATGCACTTGAAGCAGTCCTCGTAAGAACCGTGATCGAGGTGAAGGGCGACGGGAACGGTAACACCCGTGGCCTCGACGGCAGCCTTGACCATGTCGGCGCAGACCTTGAAACCGCCCATCCACTTAGCGGCACCAGCGGTGCACTGAAGGATCAGCGGAGACTTGGCCTCCTCGGCGGCCTGGAGAATAGCCAGAGTCCACTCGAGGTTGTTGGTGTTGAAGGCACCGAGAGCATACTTGCCGGCCTCGGCCTTCTTGAGCATGTCTGCTGCGTTGACGAGCATAAAAGAAACCTCCTGTAAGGTTGCTCCGATAACGCATGAGATTTTACCACGGCGTACCCGAGCGTAAACGTTCGTTTGTTCACGAATATCGTCCAAACAGACTTTTTTTGACCGTTTGCCCTACGGAATCGGCCCGTTGGGGAAAATATCTTGACGTTTGGACACTTCTCGTGCTTAAGCAGCTGACTGCAAAGCTACATCTGCATGAAAGGGTTCTGCATGAGCTCGCGCGCCATAGTGGTCGAATCACCATGACCCGTTAAACAAACGGTATCGGCTGGAAGCAGCTGGGCGAGCTTGGAGAGCGAGCGCAGAATCGCCGCCTCGTCGCCACCGGCGAGATCGGTGCGGCCGTGGCTGCCCGGGAACAGGGTGTCGCCAACAAAGGCGATGCTTCCCTGCTCGGTGGCGGCGAACAAGACAATGCCACCCGGTGTGTGACCGGGCGTCTCGATCACCTGCAGGCAGATATCACCCAATTCAATCGTATCGCCCTCAGCAAGCAATCGCGTCGGCTCGCCCGGATCGGGCGTATCGATGCCCCACATCGCTCGCTGCTCCTCGATATTCTCACGAGATACCAACACGTCCTTCGCACCTAACTCATATAGGAAACCCTTACCGACGGCGGCTCGCGCTCCGGCAACGCCACCTACGTGATCGGCATGGCCATGGGTGCAGACAGCGCCTAGCACGTGCGCGTCAGGATGCTTGGCATAGATATGTTCCACAAGACGCTCACCTTCCCAGGCCGGATCGATAATCAGGCATTCGCCGCTCGAGATTACGGCGTAACTGTTGGTCTGAATGGGGCCGTTTACAAGCGCCTCGATCGAAGCCGTACCCCGAGGGGTTAAGTCCAAAGCTGCAGTGACCATGAGTACGTCCTCCTTCTACAAGCGTCGAGGCATCAAACGATGCCTCGAACGTAGCCAATATCATTACCGTTGTGCGTTCGTCACGCCTATACGCGACGCTTAAGCTGAGCCCCACCCTCGCCAGGCATCAGACGGCGTGCGTCATAGACCGAGTCGACACTGCTGATGGATGCCAGCAGCGGATCCAGACCGCTCGCGTCCGAAATCTCGACCATAAAGCGCAGGGTCGCAATGCCCTCGCGGTTGGTCGAGGTAGCGGCGGAAAGGATATTTCCGCCTGCATCGCCAATGGCGATGGTGACATCCTTGAGCAAGCCCATACGATCCAAGCACTCGACCACGATCTCGACCTGGAAAAGCGTATCGGCAGCACCATCCCACTCCACGTCAATCATGCGCTCGGGGTGTTCCATGAGACCCTTGACGTTGGGGCAGTTGGCACGATGCACCGAGACGCCTCGACCGCGCGTGATAAAGCCCACGATGTCGTCGCCCGTCACCGGATTGCAGCAATGCGCCAGACGAACCAGCAGGCCGCTGTTGCTCTCGCCCTTGACGATAATGCCGTTACTTGCGCTCTTGCCACGCTTTTGCGGTTTGCGGTTGGAACCGCGGGCAGGCTGCTTGACGACCTCAGCGATGGCTTCGGCCTTGGTGAGCTGCTCCTCGGGCTTGGGATCCAAGATTTGCTCGACCTTATTGCCCACAGCGCGCGGGGCGACCTTGCCCGCGCCAACGGCTGCGAACAGGTCCTCGAGTTGCTTGAAGTTAAACTGCTCCGCCACGGCATTGAGTGCACGCGTGGATCGCGGCGTAGAGATGCCGTACCCGCGCTTGCGCAGGTCCTTGGCCAGCATATCGCGACCGGCAGCAGCGTCATCGTCTTTGGTCGCAGCGGCGAAGTAACGGCGAATCTTTGACTTGGCCGAAGGCGTCTTGACGATCTTGAGCCAATCGCGCGACGGCTTGGAGCTCTTGTTAGTCAGGATCTCGACACGGTCACCCGTCTTGATTTCGTGCGTGAGCGGGGCCACCGCACCGTTGATTTTGGCGCCGACGCAGTGGTTGCCGACCTCGGTATGAACAGCGTAGGCAAAGTCGAGCGGTGTAGAGCCCGCACGAAGCGCCATGACCTCACCCTTGGGCGTAAAGACAAAAATCTCCTGGTCAAACAGGTCGACCTTCAGTGAGTGCAGATATTCTTTGGCATCAGTGATCTCGTCAGAGGCTGCCCAATCGAGTGAGTGCTTGAGCCAGTTAATCTGATCGTCCAGACGCTGTGCGTCGTTGGTCTTGGAGGCAGACGATCCGCCCGATTTCTTATATAGCCAGTGGGCGGCGATGCCGTACTCGGCCTGCTCGTGCATCTCGTAGGTTCGAATCTGAATCTCGAGCGGACGGGCCGTGGGGCCGATAACCGTCGTATGGAGCGATTGGTAGTTATTGACCTTGGGCATGGCGATATAGTCTTTAAAACGACCGGGCATGGGATGCCACAAAGTATGCACGGCACCAAGCGTGGAATAGCAATCGCGCACCGAATGGGTGATGACGCGCAGCGCCACCAGATCATAAATCTCGGAGAACTCCTTGCCCTTGCGCTTCATCTTTTGATAGATGGACCAATAGTGCTTGGAACGACCGTTGATCTGAAAACCCTCAAGGCCAATGCGGTCGAGCTCATCGGTAAGCGTCTTGATAGTCTCGGCCAGAAAGCGTTCGCGAACCTCGCGTGACTCTGCCACCATGCGGGCGATGCGCTGGTAAGCGTCGGGTTCAAGGTAGAAGAAGGACAGATCCTCGAGTTCCCACTTGATAGAGCTCATGCCCAGGCGGTCGGCCAGGGGCGCGTACACATCCATGGTCTCGCGCGCCTTAAACAGGCGGCGGTCCTCGCGCAGGGCGGCAAGCGTGCGCATGTTATGCAGGCGGTCGGCGAGTTTGACGATGATGACGCGAATGTCCTTGGACATGGCGAGGAACATCTTGCGCAGCGTAAGCGCCTGCTTTTCGTCCATGTTGTCGACTTCGATGTTGGTGAGCTTGGTCACGCCGTCGACGAGCTCTGCCACGGTTTCGCCAAACAGACCCGAAACATCGGCAAGCGAGGTATCGGTATCCTCGACGGTATCGTGCAGCAATGCAGCGCACACCACATCGCAGTCCATCTTAAGGTCGGCCAAAATGATAGCCACCTCGACGGGATGGTTAATGTACATCTCACCCGAGCGCCGCTTTTGGTTGCAGTGCTTCTCGGCAGCAAAGCAGTAGGCCTGCTCCACCTTGGAGAAGTCATCCTCACTCATATATTTAAGGCACAGGCGCTCCAGCTTGTCGTAGCTGTCCGCCATAATCTCGGGCGGCAGATCATCGGCATGCGTATAGTGCTCCATCTCCGAAAAGGGCTGGAGGGCGGAATCATGGGCGGTACGGGCTGCGGCATCCATCGAGGTCCCCTTCCCTAGGCCCGCGGTACGATCGGGCGGTTAATTTTGGTAAGCATATCAGAAGCGCACGAATCGAGTGCCCAACTCCGGAAAGCCGAGAACTCCATGCGCGAGCGCAAGCCCTCCAAATAGCGGATCGACCTGCTCAACTGCACGCGCCCGGGGTTTTCGGTCATCGCGATGCGACGGGTATCGTCAAACCCCGAAACGTGACAGAAACCGAGCTCTTCGAAGATTCCCAAGCCGCTTGCCACCGAACGCTCATCGACCGGCGTGCGCGCGTCGATTGCAAGGCACATCTGCGCAATGTCGATATCGCTTGCGCAGAATGAATCGTCCCCCGTCTTGCCACGATTGGAGCGCCACATGGTCTGCAGCGCCCGATAGAGCGTGACAAGCTCATCGCGCTCGGGCGCGTAACAATCGAGCAGGCGCTCATTAATACGAGCGTCACGAGACGAATAGAGCAGGTGAATCACGGCAGGCTGCCCATCGCGGCCGGCACGGCCACTCATCTGGTTAAACTCAATCGCGCCAAACGGCATGTGGTAGAGCACGACATGGCGGATATCGGGCAGGTTGACGCCCTCACCGAAGGCCGAGGTTGAAACGATGCAGCTCAGGCTGCCATCTCGAAACGCCTCCTCGACGCGTCGGCGATCGGAACGCGCAAGCCCGGCGTTATAGAACGCGATATGGGTCGCGCAGTCGGGCACACGTTTGCGCAACGTCTTGGCAAGCGCCACGGACTGGTCGCGCGAGTTCACGTAGATGACGGTCTTCTCCCCCGTCGCAACGATCGAAACCAGGCGATTTTCACGGCTCGCAAGGTCACGATCGTCCTCGAGTTGTAGGTTCTCGCGAACGGTCTCGTCGACCACCGTGCTGGTAATCGGCAATACGCGAGCAAGCTCTGCCACAACTGGAGCCGTCGCGGTAGCCGTTGCCGCCATGACAACGGGGTCGCCCAGGGCTTTAAGAATATCGGGCATATCGAGGTATGCACTCCGGTCACCACCCTTAGCAAGACCGGCATGGTGCGCCTCATCGATAACAACGAAGCCAATACGTCCAGAACGCGCAAATCGATCGCGGTGGATAGACAAGAACTCTGGCGTCGTGAGAACGATACCGGTGCGACCCGAAGCAAGGCCGGCGAACACGTCATCGCGTACGGCCTCCACGGTCTCGCCAGTCAGCACGCCGACACCAATGCCGAGCGCGGCCATCGTCGAGGAAAGGTGATAGGCCTGATCGGCAACGAGCGAACGCAGAGGATAGACAAAAATACTCGCACGCCCGCGAAGAACCGCCTCGCGCGCGGCATGCACATGGAAAATAAGAGACTTGCCACGCCCCGTCCCCATAACGGCCAAAACGCTCTGATGGTCGGCAAGCGCGTCGAGTGCCTCGACCTGCGCGCGATGCGGCTGGTTCGAGCCGATAAAGCTATGGATAAGCGAGCGCGTGAGCTCGGTATAAGAAAGCTGGGCGAGCGTCTCGCGTTTACGCGACTCCAGGCGCAGACCAGAATCCGCCGGTTGCACGCCGCGGCGAAGCTCACATGCCGGATCGTCGATATTGGGCGCCGCGGTATCGCGCACCAAGACATCTTTGATCATGAGCTTGGGCTTCACACGTCCCTGCCAATGCTCGGCCACGGCCTCGAACACCAAGTCGACGGCGCTGTCGCAATTGATGAGCCTATCGATCTGCGGCACGCGGAACATGATGGCCGGCACACTCGCGGCACCATCGGTCGCCACAAAGCGCATGTGCTCGCCGGTTTTGCCCACCACGGCGCGATCGCACATCGTCACGCCCTCGGCGGCCAGAAGCGGCACCTTATTGCCCTGGCCAAACGGCTCAAGACGGGAAATTTGCTCGATGGTCTCGATATTTAGCTCGGAGAGATCAACGGTGGCGGCAACCTCGTCAGTGTCCTCAAAGTCCTCGGCGGGAAGCTCCGATAGCACGGCCGAAAGGCGACGGCGGAACTCATCGAGCTTGGATGCCTCGATGGTCACACCCACCGCACCGGCATGCCCGCCGCGACGAATCAGCAGGTCGGAGCAACGCTCGACGGCGTCGAACAGGTTGATCTTGCCCACCGAGCGGCCCGATCCGCGCGCAACGCCATCCTCGATCGAGAAGAGCAGCGCCGGCACGTGATAGCGATTGGTCAAGCGGCTCGCCACGATGCCCTTGACGCCCTCGTGCCAGCCCTCGCCGCCCACGACGATTGCGCGCCCGCCGTCATAAGTCTCCTCGACCTTCGCCATGGCATCGCGCGTAAGCTCGGCCTCGATCTCGCGGCGTTGGCGATTGATTTCCTCGAGCTCGGCGGCAAGCGCGCTCGCTTCGATGGGGTCGCGGGCAAGCAGCAGGTCGAGCGCCAGCTTGGGATCGGCCATGCGGCCGGCAGCATTCAGACGGGGGATGAGCGAAAACGACAGGCCGTCGGCCGTAATGGTAGAAAGGTCGGCCTTGGCAAGTGCGGCAAGCGCGATATAGCCGGGACGGGCCGTCGCGCGCATCTGCTGGATGCCCTCGGCGACCAGTGCGCGATTCTCGGGCGTAAGCGGCATCATGTCGGACACGGTGCCCAGCGCCGCGACCTCTATCAGCGAACGCCAATACGACGGCTTGCCCAAACGCTCGCCCAGGACCTGCACCAGCTTGAGTGCCACGCCGGCACCGGCAAGCTCGCGCGAGGGACCCTTGTCCTCGAGCTTGGGGTCGGTCAGGGGCACGCCCTGCGGCACCTGGTCGGACGGCTCGTGATGGTCCGTGACCACCAAATCGATCCCCAGGCTCTCCAGATAGGAGGCCTCTTCCTTGGCGGCAATGCCGTTATCGACGGTCACGATCAGCTGGGGGCGAGCGAGCTCGTTAACGCGGTCGAGCGCCGCACGCGACAGGCCGTAGCCCTCGTCAAAACGATGCGGAATAAACGGCGTGACGTTGGCGCCAAACGAACGCAGCGCCTCGGTCAACAGACAAGTCGACGTAATGCCGTCGACGTCAAAATCGCCAAAGACGGCGATGCGCTCGTGGCTGCGAATAGCACGCTCAACGCGGTCGACGACGACCGCCATACCCGGAATAACGAGCGGGTCCGCCCAGTCGCGATCGAGCGAAGGCGTCAAAAAAAGCTGGCCTTCCTCGATGGATGTAATGCCGTGCGCAACCATAATGCGCGCCACCAGCCCGGGTATGCCCAGGCCAGCCGAAAGCTCCT
The DNA here is from genome assembly GCF_052067375.1 of Collinsella sp. HCP3S3_E11. Taxonomy (NCBI): domain Bacteria; kingdom Bacillati; phylum Actinomycetota; class Coriobacteriia; order Coriobacteriales; family Coriobacteriaceae; genus Collinsella; species Collinsella sp. HCP3S3_E11. The sequence continues at coordinate 46,574 of NZ_JBQHQI010000011.1, read as the reverse complement.
TTTCGAGCTCGGGGTTTTGCTGAGCGACCGCCCAGCGATGCGTTGTCTTAAGCGATGACATAGGCGCCCACCCCCGATAGGGGCAGGTCGCCGCGATACCTCTCACGGTTCATAGCGATGAGTCCTCTGTGTATGCCCGCTTCGGCAGGCAGATCTGTTGAACGGATTTATTATACCGTGCGGCGCGGACGCACAACGTCCAGCACGCCGTGGTTTCGATAAACGAGGGCGGTAATAGCCTCGAAATAATCGGGCGTTTCAGCCACACGGACGCATGCGAGCGTCTAGCATATCCATTCAAAACGGATTCACGAGCAAAGGGAGTCACAAGCGCATATGAAGCAATGGGTTGGACTGGGTAAGTTCCTCGCGGGGCATATGCAGATCATCGTTCCGATTTGCGTGACGCTCGGCGTGCTCTTTCCCCAGCAGATCGGCGTACTCAAGCCCATCGTCCCCACCCTGTTTGCCTTTATGACGTTCCAAGGTGCCCTCAGCAACACCTTCCATCAGGTAGCCGAAGTATTCCGCCGTCCGCTGCACCTGATTTTGGCGCTGCTGGTCTCGGCGGTGCTTATTCCCATAACAGCCTATGCCATGGGGTCGCTGTTCTTTGGCTCCAACCCCAACCTAGTCTGCGGTATCGTGCTCGAGTACAGCGTACCTGTGGCAGTCACTGCCTTTATGTGGATTAGCATGTTCGGCGGCAACGGCCCGCTCGCGCTCACCATCATCCTGACGTCCTCGGTTATCTCACCCGTTACGATTCCGCTCACGCTTAAGCTCTTGCTGGGCGCCACCGTCTCGATCGACGTGCCGGGCATGATGCAGAACATGGCCTTCATGATCGCTATCCCCGCCCTGCTCGGCATCGTGATTAACGAACTAACGCGCGGATGGGGACACGAGAAGCTCTCCCCCGCGCTCTCGCCCGCCTGCAAGTTCATGATGATGGGTGTTATCGCGTCGAACTCCACCGCCATGAGCGAGTACGTGCTGCACATGAACGCGGTGCGCTTGGAAGTCGCCCTCTTTATTTTGATCTTCGCCATCAGCGGCTTTGTCATCGGTATTCTGGTCGCCCGCGCACTGCATCTGCCGTATAGCGAAACGACTACCATGTGCTTTACCTGCGGCATGCGCAACATCTCTTCGGGCGCCGTCATCGCCACGCAATACTTTCCGGGCGAAGTCGTATTTCCCGTCATGTGCGGAACGCTGTTTCAGCAGGTACTTGCCTCGCTTATCGGGCATCTCTTTGAGCGTCTAACCGGCGAGGAGCGCGCTGCTCAGCGCAAGCGCGTCGAGGCCGGCCGCGACGCCATGGCACGCTAGGCTGTCCGCATTACGCGGGTGTTAGTCTTGCTATACGAGCGTTTCCAGATGCGCGCGCAGGCGCTCAGCATCGATATCGAGCGTCGTCTCGGCATTGACCTGGGCCAAACGATAGCCGACAAAGTAGGGCGAAACCACCCAACGCGGCAGCGCCTTGGCAATGGTCCGACCGCCCAGGTGATAGAAGAACAAGTTGTACGACTCTGCACGGCCACCGTGGTGCTCGTTTAGGATATAACGCAGAGCTACCTGGATCGCATCGGCGAAGAGATCCGCCTCGGCTTGGTCCCGCGTGTCATCGCTGGCGGCGATTCCCCGCGGAGCTGAAACGTTGACCTCAAAGAACCCCATAATCGGTTCGGTTGAGATGTTGACCGCAATTCTCCCCTGTTGCCAGACATTGATGCCTTCGAAATTGGCGGAAGTCAGCGAAGCATAGCCATCTTCCTGCTCCAAACCCACAATCTGCATGTGCGGATGAACGAGACTACCGCCCGAGAGCGGACCCTTGTTCTTGTACATGAGCACGCTTCGATACTGCCGTGAATCGATCATCTGCTGCCAGCAACCCAGGGCAAACCGCATCACATGATGCAGCTCGTCCGGCGCATAGGTCACCAGATCTGCGTCGTGGTCGGCCGACTCGATCAGCACGGTTTGACGGGTGGCGCGCAGGGTCTTGAACTTATTCTCGAGCCAGATACAGTCACCGTCGCGCCGGATGATATTGGCGAGTTCCTCGGTATCGCAAAAGGGGCACGCGGTGCCAGGGCGCCGGTTGTCGTCGGGCTTCCCGCTCGCCTGCTGAACGTCAAATACCAGGGGCACGGGTTATACCTCCAGCGGCACGATCTTGGTGCCATGGAGCTCGGAGACGCCCAGTGCCGCAGCCACGGTATCGCGGTTGGCCGCGGAAATGCCGCCGCCGGGAAGGATGGTCAGGCGATCGTCCGCGTAGTCGATAAGGTGCGACAGATGCTCCAGGTTGTCCTCAATCGGCGTGCCGGCGGCACCGCCATGCGTCAGGATGCGCGTTATGCCGCAGTCGGCGAGCGTGTCAATCGCGTCGAGCTGAGCCTCGGGCGAGAGCTGGTCAAACGCCATGTGAAAGGTGATGTCGATGGGCTCGCGCTTGCACTCCTCGGTCGCGCAGCCCGCAGCCATCACAAGGGCGCCCAACGCAAGTTCATCGAGCGCCCATCCGCCGGCACAAGGCTTGCAGCAGCCAAAGACCAAGCCATCGACGCCGGCGCTTACGGCAAGGCCCAAGTCCATCTCCATCATGCGCAGCTCGTCCTGGTTGTAGTGAAAGTCGCCGCCACGCGGACGGATCATGCACATCACCCGTGCATCGTGCTCGCGAGCATAGCTGGTCGTAGCGCTGATAACGCCGGCCGAGGGCGTGGTGCCTCCAACCGCAAGGTTGTCGCACAGCTCAATGCGTCCCGCACCGGCCGCAATGGCCGCCGGCACCCGCTCAAAGTTCTCGGCACAAAACTCGTACAGCATAGATAGACCCCCAGATGACACTTCTATTTCCACACGGCATTGTCGCACTTTAAATACCAAGCCAACGGATCATTTCAAAAGGGGCGCTGACCGAGTTGGTCAGCGCCCCTATTACTGGATGGATTAACCACCAAGATAAGCTTTGCGGACGTTGTCGTCGTGCAGCAGCTCTTGGCCGGTGCCGGTCATGGTGATCTTGCCGGTCTCGAGCACGTAGCCGCGTGTGGCGATGGAAAGCGCCATCTGCGCGTTCTGCTCGACCAGGAGCACCGTGGTGCCGGCCTTGTGCAAATCCTCGACAATCTGGAAGATCTGCTCGATCAGGATCGGCGCCAGACCCATGGAGGGTTCGTCGAGCATGAGCAGCTTGGGGTTACTCATAAGGGCACGACCCATAACGAGCATCTGCTGCTCGCCGCCCGAAAGGGTGCCGGCCACCTGGCGACGGCGTTCCTTCAGGCGCGGGAACTGCTCGTAAACACGTTCGAGGCCCGGGGCAACCGTGGACTTGGGCTGTGTATAGGCACCCATCTCCAGGTTCTCCTCGACCGTCATCTGCAAAAAGGCACGACGCCCCTCGGGTACCTGAGACAGGCCCTTGCCAACCAGCTTGTCGGCGGGCGTATGGATAATGTCCTCGCCCATAAACTTGATGGAGCCGGTCTTGGAGCGCAGCAGGCCCGAGACAGTCTTGAGCGTCGTGGACTTGCCGGCGCCGTTAGCGCCAATCAGGGCCACGATCTCGCCCTCGTTAACGTTAAAGGAGATGTCCTTAATGGCGTGGATGGCGCCGTACCAGACGTTGATGTTGTAGACGGAAAGCATCGGCTCTGCCATTTAGTTCTCCCCCTTATCCTGCTTGCCCAGATAAGCCTCAATAACGGCTTCGTTGTTCTGGATTTCCTCGGCCGTGCCCTTGGCGATGACCTTGCCAAAGTTAAGCACGCAGATACCCTCGCAAATATTCATGACGAGCGACATGTCGTGCTCGATGAGCATGATGGCAATGCCAAAGGTGTCGCGAATCTTGACGATGTTCGCCATGAGCTCCGCAGTCTCGGACGGGTTCATGCCGGCGGCAGGCTCGTCGAGCAGTAGTAGCTTGGGATTGGTGGCAAGCGCGCGGACGATCTCCAAACGACGCTGAGCGCCGTAAGGCAGCGAGCCGGCCTGCTCGTTTGCCAGATGTTCCATATCAAAGATAGACAGAAGCTCCATGGCGCGCTCATGGGCGGCCTTCTCGTGCTTCCAATACGTCGGCAGGCGCAGCACGCCCTCAAAGCCGGAGTAGCGCTCCTGGTTGTGCAGGCCGACCTTTACGTTGTCCTCCACCGTCATGGTGTTGAACAGGCGGATGTTTTGGAAGGTACGAGCGATACCCATGCGGTTGACCTGGTAGACGGACTTGCCCGAGGTGTCCTCACCGTCGAGCAGGATGGTGCCGTGCGTGGGCTGGTACACCTTGGTGAGCAGGTTGAAGACCGTGGTCTTGCCGGCGCCGTTGGGGCCGATGAGACCGGCGATCTCGGTCTTACCGATGGTCAGGCTAAAGTCGTCGACCGCCTTGAGGCCGCCGAACTCAATGCCCAGGTGGATGCACTCGAGCGCCGGGCGCTCGCCCAGGTCGCGGTCGGGAACGATGGCGCCAGAAGGATACGGGACCATCTTGCCCTTGTTGAACTCAAAATTACTGGGCATCGGTTGCCACCTCCTTCTTGGAAGCAAAGCGGTCCTTAATGCGCGCGAAGAACGCCTTGAGCTGCGGGTTGTTAGTAAAGACCATGACCAGAATCAACACGATGGCGTAGATGAGCATGCGGTAGTCCGAGAACTGACGGAGCAGCTCGGGGAGCACCGTGAGCAGCGCCGCCGCGATGACGGAACCGCGCATGTTGCCCAGACCGCCCAGGACCACGAACACCAGAATGAGAATCGACGTGTTGAAGTCGAACTTAGTGGCGGAGAGCTGCGAGAAGTTACCGCCGAAGAGGGCTCCGGCAGCACCGGCGAGAGCGGCGGAAACCACGAAGGCGATCATGCGGTACTGGGTGACGGAGATACCCACGGACTCGGCAGCGATCTTGTTATCGCGCACGGCCATGATGGCACGACCGGTGCGGCTGCGGACCAAGTTGAGCACAATCACGAGCGCAACCATAACCAGGATGGCGCCAGCAAGGAACGTCGAGTAGGTCGAAACACCAGATGCGCCCTGGGCACCCTTGATGATAGCGGTGCCGTCTTCGAGCAGGTGTAGGTCGTCGATCGTGGAATTGCCCGTGATGTTAAAGATCACGTGCAGGCCGCGGGAATCGACGCCCACAATGAGGCAGGTAACAATCTCTTTGATAATCTCGCCAAAGGCCAAGGTTACGATGGCCAGGTAGTCACCGCTCAGGCGAAGAACCGGAATACCGATCAGGAAGCCCAGAATGGCAGCGGCGATAGCGCCGACCACAATGCTGATGATCAGACGCACCGGGTCGGACGGAACGGCGCTCTCCAGCGCGACGGCGGTGACGATTCCCGTATAGGCGCCGACGCTCATAAAACCCGCGTGGCCCAGCGACAAGTCGCCCGCGATGCCGACGACGAGGTTGAGCGAGATGGCCATGACGATATAGGCCGTGATGGGAACCAGCTGACCGACAATCATGCGCGGAATCATGTGGTTAGACTGCATAAAGAACACGATGGCGAACGCCACAACGCACATGGCGTACGTGACAAAGTCGTGACGCGTCTGCTTGTCTGTAAGAAACTTCATAACGCTCACCTACACCTTCTCGGGTACGTACTTGCCCAAGAGGCCGGCAGGCTTGACGAGCAGGACGATGATCAAAACGCCAAAGACGATGGAGTTGGCAAGGCTCGTGGAAATATAAGCCTGCGCCATCGCCTCGATGATGCCGATGAGAATGCCGCCGACAAAGGCACCGGGGATGGAGCCGATGCCGCCGAAAACGGCAGCGTCGAAGGCCTTGATGCCAGGCATGGCGCCCGTGGTGGGCTGCAGAACCGGCGAGTAGGAGCACAGGAGCACACCGGCGATGGCGGCAAGGGCGGAGCCGATGGCGAACGTCATCGAGATGGTGCGGTTGACGTTGATGCCCATGAGCTGAGCGGCGGCCTTGTCCTCGGACACGGCGCGCATTGCCTTGCCCATCTTGGTCTTACCTGTAAAGATCATCAGACCGGCCATGATAACCAGGCAGGCGACGATGGTGACGAGCGAGACGGCACTTACGTTGAACTTGGCCAAGAACTCCGGCACCGGAAAGGTGACGAGCGAAGTGAAGTTCTTGGGCGTGGCGCCCCACAGAAGCTGCGCGGCATTCTGCAGGAAGTAGGACACACCGATGGCCGTGATCAGAACGGCCAGCGGGCCTGCTTGGCGCAGCGGCCTATAGGCCAGACCCTCAATGAGAACACCGAGAACCGTGCAGACCACACAAGAGAGAACTACAGATGCCCAGCCCGGGAGGCCGAGATACGACGTGGCGCAGAACGAGACATAGGCACCGACCATGATGACATCGCCGTGAGCGAAGTTGAGCATCTTGGCGATACCGTAGACCATGGTGTAGCCCAACGCGATGATGGCGTAGACGCTGCCCATGGACAGGCCGTTGACCAGGTATTGGATAAAGACCGTCATGTTCCACATCCCCCTTTCGAATAGGTTTCCAGTTGATGTATGAAACAGGGACGTTACGTTGTCCCCAGATACCAAGCAAGCAGGGAAGGCGAAAACCTCCCCTGCTTGGGATCAAAACCGCTCTATATAAGGCGGCCTATTAGGCCAGTACGTACTTGCCGTCGGTGATGACATACGCCGTAGGATCCTTCTGGACCTGGCCCTTGTCGTTCCAGGAGAGCTTGCCGGTCAGACCGTCAACGGTAATCTTGAGCATAGCCTTGGGCAGCTTCTCGGCGACCTCGGACGGGTCGGCGTCGACACCAAGACCGGCCTCCTTGAGGGCCTCGACCACCGCGTGCACGCCGTCGTAGGCATCGGCGGCAAACTGGTCGGGGGTATCGCCGTACTTATCCTTGTAAGCGTTGACAAAGTCGGCGTTCTTCTCGTCGTCGGCGGAGAACGGGGTCATGAGCAGCAGACCCTCGGCAAGAGAGGTGTCGAAGCCCTCGACGCCCAGGATGCCGTCCATGCCGTCGCATCCCATCATCTTGACGTCGTAGCCCATGTCCTTGGCGTTCTTGAGCAGGACGGACGCCGGCGTGTAGTAGATCGGCGCAAAGATCATGGTGGCGCCGGCCTGCTTGGCCTTGGTCAGCTGGTTGGTAAAGCTCGTAGCGGAGTCGTCCTTAAAGGTCTCCTCGTCAACAATCTCGAGCTTAGACTCAGCGGCCTGAGCCTTAAAGGAATCTGCAATGCCCGAAGAATAAGCGTCGCCGGAGTTATAGAACAGCACGAACTTCTCGTCCGCATACTTCTCTGCCAGGAACTTGGCAGCGTTGACGCCCTGGTTGGGGTCGGTAAAGCAAACCTGGAAGACGCAATCCTTTCCGTCGGTGACGTCCTCGGAGGACGCGGACGGGGTGATCATGAATGTCTTGGGGTCGTTACTGCACTCTGCGGCAACGGCAACCGACGCACCCGTGGTGGTCGGGCCGACGAGGGCCTGCATGCCCCAGTCGAGCAGGTTATTAAAGGCGTTGACGGCCTTCTCGCCGTCGGCCTGGTCGTCCTCGGCCTTGCTGGCAAGCGGCAGCTCCTTGGTGGAGAAGTCCTTGCAGCCAAGCTCGACGCCCTGGGTAACGGACTTGCCGTAAGACGCGGCGGCACCGGTCAGCGGGCCAATGGTGCCGATCTTAAACGAAGCGTCGCTCGAAGCGGAACCGCTGTCGCCGCCGTTGGAGGAGCAGCCAGCTAGAATGGACATCGCCCCCAGACCTGCTGCGCTCGCGATAACGCTCCTGCGATTCATAACAGGGTTCAATGACTTACCGGTGAGGCTCGACATGCGGCTCTCCTCTCAAATCTCGTCGGGTTTCGGTTACCCGACAGGCCATCCTCCGCCGTCTTCGGCGTTCGCAAAATAGTAGACGCTTTAGTTGAGAAAAGTGGCGATTATTTTGAACTTTTCTTTTGCCTTATCCATTTATCCATAATTATGCGTATTTCTGTCGGTTTATACAGTTTAGCGACTTTATTGTGTGAAAGTAATGTTTCCGTTCTGTTACAAGCTTTCCTGCCCTGAATAACATGGCCCCACCGGTCTCGTTATATGCACTTAGGCGGCGATGTACTTGCCGTCCTGAATCACATAGGCCGTAGCGGGCTTCTCGACTTGGCCCTCGTCGTTCCACGTGAGCTCGCCTGTCAGGCCCTCAATCTTGATCTTGCGCATAGCCTTGGCAAGGTCGCCGGCAATGTCGGCGCCGTCGACCGTAATGTCGATGTCCGCCTCATCGATTGCCTCGACAATCGCGTGGATGCAGTCATAAGCATCGGCGGCAAACTGGTTGGGCGTCTCGTTGTAGGCGTCCTTATATGCCTTGACGAAGTCGGCGTTCTTCTCATCGTCGGCAGAGAACGGGGTCATGAGCAGCACGCCCTCGGCAAGAGAGGTGTCGAAGCCCTCAACGGAGAGCAGGCCGTCCATGCCGTCGGTGCCCATGAGGGTCATTTCGTAGCCCATGTCCTTGGCGTTCTTGAGCAGGACGGACGCCGGCGTGTAATAGATCGGGGCAAAGATAAGCGTTTTATTATGTAATGGCTTAGTGTTATTGAAGACTTACTTACTCACTGTAATCATGTTAGCACACCGACCAAGGGTTTCTATGAGTCCTTATTTGTTTGTCCGTGCTAGATATTTGACGGTGACTTTGATGGGACTTTCATCTTGGTGTCGAACTCCACGACTCTGTCATCACCTTTAAGCCACTTGCAACCACAGGATAACAATAGTCGCTGTCATCACGAGCAAACCGCTTGCGTCCACCCTTTGGCAATAGTCGCTGTCGTCACGAGCAAGCCGCTTGCGACTACCCACGCGGAGTTAAACAATAATTGCAAACTGAAGCTGCAAATCCACCCGACAAGGCTCTTTTATAAAACCCATTGTTTAGACGACCAGCAATCTCATCAGGCTCTCACCTTGAATAGTTTCCCAGCCAATCTGCGTGACTGCCTCCGACAGCTGTCTATCATGCGTAACCAACAGTAACGCGCCAGAGAAACCGCTCAGCATCTCCTGCAGCGCCTCAATAGAACCCACATCAAGATGATTCGTCGGCTCGTCGAGTACGAGGAGGTTGGGATTCGTAACAAGCTGTTCAGCAAGCATGAGTTTGCGGAGTTCGCCAGGACTCAAATCGTCGCCATCGAGCAGTTTGTCAGGGTCGGAGTTCAACCGCGCCACGATGGAGAGGATGCGACCTTTCGTCTCCTGGTCCTGGTCTCGGAGATGCCTCAGTGCTCGCTCGCGTTCCTCTGGCCCGACGTCCTGGGGAACGTACGCAACTTTGACATTATCAGGAACAGATTCGATGACGCTTCGTACCACCAGGCTCTTTCCCGTTCCGTTCGCACCGGTCAACACCACGTGATCCGTTGGCGAGATCCAGAGCTCCGGCACATCTATCGAGAACTCGCCAGCAGACAGTCGCGATGCCTCCAAGTGCGCCACGCAACTTGAGCGCGCAGCGACGCCGAACTCGCCGATACGATGGTCGTATCTTTTCGAGACGGTTTTCTCAGAAAGCTCTGCCTCGGCCTTTGCGAGCCGCCCGCTCATTTTGGACGAGAGCTTCCCTGCAACGCCGTCCTTTCCAGAGACTATGGCGCGTCCGATCTTCTCCCGAGCGTCGCTGTCTTTTTTGCTCAAGCCGCGCTTGCTTCGCTTGCCCTTCTGACGTGCCGCCTCTTCGCTCCTGCGCTGGGCTTCTGCCTTCAGGCGCTTAGCTTCACGAGAGGCTTGCTCGCGATCCCTCATCGCAGAGGCGCGTTCGCTCGCCGCTTGGTCGCTTGCCTTCGAGTACCCTCCGGGTCGCATGGTCCAACGCGCGCCCTCGCACATGAGGCTCTGGCCCACAAGGCCGTCGAGCAGATCCCTATCGTGCGAGATGAGGATGCCGATGCCGCCGAACGAAGCCAGCGCCTCCTTCACGATGTCGCGCGTGGCGGCATCGAGGTCGTTGGTCGGCTCATCCATGATGAGGACATCCGGTTGTGCATAGAGGGCGCATGCGATCTGGATCCGCTTCTGCTGACCGCCCGAGAGCGTGTCGTAGCGCCAGAACCAGTCGTCTTCGATGCGGAGCAGCGCCCTTGCCCGTTGCGCCTCCTTGCCCCAATCCGATGCGAGATCGAAGAGCTTGTCAGGCTCTTGGGTCGAGTCTTGCTCGCAATACGACGCGAACAGATTCGGGCTCACCGTTCCGGAATCGGGCGCAATAGCGCGGGCAGCTATACGGGCGAGCGTGCTCTTCCCGCATCCGTTGTCGCCGATGATGCCCGTCCATCCCGTCGGGAACGTGGCGCTGACGTCTTCGATGGCAGGCGATGCCGTACCGGGGTAGGTATAGTTGATGTGGGTGAGATTCAGTTGCATGGCGAGCTCCTTTGAGAGGAGGTCGCGCAGGGGTCAGGCACGCGATGTATGGATTTGGAACGAGAAGGCACTGAAGCGATGCGGCACCCTGAAGCGCGACCGGATGTACAGAATGGTCGTATGGGGTACCCGAAACGGGCATCGCTAGTTCTTCATCTAACCTGACCTAACTCGAAGCGGCGCTTGCCAAAGGCCCCGCTGGATTATTGATATCTAGGATTATAGCATGGTAATCAGGTGGCAACTCGCCGGCGCGCCCTTGGCTCGTCGCTTCACCCAAGTGCTGATTGGTGCTGAGAGCGGAGAGACTGCGTGGCACTGCTCCCTCTAGCTGGCGCCTGATGCTGGAAAGCATCGCGCAGAAACGCCCGCCCTTCCCGCAACCCGCCAGAGCATGGCCGAAGGCGGCGGTTGGCACTGCAGCCTCCTCCCATGTTATCTTTATTGAAGATAATTAAGAAGGTGGTGCACGATGTGCAGAACATACCCGGGAAAGGAAACGAAACACAGAACCAACTCATAACAGCGACGCAGCAGCCCTCGAGTCCCGTGGCCCTGAGCGCAGACGTTGAGATGCTGCTCGAGCGCTTTTTAGTCGAGGCCGAGCTGGCCGAGACCACGAAGGAGACCTACCGCAGGACCCTGAGGGGCTTCTTCGCGTGGAAGGAGGAGCGAGGGATCGCAGACCTCGCCAGGGGAGACATTCTCGCCTACAAGCAGGACATGCTGGCGCGGGTGCGGCCCTCGACGGCGAGCACCTACCTCACCGCGGTCAAGAGCCTGTTCAAATGGCTCGAGTCCGTGAGAGCCTACCCGAACGTGGCCGCGGACATAAAGACGGTCAAGCTAGTGGGCAACATCCACCGCAAGGACGCGCTGACGCCGGCGCAGGCCAAGCGCGTGCTCCAGGTGCTGAAGGGCGACACGCTGCAGGCCAAGCGCGACTTCGCGCTGGTGAACCTGCTCATCAGAGTCGGCTTACGCTCGGTGGAGGTCACGCGAGGCCGTCTGGGTGATTTGCGCAACAGGGGCGATCAGACGATTCTGCTCGTCCAGGGCAAGGACAGGGTCGAGAAGGACGCGCTCGTGGTGCTGACCGATGCGACTCTAGGACCCATTTACGACTACCTGGCAGCGCGCAGGTGCGAGGGGCGCGAGGTCGTCGGGGAGGACTCGCCGCTGTTCGCCAGCCTCTCCAACAAAACATATGGGAAGCCGCTGTCCACGCGCAGCATACGGCAGATTGCGAAGGAGGCCCTGCGCGCGGCGGGGCTCGATAGCGAGAGGCTCACGACCCACAGCTTCCGGCACAGCGCGGTGACGTTCGCGTTGCTGGGGGGCGCCAGCCTGCAGCAGGCCCAGGCGCTCGCAAGGCACACGAACCTGACGACCACGATGGTCTATGCCCACAACGTCGACCGCGTGAGCCAAGCTCCGGAGCGTTTTGTCGACGGCCTCCTCGACGACTAGGAGCCCGAGGCCGGGGCCGCGTCATGCGAGGGGGATGCCCGAGAGGTCGCTCCCCAGCACCTCCAGGTACTCCAGCAGCTGCTGGTACTTGCCCCGGAGCAGCAGGAGCTGTTGCTGGAGCTCCGCGTTCTCCTCCTTCAGCTTCCTCGATTGCTTCCTGCTCTTGTCGAGGGCGATGTCGAGGTCCTGCAGGCGTGACTGCGCCCTCTGGAGCTCCCTTGACAGCCTGGTTATCTCGGCGTCCTTGTTCAGCTCGCGCCTGCCCTCTTGGCTCACCTTGCCCGTCGGCTTGAACTGGCAGACCCGGTTCTTCGCCAGGAGCTCCTTGACGTGCTGCTGGCTGAACGTCCCCGAGCTCAGCCCCGTGAGCGCCATGAGCTCCTTCTTGGTGACGATGCGGTGGTCCTCTTCGATCTCGTCGATGGCCCCCTGGATGAGGGCCAGCGTCTTCTCGCGCTTCGCCGCGTACATCCTCTGCATGTTCTCACTGGGCTGCTTCATCAGAGACCTCCAGGTCCTCGTCGCTGATAGCGCTCAGCACGCGCTGGGTCAGCGTTTCGTATGCGTCTATCCAAGCACCGCAGAGCTCGGCGAAGACCTCGTTGCCACAACTTAGAGCCTTCTCCTGCTTGCTGCGCCAGTCGTCGAGCTCGCTTTGATAGTAGTCGAGGTCGCCGGCGTCGGGGACGAGGTAGCTGCAGCGGAGGCACCTCGACCTGTCGGCGCTGCAGCCCCTTGCGTCCGAGCACAGGCCGATCCTGTGGACCCTCTTGGCGAAGGGCTTCGACAGGATCCTGTCGAAGCGCGCGGGGTCGTCTGTGTTGATGATCCTGCCCCTGAACACGACGGGGTCGTCCTTGCGCAGGTCCTTGACGGAGGTGTGGGTGTAGCTCTGCTCGATCATCTTGGTGTTGTGGTGGGCGGTGAGCGGCAGCAGGTCGATGGCGCGGAAGAGGCCCGAGTTCATGCGGTCGCTGACGGCGTTGTGGCGGAACTGGTGCGTCGTCGGGGAGTAGGGCTCGCCGTGCTCGTCGACGATTCCCCTGCACTTGCAGAGCCGCGAGAAGAAGCGGTTGCAGCTTCCAAGGTTCTTCGGCTTGAATGCCGACCCGTGAGTCCTATAGCATCTCTCCCCCGTCTTCGGGTCCCTTATGAGCCTGTAGGCCCGCGAGGTGAAAAGCCACCTTGCATTCTCGCCGAGGTGCGCCAGCACCTCGTCCCTCTGGGCTGCCACCAGGTCGACGAGGAGCTTCCCCATGCCCTCGTACCTGACCTCGATCAGCTTGATGTCGCTCGGGACGTAGGGTCCCGCTTGCTTGAACGACGGGATCGTCAGGGTGTAGGTGTCCGCGTCGAGCCGCTTCAGGCACCTGACCGTCATGCTGAGGACCTCCGTGGCGCGGTTGGGGATCAGGCGCAGCATCCAGTAGAGGCACCTGTAGACCAGCGGGATGCCGTCTTTCATGAAGATGACGTCGAGCTGGCCGGCCACCTCGTCGGGGATGTACTTGTCCTCCTTCTTGACGTAGGCGGGGGCCCTCTCCAGCACGAACCTCTGCATGGCGGAGCTGATGTCGGTGAACCCCGACTCCCTCGCGAATGCCTCGAGAGCGTGCCAGTAATGCAGGCGCTTTCTCAGGGAGGTCTTCCGCTCTCCCGAGAAGAGGTAGGCATAGAAGGAGGCGAGCGCCTCCGGCGGGGCTTCTGCGAAGCTCTTGCAATCGTCGGGGATGAAGTCTGCGCAGTGCTTGATGGACATGCAGATGTCTGAGCTGATGGCAGCGGGGTCCCGCCCCTTCACGAGCCTCGTCAGCGCCCATCTCTTGGCCTCCTTCTTGAGGTGTTCGTTCGAGATACCCGTGAAATATATGTTGCGCGAGCTCGGTTTGACGTTCTTGTCGGGCTTCACCTTGTCGGCTTGCCAGACGTCGTCGCTGAAGCTCGAGGCAGAGCAGTAGTCTGAGAGCATCCTGGCCGCCTGCTCGTCGGTGACGGACACGGTGTTGGAGAGGACGACTGGCTCGAGGGCCGCGGACCCGGATGTGGGGAAGAGCAGGCTGTCAGGCATGTTGCGTTCCCTCCTCAATAGCGTCGAGCACGGCCCTGTAGCGCTCGTTCAGGGTTCTCTCCTGCGCGTACTCGGTGTAGCCCTCGTACTCGTCCATCGGGATGTCCAGCTCCGCGTACTTGGCCTCGAACTGCGCCAGCAGCCTCGACGAGTCCTCGTAGAGCTCCTGCCAGCGTGCTTGGAAGGCCCTTCCCGTGCACAGCTTGGGGCAGGACGCGCAGCTGATGTTGCCGAGGTCGGCGCACCTGCCCTCCGAGGGGTGCTTTGAGCACACGCCCAGCTCCACGTTGCGGCGGTTGGTGCAGAAGTCGACGTAGAGCCAGCGGCGCTCCTCCTCCGTGTACAGGTCGAGCCTGCCGCTCTCGATCAGGAGGTTGAACTTCTGCTGGAAGAACTCGCTGTTCAGCTCTGCGAGCCTCCTCATCCTCACCTCGGCGTAGACGCGCTCGGTGGTTCTGTGGTCGACGTGGCCGAGCTGCTTTTGCACGTCTGTAAGCGTGGCACCCGACGTGATGAGCTCGACGGCGACCGTCTTGCGCGTCTGCCTGGAGCAAAACGTGTCGTAACTCTCGTCGATCGACTGCATGCCGTACCGCTCGAGCAGCCTGTTGATCGCTCCGTTGAAGGTCGTCGCGGGGAACTCGGTCTTAACCCCGTTGGTGATGCAGAAGAAGAGCGTCTCGACCCCGTACATCTCCCTGAGGGCGGAGGTCTCCTCGATGTAGGCCTCGATCTCGCCGTGGAGCCCTGGCGAGATGACGGCGAAGATCTTGTCGCCGAGGCGCCGCTTGATCCTGGATGCCGCGGTCTTGGGGGACCTCGCCCTCACCTGCGGCATGCCGCTGGCGGGGTCCTCGGCCGTGATGTCCTCGACGCGGATGCTCTTGATATCGGAGAGGCGCCACCCGGTCTCCATTGCGAGCTTGAGCATCAGCCTGCAGGCGCTCGACCCAAGCTCGTCGACGTGCTCCTCGAGGAACACCAGGATGTCCTCGGGGATCTCCGGGGTCGCCCTCGAGTAGTCAGAACCGCTCCTGACCGTCAGGTTCGCGGTCGGGTCCGTGTCAAGGCGCCCGCGAGCGACGAGGTGCCGGAAGAACCTCCTGCAGCTGGTCAGATGATGCTTGAGCGTGCCGGGTGCATAGCCCTCCTTGCTCATATGCGAGAGCGCGGCGAGGACATGCAGCTCGCCCACGTCCTCTGGGCAGGTGATGCCGTATTCGCCGACGAGGAAGGAGAGCACGGTTAGCAGATCGGCCATCGCAGCCGGGATGCGCGCCAACGCGCGATGGTCAGAGCTCGCGCGTTGGCATGCATCCTGGTAGAGGAACCTCAGATACTCCCTCGCATCCTGCTGGAACAAACCCGTCCCGTCCAGCACGGAGAAGTCGAACCGCCTGCCTGAGAACGTCTCCCCCTTGGGGAAGTAGAACCACACCTCCGACTTGTCGCTGGCCACCTCGTCGGCGTTGCCGTCGAACATGAACCTGCGCAGGCCGGCGATCTTGTTCTCCAGGTGCTCGTCAAAAGCGTTTGCGAGGGTGGGGGTCTGCCGCACCTTCTTGAACGCCGCGAACTTCCTCACGTCCTCGTCTTCCAAATGCTCCTTGAAGTCGCGACGGAATCTGTGGAGGGGCAAGATCGGCCCCCTCGGAGAGTCGGGGGCCAGGTACCTGCCGGCGAAGAACGCATCGTATGCGCCCAGGAGCTCCTCGAAGCTGACGCCGCCTGGCAGTTCCGGTGCCGGCAACTGGGAGTCACCTGCGACAAGCAGTCCAGCAGGGACGGAGCTCTTGTCAACCCGCACAGCTTTCTCGTCGTAATAGGCGCGTTCCTCCGCGCTGAGATCTAGGAATTCATATACGGTGGTCCGGTTAGAGGTCGTAGCGTACGCAGCGTACGTGTAGGGCAACATCTCCCTAGCGATTACTTCATGCAGCCTGCGATAGTCCCACCGCTTGCCGTGCCCCCTCTCTCTGTGCTTTCGGTACCTCCCGACAGGGCGCCAGGAGAACCCGAAGATGTACGCGGTCAGGCGCGGGTAGGTGAAGTGTCGGTAGTTGCGATCGGACAGCCCCGAGGCATACTTCTCTGCCATGTCGCGCACATACGCCGCGAACTCCTCCTCGCCGATCTCCTCGACAACACAGTTGTCGAGCCACATCAGGAAGGAGTCGTGAGCTCTTCTGAAGTATCTTCCGTTGAACTCCTCGCGGACCGCTGAAGGGGTTCCCGATGATTGATGGCCTCGACGGCGCGGTCCCCGATCTGCACCGGGAAGCGGTGATAGGTGTAGAAGCGCTCCATGTACGTCTCGCCAAAGATACGTATCAGGGGGTTAACGCGGTCCCTGACCTGGTAGGTCAACCCGGTTATCACCTTGCAGAGCTTCTTTATGCCGGGCTTTTCCCAGGCTTCCTCGTCCTCGTGCATGGAGACGAGCACGTCGAGGAAGTAGTCGCTCAGCTCCTCCTCCGAGAACATGGAGGTCAGGGCAAGACGACACAGGGTCCCATAGCTATATGTCCCCTTCAGCGACTCCTCCAGGCCCTCGCAGGAGGGCAGCGGCGTGCGCGACTCCACGCAGGCGGCCAAGGCAGCAAAGTCGCTCACCGTCGCCGTGTCTGCGACATGGGTGTAGTTGTTGCTGCGCTTCGCACCCCCGGAGTTGTCCCTGATGTGCTCGAGCGCCTCCTCAGGTTGCCTGATCATCGGCGCGCCTCTTCTCCTTGGCTGCTTCGAGCCTCTTCCAGTTCTCGACGGCGGTCACCCTGTCCTGCCTGTTCTTGTAGGGCTCGGCAGACTCCATGCTCTTCCAGCCCATGATGTCCAGGATCTGGTTGTCGGTGAGGGAGGCGGGGTCTAGGGCCTGCTGCCTGAGGAGCTCCTCCATCTTCGTGCTCCTGCCGGAGTGGGTGCGCACCTTGGCGGGGTCGAGGCCGGCGTGCTTGGCGGCGCGCTTGATGATCTCGAGCGCGTTGTGGTAGGCCATCGGCTTGCCGAAGCTGCCCTCGCGCTCGCGCAGGTTCAGGAAGATCTCGGTCGGTACGAGCACTCCGGAATCGATCAGCTTCCCCTCGACGGCGCTGCGCTCGTTGTAGAGGTACTCCTCCAGCAGGCGCCGCGAGCGCTCCGACAAGACGCAGACGCGCCCCTCGCCCTCGCGCCTGCCCTTGCTGCGGAACAGCTTCAAGGTGCCCTCGTCTGCGCGGTAGAGGTCGATCTGGGCGGAGAGGATCTCGTCGATGCGAAGGCCGTCGAGCGAGAGGGAGAAGACCGCCTTGTCGCGGTAGGTGCGGAGGTTGCTGAGGATGGCGTCGACCTGCTCGTCCGTGTACCACTTCTCGTAGTCCACAGGAGGCTTGCCGCTGACGAAGGACGTCTCGGCGACATAGCGCGGCGACGTGGTCACGATTCCCTGGCCGTAGAGGAAGGAGTGCGGGTTCTCCCCACTTCGCTCCTCTGCGACCTCCATCTTGACCTCCCTGCCCTGGGAGCGCAGGAAGGTGTAGAAGCTGGCCACGACCGTGTAGTAGCCCCTGACGGTGAAGCCGGACCTCTTTCCCTCCACTGCGCCGACGAACGGGATGACGTTTCCGAACTGCAGGAAGCGCAGGAAGCCGGCGAGGTGCTTGGCGGTCGCGTCGGCGTAGCCGATGTGCCAGCAGTCCTGCAGGTAGTTGAGGTACTTGCACAGCTTGTAGGCGTACTGCCTCGCCGTCTGGGGCGAGCCCATGTTCATCTTGTGGAGGAACTTGTTGGCCCAGAAGGGGTAGGCGTCCGGATGGTTGATGATCCAGCCGTCCATCGTTCCCCCGTCGGCCTTCGGGTAGAGGCATTTTTCAACGGCAAACATTTTTTGTCACCTGAACAAACATCAATTCACTGGATAACGCTTAGTTAAACATCACAATAAGTGCTCGACCTATCAACGACTAAAAATAAATCTTAGTATCTGAAATACATAATAAAATGAAGGTGGCGCCGGCCTCCTTGGCCTTGGTGAGCTGGTTGGTAAAGCTCGTGGAAGAGTCGTCCTTAAAGGTCTCGGTATCGACGATATCGAGCTTGGACGCCTTGGCCTGCTCGGCAAAAGCGTCGGCAACGCCCGAGCTATACGTATCGCCGGAGTTGTAGAACAGGGCGATCTTGGCGTCTGCATACTTCTCGGCCAAAAACTTTGCGGCGCTGGCGCCCATGGTGGGATCGGTGAAGCAAACCTGAAAGACCGTGGTCTTATCCTTGGTGACGTCGAGCGACGAGGCTGAAGGCGTGACCATGAGCATATCGTCGGCGATCTCGCCCGAGACGGCGACGGCGGCACCAGTCGTGACGGGGCCGACGAGCGCCTGCATGCCCCAGTCGCACAAGGTATTGAAGGCGTTGATGGCCTTCTCGCCGTCGGCGACGTCATCCTCGGACTTAAGCGAGAGTTTGAGATCCTTGGTCGAGAAATCCTTGGCGGCGAGCTTGGCACCTTTCTCGGCCGAAACGCCATAGGTTGCCGCGGCGCCGGTCAGAGGGCCGATGACACCGATCTTGAAGGTCTTACCGTCATCGGCGGAGCCGCCGTCCGAGCCACCCGACGAGCAACCAGCGAGTGCGGCAGCGCTGCCGAGCGCCGCGGCGCCGGCGAGAAAGTTCCTACGGCTGAGCGTGCTGTTGATGTTGAACATGGTGTCCCCCTTTTTCGCTGGCCGCGGTGCGGCCGTCTTGCGGTACGGGGCAAACCTTATGGCGCAAACGTTGACAGTTTGTTACGGAGTTCCGTTTGTAGCGAGCATGTTTCCAATGTTTCTGCAGCGTTTCGGGGGTGCCGTTTTGTGCGACTCCTGTTGCCTGGCGAGCGCGCACTCTCGGTTCACGCTAGAATGCACTCAACATTACTTGATCAATCAATCTATAAGATGCACGAAGGAGCTATCTATGAGCGAACCCCTGCGCACCGTGAACGTCGGTCTGATCGGTCTGGGAACCGTCGGCGGCGGCGTGGCCCGTCTGATCAAGAGCCACCACGATGAGTACCTGGCCGCCTACGGCATCGACCTTAAGCTGACCCGCGCCTGCGCGCTTGCCTGGGAGCAGGCCGAGGCGGCAGGCATTGAGCGCGAGGCCTTTACGAGTGACTGGCATGACGTCGTTACCGACCCCGCCGTCGATATCGTCGTCGAGCTGATCGGCGGCGAGCATCCCGCGACCGAGATCTTCACCACCGCCTTTGAGAACGGCAAGCACGTCGTCTCTGCCAACAAGGCCCTGTTGGGCCGCCACGTCGAGACGCTTGCCGAGAAGGCGCGCGCGTGCGGCGTGCAGATTAAGTGCGAGGCCAGCTGCGGCGGCGGCATCCCCATCGTGAGCACGCTTGAGCACGACCTGGTGGGCAACAAGATCCTGACCATCGCCGGCATCCTCAACGGCACCACCAACTACATCCTGTCGCGCATGGACGCCGAGGGCGCCGATTACGCCGACGTGCTTGCCGACGCGCAGGCCAAGGGCTATGCCGAGGCCGACCCGTCCGCCGACGTCGACGGCTTCGACGCCGCCAGCAAGACGGCGATCCTCGCCTCCATCGGCTTTGGCACCCGCGTGACCACCGATGATGTGTACCAGCAGGGTATCCGTACCATCGGCGCCGAGGACATCGCCCAGGCCCGCGAGCTCGGCTACACCATTAAGCTGCTCGGCATCGCCCGCAACACCGACGCCGGCGTCGACGTCCGCGTGCATCCCACGCTGATTCCCGCCGACCACATGCTCGCCAAGGTCAACGGCGCCATGAACGCTGTCTACGTGGTAGGCGACGCCGTGGGCGAGACCATGTTCTACGGTGCCGGCGCAGGCTCCTTCCCCACCGCGAGTGCCGTCGTGGGCGATATCCTGTCGCTCTCCGAGCAGATCAGCCGCGGCGTGGCTCCGCTGCCCGAGATTGAGCCCTATGGCCACAACCTCGCCTTTAAGCCCATGGACGAACTCCAGACCAAGTACTATGTGCGCCTGAAGGTCGCCGACCGCGTGGGTGCCCTGTCCGAGACGGTCGATATCTTTGCCAAGCACAACATCTCGATCTCGCTCATCAACCAGGTCGAGGACGGCAAGTCGGGCGTCAGCGATGCCTGCTCGGTCATCTTCCTGACGCACCGCGCGCTCGAGAAGGACGTCCAGGCTGCCGCGGCCGAGCTTGCCAGCGTCGACTGCGTGGCCGAGGTCGCCAACGTCCTGCGCATCGAGAACGTCGAGGCCTGGACCGAAGGCGTCATGGCCAACTAACCCAACGCTCGCCCAGCAATACGCGCTTTGAGGGCTCCCGTCCGATGTGGGACGGGAGCCCTTTTGCCTCCTGCCCTAAGCACAACGGCAGAGCACATTTGCGCGAGCCGCTCATCGGTAACGCGCGCTACCGTTCACCGATATGCAAACGCGGTCGATTTCGGCTACCGCTACGCTGTGCTGAGAGTGTCCGCCCGCGATGAGAGGAAGCACTATGTTGCTCGAGGGCAAGAAAGCAATCGTCACCGGAGGCACGCGCGGTATCGGCTATGCCATCGCCTGCCGTTTTATCGAAGAGGGCGCCGCCGTCACCGTCTTTGGCTCGCGCCAGGAGACTGCCGACGCGGCCGTTGAGAAGCTGGCGGCCGCCTATCCCGACGCCAAGGTCTGGGGCCGCTCCTGCGACCTCACCTCACTCGAGGCCGTGACCGAGGCTTTTACCCAGGCTGCAGCCGACATGGGCGGCCTGGACACAGTCGTCAACAATGCCGGTATCTCCCAGCGCTCGCCGCTTTTGGACTACACGGCCGAGGAGTTCGCCAAAGTCATGGACCTCAACGTCGTCGCCGTCTTTAACGGTCACCAGGCGGCCGCCAAGATTATGACCGAGGCCGGCCACGGCGGCACCATCACCACCACGAGCTCGATGGTCGCCAAGTACGGTCAGCCCTCCGGCGTCGGTTACCCCACGTCCAAGTTTGCCGTCAACGGCATGGTCCAGTCGCTCTCGCGCGAGCTCGCCCCCATGGGCATTCGCGTCAATGCCGTCGCACCCGGCGTAACCAAGACCGATATGGTCGCCAACCTGCCCGAAGAGGTCATCAAGCCCATCATCGCCACCATTCCGCTGGGTCGCATGGGCGAGCCCGAGGATGTCGCCAACGCCTTTGTTTTCCTGGCGAGCGACATGTCCTCCTACGTCACGGGCGCCGTGCTCCCCGTCGACGGAGCCGCCCGCTCCTAAAGGTC
The DNA here is from genome assembly GCF_052067375.1 of Collinsella sp. HCP3S3_E11. Taxonomy (NCBI): domain Bacteria; kingdom Bacillati; phylum Actinomycetota; class Coriobacteriia; order Coriobacteriales; family Coriobacteriaceae; genus Collinsella; species Collinsella sp. HCP3S3_E11. Next base: position 25,376 of record NZ_JBQHQI010000011.1, on the reverse strand, counting down.
GCAAGCCACGACTTCGAACCTCAACGAGGCCCAACGCAAAAGGCGCGCTGCCTGCATCAACCGCAGGCAGCGCGCCTTCTTCTGTTTGTAAGGGAAACAGCGTCCCGGTATTTCAGCTCCGAACGGGACACAGCTTCCCTCAGGGCCATGTTTCGGAAAATGCGCCCCGTTTTGAACGCCAATTCTGGGACGCGCTTTCCTCAAGGCCTTTGATTCGGAAAGCGCATCCCATTTTGAACCTTCAGACTGGGACGCGCTTTCCGGCAGGAGTCCAAAGCGGAAACCGCATCCCACTCTGGGCGTCCATTCTGGGATGTGACTTCCCGATGGGGGCCGATGCGGAAACTGCGTCCCGTTTCGGGTCTTTAAAGCGGGACGCGGCTTCCCCTAGGGAAGCATCTCGTTATTTGCCGTCGTCGTCCTGGGCTTCATCGCGCGCGTAGAGCTCCAGCATGCGGCGGCGGTATTCGCGCACGGCGAGCTTGGCGCGCTCCAGGCGGCGGCGCTCACGCGGAGTCAGCTTGGACGGGTCGATCTCGTCGCCATAGGTCTTCTCAGCCAGCAAATGAGCGGCGTCCACGATGCGGGCATCGATGTGGCCGCTCGCTGCCTCGATCGAGAGGCGTTCAGCAATGGAATCAAGGGTAGGTATGCCGTCGAGCGAACGACCGTGACCATGCGAGGTCAGCAATTCGTGTTCGCGCGCGAGCAGGCTCGCTAGGTCGTGGTGAGCGCGCAGGATATCGAGTGCGTCGGCAGGGTGCTCGGCGACCTCTGCCACGGCAGTGGCCGGCGCGGCATCGACCACGCGATAGAAGAGCTGCGCGAGCAGCGGCATCAAGAACACCGTGATGGCACCGGCGGCTACCATAACCGAGGCGACGTCTTGCGACAGAGCGCCTGCGTTGACGGCCACACTCGTCACGGCAACGATGATCGGCAGGGCCGTAGTGCAGTACAGAGCCACGGTAATGCGGCCATACGCCGAAACGTCACGTGTCGCGGGACAAATGCTCATAGAGACAAGGATCGGCACGGCGCGAATGATCAGCAACGCCGCGATAAAGCCCACGAGCAGACCCGGGCGCGACGCCACGGCCGTCAGGTCAATCTTTGCGCCCGACACGGTAAAGAACACCGGAATCAAAAAGCCATAGGCCAGGCCATCGAGCTTGGTCTCGAGCGTATGGTTGCCCTCGGGGATGATATAGCGCAGGACAAAGCCAGCGGCAAAAGAGCCCAACACGATGTCGAGGTCAAAGATGGCGGAAAATGCCACGAGTGTGACCAGAATGAGCACCGTCAGGCGCACGAACGTCTGCGACGTCGTGTCGGCCCGCTCCTCGACAAACGCAAAGAAGCGGCTGCCGACGCGCTTGGAGCGGCTCGGAACCACGGCCAACAGCACACAGACCAGTGCAAACAAGCCAAGGATCACGAGCGTCTGGATACCAGTACGAGCGGAGAGCAGCACCGACATGGCGAGCACGGGACCGAGCTCTCCCCACGTGCCATAGGCAAGGATGGAGTCACCCACACGCGTGCCGGTCAGCGAACGCTCACGCATGATGGGCACGAGCGTGCCGAGCGCCGTCGAAGTAAGCGCCAGCGTCACGGCGATACCGTCGAAATGGCTGACCGAGAACCACGGGGTAAAGCGCACGGCAAGCCAGGCAATGCCAAACGTGACGACCCACGTCGCCATGCCGTAGCGTCCCTCGACGCCCGTGATGTTCTTGGGGTCGATCTCAAAGCCGGCAAGCAGGAACAAAAAGGCCAGACCGAGCTCGGACACAAGCGATACCTCGGCATCTACATGGATGACGCCGAGCATGTGAGGCCCCAGCACCGCGCCGAACACGAGCAAAAAAACCGTCTCGGGAACGGGCTTTCCGGGAATCGCCGATGCGATAAAGGGGCTTGCGAAGGCCACAAGCGCGATGATGGCGAGCGAAACGAATGCCATGTGATGCCTTTCTCTTGTTTGCGCTTCACTGTAGCACCCTCGCCGTCCTCAATACGCCATGAGCTGTCGTATCATAGTGACGTTTACAAACATGTGGCTCAAGGCGACCGCGAGGCTTGTCCCGCAAACCGACCGCTGCCGCATACCGCACCGTACGCCCAACCGATCAGGAAGGCAGGAACCAATGGTCTCTCGTATTTACGTGGAGAAGAAACCCGGGTTCGACGTCGAGGCTCAGCAGCTCAAGGGCGAGCTGACCGAAATTCTCGGCATCAAGGGCATCGAGGCCCTGAGGATCATCAACCGCTACGACGTCGAGGGCATCGACGAGGAGCTTTTCCGCTCCTGCGTTCCGACCGTCTTTAGCGAGCCCCAGGTCGATGTGACCTACGACGAACTCCCCGCAAGCGATGGCGCCGTCTTTGCCGTCGAATTCCTGCCTGGCCAGTTTGACCAGCGCGCCGACTCCGCCAGCGAGTGCGTGCAGCTCATCAGCCAGGGCGAGCGCCCCGCCGTGCGCTCCGCCAAGGTCTATATGATCTCGGGCGCTCTGGACGAAGCCGCCATCGAGGCCATCAAGCACTACGTGGTGAATCCCGTCGAGGCCCGTATCGCCTCGCTCGACCTACCCGAGACGCTGCACATGGAGACCCCCGAGCCCCAGCCCGTCGAGGTGCTCGACGGCTTCCGCGAACTCGACGAGGCCGGCCTTGCCGCCTTTATCTCCGAGCGCGGCCTTGCCATGGACGAGGCGGACATCGCCTTCTGCCAGCAGTACTTCCGCGATGAGGACCGCGACCCCACCATCACCGAGATCCGCGTGATCGACACCTATTGGTCCGACCACTGCCGCCACACCACCTTCGGCACCGTCCTGGACGACGTGACAATCGATGACGCCGTGGTACAGCAGGCCTTCGACCGCTATATGGAGATGCGCCACGAGCTCGGTCGCGACGCCAAGCCCGTCTGCCTCATGGACATGGGCACCATCGGTGCCAAGTACCTTAAGAAGACCGGCGTCATGACCGATGTCGACGAGTCCGAGGAGATCAACGCCTGCACCGTCAAGGTGAAGGTCGATGTCGACGGCGAGGACCAGGACTGGCTGTTCCTGTTTAAGAACGAGACCCACAACCACCCGACCGAGATCGAGCCCTTCGGCGGTGCCGCCACCTGCGTGGGCGGCGCCATCCGCGACCCGCTCTCTGGCCGCAGCTATGTGTACCAGGCCATGCGCGTCACCGGCGCCGGCGACCCCACCGTCCCGGTCTCCGAGACGCTCGAGGGCAAGCTGCCGCAGCGCAAGCTCGTGACCACCGCTGCCGCCGGCTACTCCAGCTACGGCAACCAGATCGGCCTTGCCACCGGTCAGGTCAACGAACTCTATCACCCCGGCTACGTGGCCAAGCGCATGGAGGTCGGCGCCGTCGTGGGCGCCACCCCGGCAAACCACGTGCGTCGCGAGTGCCCCGCCCCCACCGACAAGATCATCCTGCTGGGCGGCCGCACCGGCCGTGACGGCATCGGCGGCGCCACCGGCTCCTCCAAGACCCAGAACACCGATTCCATCGAAACCTCGGGTGCCGAGGTCCAGAAGGGCAACGCCCCGGTCGAGCGCAAGCTGCAGCGTCTGTTCCGCCGCGGCGACGCCTGCCGCCTGATCAAGCGCTGCAACGACTTTGGCGCCGGCGGCGTCTCGGTCGCCGTGGGCGAGCTTGCCGACGGCCTGTATGTCGACCTGGACACCGTGACCAAGAAGTACGACGGCCTGGACGGAACCGAGCTCGCTATCTCCGAGTCCCAGGAGCGCATGGCCTGCGCCGTCGCCGACGGTGACGTCGAGGAGTTCATGGGTTATGCCGCCGAGGAGAACCTGGAGGCGACCGTCATCGCCGAGGTTACCGCCGAGCCGCGCATGCGTATGGCCTGGAACGGCGTCGCCATCGTCGATCTGTCCCGCGAGTTCCTCAACTCCAACGGCGCACCCAAGCACCAGGTCGCCCACGTGTGTGCCCGTAGCGTGTGGCAACCCAGCTGGGCCGGCACCACGCTTGCCGAGCGCATGACCTCGCTTGTCACCGATCTCAACGTCGCCTCCAACAAGGGCCTTTCCGAGCGCTTCGACTCCACCATCGGTGCCGCTACCGTGCTCATGCCCTTTGGCGGCAAGACGCAGCTCACCCCGAGCTCTGCCATGGTCGCCAAGTTCCCCGTGGACGGCGAGACCACCACGGCGAGCGCTATGGCATGGGGCTTCAACCCCTACCTGATGGAGGCCGACCAGTTTGCAGGCGCCTACCTGTCCGTGGTCGAGTCCATCGCCAAGCTCGTTGCCGCCGGCTTTGAGCACAAGCGCGCCTACCTCTCCTTCCAGGAGTACTTTGAGCGCCTGCGCACCGAGCCCGAACGTTGGGGCAAGCCCATGGCAGCCGTCCTGGGCGCCCTTATGGCCCAGGTCGACCTGGGTGCCGGCGCCATCGGCGGCAAGGATTCCATGAGCGGCTCGTTTGAGGACGAGGCCGGCGAGCTCAACGTTCCGCCGACCCTGATCAGCTTCGCTGTCGCCGTGGGCCGTGCCGCCCGCGCCGTCTCCCCCGAGTTTAAGGGCCTCACGCACCGCGTCGTTCGCATCGCCCCCGCCACCTATGGCGAGGACTACCGCCCCGATGCCCAGCAGCTGCTCGCCGCGTTTGACGCCGTCGAGGCGCTCACCGCTACCGGCGACGCCCTGGCCGTCTCCACGCCCGGCTACGGCTGCGGCGCCGAGAGCCTCTTTAAGATGTGCGTCGGCAACCAGATCGGTATCGAGCTTGCCGAAGATGTGGACGTGGAGAGCCTCTTCACCCCGCTCTACGGCAGCTTTATCGTCGAGCTCGCCGAGGACGCCGAGCTGCCCGAGGTCGCCGACGGCGTTGTCGTCGAGCCCCTGGGTACCACCGTCGAGGGCTATGTCATCGACACCGGCTCCGAAGTCATCGAGCTCGCCGAGCTCCAGGAGGCCTGGGAGAGCGGTATCGAGGGCGTCTTCGCCTACCGCAGCGCCGGCGAGACCCCCGAGGTCGAGGCCATCGACTTCCGCGCCAAGGATATCCACGTGTACGGCGGCGCCAAGATCGCCCGCCCGCGCGTGATCATCCCTGTGTTCCCCGGCAACAACTGCGAGTACGATAGCGCCCGCGCCTTCCGCGCCGCCGGCGCCGAGGCCGACACCTTCGTGATCAACAACCTCACGCCCGAGGCCGTCGCCGAGAGCACCCACGAGCTCGCCCGCCGCATCCGTGCAAGCCAGATCGTCATGATTCCCGGCGGCTTCTCGGGCGGCGACGAGCCCGACGGCTCCGCCAAGTTCATCACGGCGTTCTTCCGCGCTCCCGAGGTCACCGAGGCAGTCCGCGACCTGCTCAAGGCCCGCGACGGCCTGATGCTGGGCATCTGCAACGGCTTCCAGGCCCTGATCAAGCTCGGCCTGGTGCCCTACGGCGACATCGTCGACGCCACGCCCGATGCGCCCACGCTGACGTTCAACACCATCGGTCGCCATCAGAGCCGTCTGGTGCGCACCCGCATCTCGTCCAACCTGTCCCCGTGGCTGTCGCAGTGCAGTCTGGACGACCCCTACACCGTCGCCATCAGCCACGGCGAGGGCCGCTTTGTCGCCAACGATGAAGTGCTCGCCCAGCTGATCGCCAACGGCCAGGTCGCCACGCAGTACGTGGGCGAGGATGGCAAGCCCAGCATGGATCTCTCCGTCAACCCCAACGGCTCCGCACTCGCCATCGAGGGCATCACGAGCCCCGACGGCCGCGTCCTGGGCAAGATGGGCCATGCCGAGCGTCGCGGCGACAACCTGTACCGCAACGTGCCCGAGCATGTCCCCGGCGATAAGTTCATGCCGATCTTTGAGAGCGGCGTAGCCTACTTCGCTTAAATACGTTCCCATCGGGTACAATCCCCTCGGGTAACAACACCCGCCACCGGCACACCCGGTGGCGGGTTCTTTTTTACTTCGCGCATACAGGAAGGACATCATGGAAAGCCGCAAGCCGTATCTCGCCACCCTGCCCGGACTCATCCTGGGCTGCCTCGTCTGCTGCGCACTCTGGGGGTCGGCTTTCCCCTGCATCAAGATCGGCTATGAGCTCTTTGGCATCCCCGCGCACGATAGCGCCTCGCAGCTGCTCTTTGCGGGCTTGCGCTTCACGCTTGCCGGCGCCCTGGTTATCGTTGGGATGAGCGCGGCCCAGCGCTGCCCACTCGTTCCACAGGCTCGCGACATTAAGCCCATCTGCATCCTGTCGCTCTTCCAGACTATCGGGCAGTACTTCTTTTTCTACCTGGGACTCTCGCGCGCCAGCGCCATGTCGAGTTCCATCATCGAGGCCAGCGCCAACTTCCTCGCCATCCTCTTTGCCGCTCTGGCGTTTCGCACCGAAAAGCTCGATGCGACCAAGGTGCTCGGCTGCGTACTGGGCTTTGCCGGCGTCGCATTCGTCAACCTTTCGGGTGCGGACGGCACCTTTGGCTTTACACTCGACGGCGAGGGATTTATCTTGGCTTCCACTATTGCGGGCGCCCTGTCGACCTGCCTCATTGGCATCTTCTCGCGCGAGCATGACGGCGTCTTGCTCGCCGGCTGGCAGTTTTTGGTCGGCGGTTTGGTCCTTACCGCCATCGGGTTTTTGATGGGCGGCGCGCTATTCCCCACCGAAATCGCCCCCGCCATCGCGCTCATCATTTATATGGCGCTCATTTCCGCCGTCGCGTACTCGCTGTGGTCCCGCCTACTCGCCGTCAACCCCGTTAGCCGCGTTTCGGTCTTTGGCTTTATGAACCCGGTCTTTGGCGTGCTGTTGAGCGCGTTGTTGCTCGGAGAGGGCGCTGGCACGAGCCCTGTTACCGTAATTGTGGCCCTGCTCTTGGTCTGCAGTGGCATCATCATTGTCAACAAACCTAAAAAGGCCTAACAAACCACCCCGTTTTGAAAAGGGCAGCTCTCACTTTAGCTTAATGGAGCACACTGTATCTCGTTGATTTCGTACCGAGTCGCGGCGGCAAACGCCGTCTTGCCGTAACGCGCCGGCGACATCGAGGGGATGCAGATGCATAAGAAACTGGTTATGGGAAACCAGGCCTTTGCGTATGCCGCGCTTGCGGCGGGCGTTCGCGTGGTCGCCGGCTACCCGGGCACGCCGTCGACGGAACTTGTCGAGACAGTTGCCAAACTCAAGGCCCAAGGTAGTGCCGAGGGTGTCCACGTCGAGTGGTCGACCAACGAAAAAGCCGCGCTCGAGGTGCTGGCAGGTGCATCGTATGCAGGAGCGCGCTGCCTTTTTACCTGCAAACAAGTTGGACTAAACGTTGCCTCCGACCCGCTCATGAGCCTCAACTACGTGGGCATCAAGGGCGGTCTGGTGCTGTTTGTTGCCGATGATCCCGGCCCCATCTCCTCTCAAACCGAGCAGGATACGCGCCGCTTTGCCGCATTTGCGAAGATCCCCGTGCTCGATCCGCAAAATCTGGAGCAGGGTTACGCGATGATGCAAGAGGCATTTGAAATCTCGGAGCGCTACCATACGCCCGTTATCGTGCGCCCCACCACCCGCGTATGTCACGCCTCAACCTATTTGGAGGTACCCGAGCATACCGTCGCACATCCCGCTGGCACCTTTGAGAAGGATCCCAAATGGGTTATCTTCCCGCGCCGTTCGTTTGCCGCCCATGGCGAGGTTAACGAGCGCCTGCCGCAGATTGCAGACGCCTACTCCAGCGGCAAGGCCGCAGACGCGTTTAACCCCATCGAAAACCATGGCGATGCCACGCCGCGCCTGGTGAGCTACCCCGCTCCGAGAAAAAGACGAGGCGCATCTTCGACAGCCGATACTAGTCCCCGAAAGCGCAGAAGGGGCGCACGACCATCGCAACGGTCGTGCGCCCCTTTTTTAGCGTATCTGGACGCCGGCTTTCTTCTTCTCGCGCTTTACGCGGTAGAGCTCCGCGTCGGCAGCACGGAGCAAGTCTTGCCAGGTATCGACGCCATCACCAACCCGTGCGTAGCCGATGGACATCCGCAACGGATACGGAACCTCGGCGCGCGCGAGCTCGTCGTTGATTGCCGCGCACAGATGCAAGATATCCTGCTCCGCTATCGCCTTTTGAAGCACCACGAACTCATCGCCGCCATAACGCGCGATAAAGCTACCAGACGCCGAGCAGACTTCTTTGAGCGCAGCGGATATGACCTGAAGAGCATGGTCGCCCTCCACATGTCCATAGCGGTCGTTAATCTGCTTAAAGCCGTCGGCGTCCATCACAAGCAGATACACGTCTTCGGCCTGATCCACATTTGAGAAGAGCGACAGTATATAGGTCTCAAAACGGTTGCGATTGTTGAGGCCAGTCAACGGGTCGGTCGAGATGAGCTGCTCCTGGAAGACAATGTAGAGCAGCAATATGCTAATCATTATGCCGACACAAAGGCCGGGCAACGAGTATACAACCTGAAAGGTACCGCCCACCAGGGCCGGAATGGCGAAAAATGCCAAGGTTCGATAGATGGTCTTCGTCTGCAGGCTCTCGACCCTGCGAGATTGCACAAACGCATGTAGGGACGTATGTATAACGTAACAGTAGCTGACAATGGGCTGGATCATATAAGCAGAGCCGCGACTATACACGCCCTGCGAATCGATATAGAACAGGGCGTGCGTCCAGTAACTGGTAAACGCCAGCACGACCACCAGAACCGTAGGCGACGCTACAAGCACCACCCTATAGCGCGAGGCCAAAAGGCGAGAACCCTGCACCGTCTCGGAATAGATAAACCAAATGAGACACACGATGGCAAAGAGCGAAAACGAAACCGCGTTGGAAATCCAGTTGACAGCAATGCCCAACGTGCCGTCCACACCATCCAATAGCACCCAGATCATATCGAATAATATGTACGCGGCAGAGGTGTAGCCAAGCATGCTAAACAATAGCTGCTGGGTGCTCGAGAACAAGGAGCGACGACTCCGCACGGCAAGCCCGATAAGAACAATCATGCTTAGCAGGAATATCTCAATCTTGAGCGCCTTAACCACCAGGCCCATCTCCCCATCATCAAACCGACAGCGCTTCTCCGAGCCGCACGCATCACCATAACTCCCCCAATCCAGAGGGGAATAAGGGAATAATACCAGAGCGCCCGGGCGCTCTCACGGCGCGAGTTGCACGCCAGCATCATTGATAGGCGCCGATGGCTACTCGCCATCGATGTCGGCCGCGACGGCTTCCTCGATGGCCTCGACACCGGCGGGCGACAGGTCTTCCTTGCCCTGGTAGAACTTCTTATCGACCCAACCGGTCAGAATCGGAGCCATGATTGCCGTGATGATGACGGCGGTGGCGATCTGAGCGTATGCGGTGGGCGCAAGATCGGCATAGCGCGGCGCGACCTCGGCAAGAGCAACCGGCGTGGTCATAGCCGTGCCGGCGATGGTGGAACAAGCCACGGCGGCTTTGCCGTTACCGCCGCACAGGCGCTCGAACGCAAAGGTGATGGGACCGACGACAAACAACGTGACAAGGCCCAGCAAGATGCCGGAAATGCCGCCGGTGATAAAGCTCGACAGGCTCATAGACGCACCGAGCTGAAATCCGATGACGGCGATCGCAGGATTGGTGCCGGGAACCAGCAGGTTCTTGATGAACGGGAAGAGGTTGCCCAAAACCATGCCAATCACGAGCGGCAGGATGGAACCGATGATGGTGCCAACGGGAATGTTGGCAAGACCAGAGACACCAAGAATGATCATGGTAACCGCAGGGCCCGCCGTGAAGAACAGGATGCCCACGGCGCCCTGCTCGGACTCGTCGCCAAACTCGCCCATGATGCCCGTGTAGAGCGCCATGTTGCAAAACGTTATGCCGCCGATGATGGAAACCGAGCTCAGGCCCAAAAAGTTGTCGTTAAAGAAATACGCAACGCTCAAGCCCAGCACGGCTGCCACCACAAGCTTAGGAATCAGTACGACGATGCCGGTCTTGATGGCACCCGGCGTGGACTTAAAGCTGATGCCGGCACCCACGAACAACAGGATCGCGGCGACGATGGTATTGGAACCGCCGCGGCAGGCGGCAGTAAAGAAGCCGCCGATCTCGAAGACCTGCGGGCAGAAGGTATTGAGCAAAAGGCCGACGATCATCGGGTAGATCATGATGTCACCCGGAATGCGCGGTACTTTGAATTTCTTTTGCTCGTTGGCGATCGCTTCCTGTGCCATGAAACCCCCATTTCCGCCGACGCAGAACAAAAGCCCACGTCATGCTTTGCTACAGTAAAGTTTGACCATGGTACCAGAAGAAGCAGACCGGCTCGGTGAGAAATCCGATTCGTTGGGCCCGGACGGTAAACGCACCCCACTCCTATACGAGGCTCAAAACGATATAGAGCCCGATACCCGAGACGCAGCACCACAACATCGACTTTGTCTTGATTGCCACCGCAACGACGCCGACAGCCGCTGCGAAAAGAGCAGGCAAATAAAGAGCGATGTGCAGACAAAACCCGCAATAGCGGTGGGGACATCGACAACGGCGCACCTATCGCAACATTGGTAAGCATCACCGGCCAGACGGTTTTAACGATTTTGAGCACCATAGCGTTCCTCGTCCCGACAAGCTTTCCGAGCCGCAGTCGACGACATGGCAGAATCATCGCCCGGCGGCAACCGAGTTCACCTACAATTGCCACCGGATCGAAAGACACAGAAAGACACAGCTTTTTAGGAAGTCGTTATGACAGCTATCGATCGAACGGGGGCAATCGCGGCCTTCAGGACCTACACCGATGCCTACGATGCCGCCAATCCGCGTATCGCGCTCAAAATCGAGCATACGTACCACGTTGCCGAGGCATGCGATGCCGTGGCACGCAAACAGGACTGGGCACCGCAGGACATTGACCTGGCGTGGCTTTGTGGGCTGTTGCACGATATGGGCCGCTTTGAGCAGCTGCGACGCTGGGACACGTTTAAGGATGCCGAGAGCATGAGCCATGCGAAGTTGGGCCTCGAGGTCCTCTTTGGCAAAAACCCTGCAGACGCGCCCGCGGCAACAAGTATCCGCGACTTTATCGACAGCCCGGCAGAAGACGAGCTCATCCGCGCGAGCATCGCCTATCACAGTGACTTTCGCCTGCCGGCACAACTCGACGAGCGTACACGGTGCTTCTGCGATATCGTGCGCGATGGCGACAAAATCGACATTATGCGCACCATCGCCGACAGCACCGTCGACACCATCCTCAAGGTGGATGAGAACGCATTTCTCGCCAGCCACTTCTCGGCGCCGACGTTGGCCGCCTTTGACGAGCACCGCTGCGTCGCACGTGATGAACGCGACGAGCCCGCGGACTACCTGGTAGGACTCATCTGCTTTATGTTTGAGCTCGTCTATCCGGCGAGCCGCGCGCTGGCGCGCGAGCAGGGCGATATCTACCGCCTGCTCGACGCGCCCTTTGGTATTACGCAGCCCTTTACCGACCCCGCCACACAGGCAACCTGGAGCCGTCTTAGGGAAGAGATGCGCGACTGGCTGGCGCGCGCCTAGCGCTCAAGCTGGGCTAGCAGCTCCTCGACGACCTCGACGGCATCACCGACAACCTTGTACTGGGCAGCACCAAAGATGGGGGCATCCGGGTCCTCGTTGATGGCGATAATGCATTCCGCCCCACCGATGCCGGCAAGATGCTGGATGGCGCCCGAAACACCGATACTCACAAGCATCTTGGGCGAAACCGATACGCCCGTCTGGCCAATCTGATGGCGATACTCCAACCAGCCGGCCTCCACGACGGGTCGCGTGCAGCCAAGCTCGGCTCCCAGAGCCTCGGCGAGCCTTCGCATCAGCGGCAGGTTTTTCTTGGAACCAATGCCGCGACCTACCACGACCAGGCGCTCGGCATCGGCGATTGAAGCCTGCTGTCCCCACTCCTCGGCGGGAATCGAGATCTCGACACGAGCCTTAGCATCATCCGCAAGTGCTATCTGGGTGATCGTGCCGGAGCGGCCGTAGTCAAAGTCGGGCGCCTTAAAGATGCCGGGGCGCACCGTTGCCATCTGGGGACGATGATTGGGGCAGACGATGGTGGCCATCAGGTTGCCGCCAAACGCCGGACGCGTCTGTTGCAGCAGCCCCGTCTCCGTATCCATCGAAAGCACGGTGCAGTCAGCCGTAAGGCCCGTCTGCAAACGCACGGCAACGCCGGGTGCCAGTTCGCGGCCAAAGGCGGTCGCTCCGTACAGAATGGCCTCGGGCTTGCGCTCTGCCACCAAATCGCAGATGAGGCGAGCGTAGACCTCCACATCGTTCTGGCGCAGACGCTCGTCGCGACAGATCAGGACCTCGTCTGCACCGGCGCAAACCAGATGCTCGAGGTCACCGAGAGAACCCTCGGGGCCCATGCCGACCAGCGCCACCAGGCGACAGCCGCGTGTATCCGCAAGCTCGCGGCCCTTGCCCATGAGCTCGAAGGCAACGGGAGCCACCGTATCGTGCTCGTCGGTCTGCGCGAATACCCAAATGTCTCGATATGCATCGAGGTCAACCGCGCCGGCGGCCTCGTCGCGCTCGATCGAAATGGCATTGACGGGGCAAGCGTCGACGCACCCGCCGCATAGGATGCAGCCGTCGGTTACGCGGGCGCAACGGTTGGGCCGCTCGCCTTCCACTACGATGCCGCCCGAGGCACAGGCGCGAACGCAGCGACCACAGCCGATACAGGCTTCGCCATCGATAATCAGTCCGCTCATCTATGCCATCCCCTCGATAATCTTGGCAAGTTTCGCCGCCTGCTCGGACGCCGTTCCGTCAACGGCCTCGCACGTTTGGTCGCGGTCGGGCACAAACGATCGCACGACCTGTGTCGGCGAGCCGGCAAGACCGCAGCGCGCGGGGTCGGCGTTCACGTCGGCAGCGTTGACCACGCGCACGTCCGCCTCCTCGGCCGCACGAATACCGGCGATACTCGGCATACGCAGTTGGCCAATCTCCTTGGCAGTCGTCATCGCGCACGGCATCTCAAGATAGACCGTCTCCTCGCCGGCATCGCAGCCGTGAACAAGCGCCAGTGAACCACAGGTCGTAAAGCCCGCACTCTGCACGCAGCTCACGTCGGTCACGCAGGGAATTTCGAAGGCACCGGCAAGCTCGGGACCAATCTGGGCCGTATCGCCGTCCACCGCCATCTTGCCGCAGATGAGCAGGTCGAAGTCCTCGTCGAGCGCCTCGATGCCGCACTTGAGGGCATAGGTGGTTGCCAGGGTATCGGCACCTGCAAAGGCGCGATCGGTTAGCAGCAGTGCGTCATCGGCGCCTCGGGCGATGCAGTCGCGCAATAGCGATTCAGTCGCGGGGATGCCCATCGACGCCACCGTTACGCGCACGTCCATGCCAAAGCCGATAAAGTCGTCCTTCAGCGCCAGCGCGCATTCCAAAGCGCTCGCGTCAAAGGGATTAATGACCGCCTGCTTGCCATCGCGCACGATGGTATTGGTCTTGGGGTCCATCTTGACCTCGGTGCTGCCCGGCACCGCCTTGACGCACACCACCATATGGAAATCGCTCATCTTCACGCGCCCCCTTTCTGGACGAGCTCATCCAAGAGCTTCTCCGAAAACAGGTTACCGCGGCCCAACTGCCCGGCAGGATCGAGCTGGAGCTTGAGCCGCGCCGACTCGACCATGGCCTCGTGACCGTACATCGTCTCCAAGAAGCCCGCCTTGATCTTGCCGACGCCGTGTTCGGCGGAGACGGCGCCGCCCATGGCCGTGACCTCGGAAGCCCACTGGGCAAAGAGCTCTTCGCCGCGGCGGTAATCCTGCGCATCGCGCGGCAGAATGTTCACATGCAGATGGTTGTTACCGATGTGCCCCCAGGCGGCAGATTCAAGCCCACTTTCGGCCAACGTGCGGCGATAAAGGGCGATGACATCGGCCAAGTGTGCGTTGGGCACCGACATATCCGACCCCAGCTTGGTAATGGTGGGGTCTGTGCGGCGACGCTCGTCGATGAGCATGTTGACGCTCTCGGGCACCGCATGGCGGAAGAATCGCTGACACTCGCGATCGACCTCGGTGCGCGCGACCCATGTCGCATCGTCGCTGCCGCCCGCAAGCTCCAGTACCCACCCCAAGTGATACAGCTCCTCAGTCGCCTGGGCTTCGTCGTCGCAGTCGAGCTCCACGTAGACACAGACCTTGGCGTCTTTGTCGAGCGCCGGCAGCGAGGCGAACGCAGTCGACTGCTCGCGCTGACGACGCAGGATATCCAGGGCGCCCGCATCGAAATATTCGATGGCAGCCGCGTGGGACAGGACGGGACGTACAGAATCGGTGAAGGACACGGCCTTGTCTTCGCTGTCAAAGAAGCAGCTCACGCCCCAGACGACCGCGGGCGCCGCCTGCAGGGCAATCTCGAGCTCGGTGATGACGCCGAGCGTGCCACACGCACCGATAAACAGATCGATGGCATCCATATCGTCAGCAACGAAATAGCCCGAAGCATTTTTGGTCTTGGGCATGGTGTAGTCGGGAAGGTCGAGCTCGAGCGTGCGGCCCTTCACCGTGACGAGCGAGAGGCGACGACCCTGTGCAAAAACCTCGCCACGGTGAAGCTCGAGCAGGTCGCCATCGGTCAGCACGACATGAAGGCCCGTGACGTGAGGGCGCATGGGGCCGTAAGCGTAGCTACGGGCGCCGGAAGCGTTGCATGCCGCCATACCGCCCAGGCAGGCAGATGCCTCGGTGGGATCGGTAGGAAAGAATTGCTCGGGAGCTTCCTGGAACTCCTCGTAGGCCTCAAGCGATGCCTGGTCCCAGCCGGCAGTCGGCAGCACTTTCTTGCCCAGTTGCTTACGCAGCTCAGACAGCACGACGCCGGGCGCCACGCGCAAAAGAAAGCGGCCCTGCTCATCGCGGCGAATGCCTAGGTAGCGATTCATGCGGGAAGTATTGAGAATGTGACCGCCATGAGGCACGGCGCCGGCGGCAAGACCGGTCCGGGCGCCCTGAACCGTCACCGGGACACGCTCGGCATGGAGCTTTTCCATAATGGCGCGGACCTCGTCCTCCGTTGTCGGAAACGAGATGCTCGAGGCCTCGCCCGATGTGCGAGACTCATCGCGACCATACTCTTCGAACTCGTCGGTGAAGGGTTTGATGGTTGCAGACACGCGAACTCCCCCTTTAGCTAACTACAGTGTTTGCAGGGAAATGTTACCGCATCGTTTCACCGACATGTTCGAGACCGTCTCCATAATTGACGTTTTTAACGTTCGCGCAATTCGGCGAACGGTGGAATTTTCGAGACAAGCGACGCTTTTGCCACACGTTGCCGCGCAGCCACAACATGTGCATTTATCAGTCAAAAATAGTTGAGATTTTTTTCACATGCTTTTACCTGCGGGGATATCGGCTCGTCAAGCAATTGGTTAGTTATTGGGCAAGTTGCGGCTGATACGGTCGGTATCGACAGCCAAACCAATAGGAGTTTTGGCCCCAGAGCAGGGAGGTTTCCATGGCATATTACTGGCCCCAATACGGTTTCGCCATCGAAGTCGATGACGACCCCTATCTCTTGCCTTTCGACGAAGATGCATTTCCAGGTACGGAGGTCTACCACGTCACCACCGATGTAATCTGCGACCCCGAGTCGTTCTCGGCGCTCGCCCACCACATCGCGCGTATCCACAACATCGAGCTCCCTCACGACTTCGACGAGCTCATCTACTCTCGCCGCCTGATGCTTCACATGCTCTTTGGAGCGGACCCGTCCACGTTCGCACGTGTCTACACCACCAAGGACGCCGCATGAGTGCGAAGAAGCCGCCCCGCCTTGCAGGACTGGGGCGTCGCAAGAAACTCGTCGTTGTCTGCCTGGCTGTCGTCTGCGCCCTCATCGCCGTAGGGCTATACGCCTGGCAGTCGCAGCCCGTGCCCGAAGCGGGCGCCTCAGTCACGACGGCAGAAGGTAAATCGCGCCAAGAAATCCAGGATGAGCTCGACGCCATCGTCCGCGACAACATGATGACGATCTCGGTCGCGCCGGTCGCACAGTTGCAGGAAGGCGGCAAGTTGCGCGTCAACGTGCAAAACGTCCAAGACAACAAGTTTCCCCAGCGCTTCCGCGTGATTCAAAACGACGAGACCATCTATGAGTCCGGTGTGGTCGAAGCCGGCAAGACGGTTGAGACCTGCCCCGCCGGCGATATCCAAGAAGGCGAGGCATATATCGAAATTCAGGCACTCGATGCCAAGACCTACGACACCCACGGCAATCCGACGCGCGTCAAAGTGCGGGTGGCACAGGCAAAAGGCTAGTGGCCGACGCGCTCGCAGGGGCAGCACCCTGTCCCC
The DNA here is from genome assembly GCF_052067375.1 of Collinsella sp. HCP3S3_E11. NCBI lineage: Bacteria > Bacillati > Actinomycetota > Coriobacteriia > Coriobacteriales > Coriobacteriaceae > Collinsella > Collinsella sp. HCP3S3_E11. The sequence continues at coordinate 9,011 of NZ_JBQHQI010000011.1, read as the reverse complement.
ATTCGTCCAACCATCACGGAAACAGTCCGTGACGAGCAGAAAGGATCGATTATGAACACACCCATGAACCTGAGCGGAGCCAGGGCACTCGCCGTGGGCGCAGGGCTTACGCTCGCACTTGCGATGGGCGCCGCGCCAACGGCGGCCATGGCAGAGGTGCGCGTTGGAACCACCGATGTGACGGTGAAGGCCGACATTAGCAATGTTTCGTTTAAGGCGCCAACGGTCATCCCCTTTGCCGCCAAAGCCGACGGAACGCTTGTAGGACCCTCCGACGAGACGATTACCATCGACAACCTCTCGGCATATGGCATCCACGTCACCAACATGAAGGTCACGGCCAAGAACGACTGGACAATCGTTGCAGACGCAAAGACGGGCTCGGCCCAGAACTCCATCGATTTTAAGGTTGGCCCCGATGAGGCAGAACAGGATGCCAGCTCGGCGACTCAGACTACGGGCCTCGATCTTTCCAAAGACGCAAGCTTCGACATGAAGTACAAGGACATTGCCGACGGAACGGACAAAATTAGGCTCAATGTGAGTGGCCACGTCGCCCGCGTCACGCGTGACATCTACCACGCCACCGGTACGGGAGATCAAGTGGCAAGCATCACCTGGACGGTCGAGCCCGGTGCGCACGCCACGTCCTAAGGCGATTGCACTGGCCGCCATCGTCAGCATCTTGGCGTCCGCACCCGCAATGGCCTTTGCTCAACAAGAGCAAGCGCAGGCAGCCACAGAAGTGACCGTCGATCTTTCGGGCCTTAATCGCGGCAGCTGTCACGAGCCGCTCGTCCAGACGAGCGACACCCGGCAACTCATTGCGGTAGGCGTCGCCACGGTGGGAGCAGGACTGACGTGCCTTGGCCTGCACATCAAACGCAACCAATAGCCAAGCACGACCGGAGTACGCGGAATAGATAGGAGAACCATGGCACCCAAAAACCTTTTGCCCGTTGCCGCGCTCTGCAGCGCACTGGCGAGCGGTACGCCTCTCGCCGCTTGGGCGACGCCCGCCACGGCAAGCTCCTTACCGCAAGCTCTGAACCCCGCGTCGAATTCGTCGGGTATCATCGCCTGCCAACGTTTTTCGCTCGCACATGCCACGGTCCGAACCTCGGGATGCCTTCACCGCAATGCGGTCGACTCGATAGTCGTGGATATCAATCGACCGGACAAGGAGAACGGCCCCCAGACAGGTTGCGCCATCTGCACATGGAAATCGGCTGCAGTCGACGCCGATGGCGACCCATGCGACTTAGAGCTGCGCATCGATATTGCCTCGGTCGATGACTCGGCGAACGGGGCAAAGGTCGTCTTCGACAGCGCGGCCCATGAAGAAGAAGGGGGTGTATGCCTGGGCTGCGTTCCCTCGAATGTCGATGGCGCGCAGCCCATCATCTCCTTTACGGCGTCGCTGCGACTGACCAAGGCGGACACCGAAGCCATCGCAACGGGAGATGCGCCTTTGCTGTTCTACGCTGGCGACGCGGACGACCAAAAGGCTCAAAGCACCAGGCAGAAGGGCTCGCTTAACCTCACGCGCGGATCAGAACCCGCCCCCATCAATATCGATGCCCAGGAGCCGGGCGTGCAGCGCATTCTCGCCGATCCGGCGCTGCTCCAAATGACGTGGCACGGAGTGGGGTCCGTCGAGATTGCCGCTCCTATATCGAGCGATAATGACAAATCCCCCAAAGACGAGGTCGCAGACGCACCGGCACATGTTGACGATGCATCATCAGAAGACAACGCTGCGGTTCCTCTCGAGAAGCCAAGCGGCAGCGCCACCGAACTAGGCGATTCCCAACCGAAAGAGAGCCTGGACTTTGCCGCTCCCCCAGGTGTCGACGAAGGCAACTGTTGCATGATGGTCGCGCTCGACCACACGGAAACCGTCGATGCTGCAAGCATTGAGCCAGTCGCTGCCAATGCGCCCCGCCGCAAAAATATCCTCATCGCATTCCCCAACACCGTCGAGCTCGTCTTTTTGCCTTCGGGCGAAGTCGTCGCGCCTACGGCACTTACAGCAGTGGGAGCAAAGAGCGCATCGAACGATATCCAAGCTATCTCGGCACTTGATGCCACAACGACCGCCAAGTTACACCTTTATTCCGTTGCAGCAGACGGAACGCGAACCGAAGAATTCGACGGAACCAAGCTTTTGGTTCCTCGTCGCATCGGTATCCAAGAAGACGTCCCCTATCAAATGGAACTTGAAGGGTTCGATCGCGCACGAGATGCCGACATCATTGCCGCAGCCATCGAATCCCCACAGCACCTCATGACGCTGCGCTTCGACTTTAGCCCCATCCTGTCCTAGATCGCTAACTGCCGCTTGGCTCGGATACTGAGCGCCCCTCCCCGTTCTGCTACGATTGCCGCGTTGGCATCAATTACAGGAGGGTTTATGCCGGGTTTAGGAACGATCATCAACGTCGCGCTTTTGATCGCGGGCGGTCTGCTTGGCCTTATGGGCGGGCGCTTCATTACGCCTCGCATCCAAGACACACTCATGAAGGCGTCGGGGTTGTGTGTTCTGTTTATCGGCCTGGGCGGCACCATGCAAAAGATGCTCGTTATCGATGGAGAGGCGTTGGCGACCACCGGCACCACCATGCTTATCGTCTCATTTGCCCTCGGTTCGCTCATCGGCGAGGCCATCAACCTGGAGGCCGCCATCGAGAACCTCGGCGAATGGCTCAAGCGCAAAACCGGCAGCGAAGGCGACAACGAGTTCACCAACGCCTTTGTCTCGGCATCGCTCACCGTGTGTATCGGTGCCATGGCCATCGTAGGATCGATTCAGGACGGTCTGCTCGGCGACTGGTCCACGCTTGCCCTGAAGGGCGCGCTGGACTGCATCATCGTCTGCACCATGACGGCCTCGCTTGGCCGCGGCTGCATCTTCTCGGCCCTGCCCGTTGCCGCATTCCAGGGCACGATCACGCTTTTTGCCGGCGCGCTCTCCCCCATCATGACCACCGCAGCCCTCGACGGCCTTTCGCTTGTGGGCTCTATGCTCATCTTCTGTGTTGGGGTTAACCTTATTCGACCTCAGACCTTCCGCACGGCCAACATGCTCCCCTCCGTCGTCGTGGCGGTCATCTACGCCCTCTTGTTCTAAATCTATCTACGTAGCGGTTTCTCGAACACCTGTTTGATGCTGTGCTATGATATGAGGTCACCGAAGCTGCGTTAGGAGAGGAGAAGCGGTGGCCGACCAGGACGTCAAGATGCTCATCGAGCGCATTATGGCCGAGGCCCGGACCCATCAGTCCGCCCACTTCTCAAACGAAATCTATGCTGACGAGCCGATTCTCAAGACCGGTCGACAGATGCAGAACTTCCTCCCCGACCAGTACCGCAAGATGCGCGAGATATCGCGCTGGCAAGATGATCCCAAAGGCGGCGCGGGACGTTGGCTATCGGAGGCGGAGCTCTTTTACCGCCAAGGCCTGCTGATGGCCGACTTCGAGGACGATTGTCCCTACAACGGCACCTTTAAGTCGTACTTTCCCACCTACAATGCCATGAGCGATCGACAGTTGCGCGGCTACTTTACCTGGCGTGCCCAAGTGCGCCGCGGAACTGTCGAGGAAACGTCTACATCCTTTGCCTTCCTGTATCTCTATGAGCTGATCTGCGGCATTGGCGTAGATGACCCACTCGATGGCTTTAGCAAGATCAAGGCCTTTTGGAATGCCTATCGTGCCTTCGAGCCCGGCATCGACCGGTTTGCACGCGTGTGGTTGCAAGATTACGCCGTTTTCCACGGGCTCGACCCCAAACTGCTTCGCGACTCTAAAACCGTCATGTTCGATAACGCCCTTATCGAGCTGCGGCGCGCGGCTCGAGACCTTGCACCTGCACCGACGCCGCCGGACCTGGCGCCTGCGCGTCGCAAGACCTCCGAGCCTACGCTCCCCCTCCCGCCCGACGAGGCGGGCGAGGAGCGACTCATGGCCGCCATCAACGCCCTCTCCACGTATAACCTCGATAACTCTAGACTCGATCGCAGCCACCATCGCGACCTACGCCACGTGGCATGTGCCGTGTACGTACGCATGGCGCGCTACTATGACACGCATCGAAAGACCGGTATCGTGGCGAGCTTGTTTGGGGAGGAGACGGCCATGCCCTATACCATGTTTGCCTCGGCCGTGTTCTTTGCGCCCGAGCGCCACGAGGACTGCGAATACCGTCTTGACCCCATCCATATCTACCGCTGCCAAAACGGTTTTTGGGAATGTATGCGAATTCACGGCAGTAGGCAAAAGAGCAGCAAGCTTGGTGAGATGATGCGCGCCTGCGACCAACGTCTGCGCCTGGCCCTAGCCCCCGCCCACCCCCTGAAGGAGGAGAAGGTCCCCAAATATCTGGCAAAAATCATCGATGACGAGATCGTGGCATGGCTTTCGTGGGATGCCGCACACCAGCCCGTCAAGATCGATATCGATTTGAGCCAGCTGGGGCACATTCGGAGCGCCGCCGCGCAAACGCGTGAAGCGCTTTTGATTGATGAGGAGCGCGAGGACGGCATGCCCGTGGAAGCCGAGGCAACGCTTATCGAGCAGCTGGGCCGCGAGTCTGCGCCCGGCATGACTGCCGAACCTGGCGAGATGACCATACAGCAAGACGAACCCGACGAGCCGACTGTCTCCGCCGAAGAGTTTGGCGTCATGGCACCGCTCCTCGTGTCTGCGCCCGCACCCGTAACGCCCGCGTCTGCCGAAGCTACGAACAAACTCGCGCCCGCCGAAGATGCCTTTCTTCGCGCGCTCCTCGAGCAAAACACAGCGCAAGCGACATCGGCAGTGGAGAGGTCGGGCCAGAGCGAGGATATGCTCGTCGACAGCATCAACGAGACGCTCTTTGACCTGGTGGGAGACACCGTTATCGAGTTCGGCGCGGCAGGACCGCAAATTATCGAGGATTACGAAGCAGACGTGAGAGGATACCTAGACCATGAGTGATACCGCATCCGCAGCACCCCGCGTGCCCAAGCGCGTCGCTGCCGTCATTCTCAACTCACTCAAGGGCGGTGTGGTCCCGCGCATCGGCCTTCCCTATATCACCGTAGGGCGCGAGGTCGAGATCCGCGCCCTGCTCACCGATTTGAGTCTCATTGCCGACGGTGGCGCGAGCTTCCGGTTTCTGGTCGGTCGCTACGGCGCAGGCAAGAGCTTTTTGCTCCAGACCATCCGCACGCACGCCATGGGCGAGGGGTTCGTCGTCGCCGATGCCGACCTGTCGCCCGAGCGCCGCCTGCAGGGCGGTCAGGGGCAGGGCCTTGCCACCTACCGTGAGCTCATCCGCAACATATCGACCAAGACGCGCCCCGAGGGCGGTGCGCTCAACCTTATTCTGGATCGCTGGGTCGCCTCGTGTGCCGACGTCGACGAGTCGGTCGTCAATGCCCAACTGGCCCCGCTCGAGGAGATGGTCCACGGCTTCGACTTCGCCCGCATGCTCCGCCGCTACCGCACGGCCGTATCCGAGGGCGATGAAGAGGCCATGAGCCGCATAACCAAATGGATCCGCGGCGAATACCGCACCAAGAGCGAGGCTCGCGCCGAACTGGGTTCCTCAACCATCATCAGCGATGACGACTGGTACGACTACGTTAAACTCATTGCGCGCTTTTTGGTCTGCAGCGGCTACAAGGGCATGCTGGTGCTCATCGACGAACTCGTGAATCTGTATAAGATTCCCAACGCGATCACGCGCCAATACAACTACGAGAAGATCCTGACCATGTACAACGACACGCTCCAGGGCAAGGCGCAGTACCTGGGCATGATCATGGGCGGCACGCCAACCTCCATCGAAGACCGCCGCCGCGGCGTGTTCTCCTACGAGGCCCTGCGTAGCCGACTCGCTCAGGGCCGCTTTGCACGCGAGGACCTTAAGGACATGCTCGCGCCCATCATCCGTCTGCAGCCACTCACCTACGAAGAGTTGCTGGTGCTGATCGAAAAACTCATGCAAATTCACGCCGGCTACTTTGGCTGGACGCCCACGCTTACCGAGAGCGACCTGGTGGACTTCCTCAAGATTGAGTTCGGTCGCGTGGGAGCCGACACGCATCTGACGCCGCGCGAAGTCATTCGTGACTTTATCGAGCTGCTCGACATCCTATGCCAAAACCCCGACGCCAACGTGGCCGAGCTGCTGCAAAGCGTCGGCGGTGACGCGCCAGCAGCCGCAACAGACGACACCGGCACCGCAGGCGCCGACCGCAACTTCGCCGAATTCGCCATCTAACCTGCCAAAAAGGGACAGGTTTATTTTGGCAGGTTTTATCTGGGCAAACATTGAAGCAGTCATGCAGCAAGCCATTGCCCGCCGCGTTGAGAGATTCGCTTTTGAAAGGAGGCCCCGTGAACGCCTTTGACCGCTACGCCCCGTTTATCCAAGACTTCATCTACTCCCACGATTGGGAGAGTCTCCGCTCCATTCAGGTTGCGGCGGCAGATGCCATCTTTAACACACAAGACAATGTGCTCCTGACGGCATCCACGGCTTCCGGCAAAACCGAGGCGGCCTTCTTTCCCATCCTGACCGAGTTTTGGGAGAGGCCGCCCGCGAGCGTGGGCGCCCTCTACATCGGCCCCCTCAAGGCGCTCATCAATGATCAGTTCGTCCGCCTTAACGACCTCTGCGAAGAGGCCGATATCCCTGTCTGGCACTGGCATGGCGATGTCTCGCAGTCGCACAAGGCTAAGCTCATCAAAAAGCCGAGCGGCATCTTGCAGATTACGCCCGAGTCACTCGAGGCGCTCCTGATCCATAAGCACATGGCGATCCCGCGCATGTTTTGCGACCTGCGCTATGTGGTCATCGACGAGGTCCACTCGCTCATGCGCGGCGACCGTGGCGGGCAGACGCTCTGCCTTATCGAGCGACTCTCGCGCATGGCCGGCGTGCAGCCTCGACGCATTGGCCTTTCGGCCACCATCGGCGACCCCGAGCGCACGGGCGCTTTTCTCTCACAGGGAACGGGACGTGACTGCGTTATCCCCCGTTTTGAGGAACCGCGCCGCGTGTGGCGCATCTCCATGGAGCACTTCTACAACTCGGGTCCCCAGGCACAGCAGCGGGGATTCGAGAGCATGGGTCCTCAAGAGGCCGAAGTGCTTGTCTCCGAGCGCATTGAGGCAGCGGCACCCACGGCGCTGCCGGCCGACACCCAAGGCATGAGCCACAGCGGACAGCCCACACAGGAGGAGCGCCGTCAACGTCGTGAGCGAGCACAGGGTAAGGCTACCTCCGGGAACCGCTGCACTTCTTCGGCCCCCGAGGGCGAAGTCGACATCCCCCGGGCCGCCGAGCAAGCGCTCCTCAACCCCACCGACACCGCACCCGACAACGCCGATCCCGGCATGGGCTATATCTTCGAACACACCCGCGGGCGCAAGTGTCTGGTCTTTGCCAACTCGCGCGAGGAGGCAGAGGCCGTATGTTCCATGCTGCGCAGCTACTGTGAGAGCCGACACGAGCCTGACCGTTTCCTCATCCATCACGGCAATCTTTCGGCATCGTTGCGCGAGACGGCAGAAGAGCTCATGCGCGATGAGGAGCAGGCACAGACGACCGTCACCACCTCTACGCTTGAGCTTGGCATCGATATCGGCCGTCTGGAGCGTGCGTTTCAGATCGATGCGCCATTTACCGTCAGTTCCTTTTTGCAGCGAATGGGCCGCACGGGACGCCGCGACCTTCCGCCCGAGATGTGGTTTGTCATGCGCGAGGAAGAGCCCGAGCCGCGCACGATGATGCCCGAAACCATTCCGTGGAAGCTCCTGCAGGGCATCGCACTCGTACAACTCTATCGCGAGGAAAAGTGGGTCGAGCCGCCCGAGCTCGATCGACTCCCCTACAGTCTGCTCTATCACCAGACTATGTCGACGCTTGCCAGCACCGGAGAGCTCACGCCGGCAGAACTTGCCCAGCGCGTGCTCACGCTCAGTTATTTCCACCGCGTCTCAGCCGATGACTATCGCGTGCTGCTGCGTCACCTCATTAAGATCGACCATATCCAGGTCACCGAGGGCGGAGGACTCATCGTGGGCCTCGCTGGCGAGCGCATCATCAACAATTTTAAGTTCTACGCCGTGTTCCAGGAAAACGAGGAGTTCACCGTCCGCAGCGAGTCGTCCGAACTGGGCACGATCGTCAATCCCCCACCGCCCGGTGAACGCATCGCCATCGCCGGGCACTGCTGGATTGTCGAGGAAGTGGACTGGAAGCGCCATACCGTCTTTGCCACGCAGGTCAAGGGCCGTGTACCGGCTTACTTTGGCGACTGCCCCGGCGACATCAACACGCATGTACTCGAGCGCATGCGTAAAGCGCTCAACGAACATGCCGCGTATCCGTATCTTATGGGCAACGCGCGAGCCCGTCTGGCGCAGGCTCGCCATACGGCCGAGATTTCGGGTGCGGGCACTAGGCCACTCATTAACCTGGGCGGCGACACCTGGGTGCTCTTCCCCTGGCTGGGCAGCTATGCCTTTTTGGCGCTCGAGCGCATGCTCAAGATTAAATGTGCCGCGGAGCTGGGCCTTCGCGGACTCGACCCGTCGCGCCCGTACTTTATGCAGTTTAAGATGAAGGCCGACGAAGAGACGTTCTTTGAGGTACTCGCCGCCGAGGCCGAGAAGGACTTCGATCCCATCGAGCTCGTCTATCCCGGCGAGGTGCCTTACTTTGATCGTTACGATGAGTTCGTTCCCGAAGAGCTCGTGCGTAAGGGCTTTGCCGAAGGCGTGCTCGACATAGATGGCATGAAGCAGCGTGTCCGCAGCTGGCGCGACCACGCATAAAACGGGGCTGACTATATGAGCAGTCAATTTGGGACGGGGCTATTTTAGCTGCCCTTGCAGGTAAAGCGAGGTACCGTCAAGATTCTTTCGCAAATTGATTTAGCCGTCCTCGGCCCCGTCCTCTTCTAGCCCTCCGCCTTTCCCCTCAGCTCGTCCATCTCCTCCAGCTTCGACATGTCC
>NZ_JBQHQI010000010.1:0-61398 GCF_052067375.1 Collinsella sp. HCP3S3_E11 | reverse complement strand
CGCCGACGAGAACGCCGAGCCGCGCGTCCCCGACGAGCCGCTGATCGCCTCCTACATGAACTACCTCGTGACCAACCACGGCGTCATCGTCCCGCAGTACGGCGACGAGAATGACCAGCTGGCCGTCGACACGCTCCAGGAGATCTACGACGAGGTCTGGGGCGAGGGCGTCTACAAGTGCGTGGGCGTCAAGTCCGACCAGGTCGTCTACGGCGGCGGCAACATCCACTGCATCACGCAGCAGGAGCCGTCCGCCTAATAGCCCGGCTTCCCGGGGCGCGGCGCCCCTCTTTCGCGGGAGTCCGCCGCACCCCGGAGGCCCGGTCGGCCAGGCGAACGGGGCCGGCCGGCCGGGCTTTCCCCGGGCGCTCCGCTGCCTCCACACCGGAGCGCCCTTCCCCTTCGATTGGATACCCGTCTGGCCTGGGACCTGTTGCGGGTTAGGCCAATTGTTCGCTTGGATATCCCAGGTCAGACGCGTATCCAATTGCCGAAAGTTCCCGGTCGTATACGCGGCCGTCTTGATCGGAGTATCTATGTACCAGCGTATTTAATTACTGCGCTGGAATAGAACAAATGCTCGATAAATTAATTTAGCATCAGACAGCGGGCGCAGTTTCAGTCGAATCCGTGCCCGCTGCTGTATGTGTGAGCAGTGTGAATAGGGGACGTAGCCCTGTTCACACCTGGACCGATGTCGGCACCGGTCAATGCCCACGATGCTTCTGCTTACGCTTCAACTTCCGCTGCTCGAAGCGCGCCTCCGCCTCATCCGCGCGACGCTGACTTCTTGCTTGAGCCGACTCCCGCTTCATCGCTTCCCGCTGTGCCGCGAGCGCCTGTTGTGCCTTGGTGCTCACCGCGGGCCGTTTAAGGGCTTTCGCTGCCTCGCGAGCGCGCCGCTTGGGGTTCTTCGCGGGCTTGCTTGTCTCAGTGGCCTTGTCGCCGAAGAACGAGAGCTTCTCCCATTTGCCGACAACGAATTGCAGGATCTCCTCATCGGACGGCTCCGCGCCGAAGACGATGCGGGCGACGCCGTATCTGCCGTCCTCGACATGCTCCGCCAGCCCGACCCAGAATTGGCCGTCATGATATACGGTCAGGGTGGACGACACACTGATCTGCATGGTTGGTTCCTCCTTTATGTAGATGACCATGCAGAGAAGGGACAACCAAGGAGGCAGGTCACTGATGCGGACCCCCGCACGCCCACGACTACCCGACGGGGACTGTGTTTTTATCTCTGGTAGTTGGATTGTAGCACGCGCAGACGCGCCCTTCATCGCTGGCGACATGACATGGTTGGGGCTTACCACCCGACGCGCCCTTGCGCATATCGTCTTCTCATTTTCGAAACTTTAAAAGACCTTGAGTTTCGAAACCGCGAAGGAGAGTTTAAGCAAGAGACGACGTTAGCTCTGAGTCGACGCTCGAGAAGGGGCTCTCGTCGCTTCTGTCCATCAGGGATGCAGTCACGAAGGTCCTCATCGCCCGCGCGGGAGTTCGAACGCGCGCAAATCGATACGGACGCAAGCGAAGCCCCAGTCAGCTCCATGACTTATGGGAAAGCCGCCCTCTGCAGGCTTCTTACCCTTGTTGTGGCGGTTGTTGTTTACGGTGTTGTTTGCGTTCGCATTGGCAGAGGAGCTGTCGCCGTTGCCCCTCCGTTTTCGTCAGTACCGGGCTGGGTGGCTGCCCTTCAGTCTGCATGCAAGGTGAGATCGGGCCCAGCGCCGTCTTTTTATAAGCGCTTTGGCGAAAACGTCCTGCTTATCAGAAGGATTTAAGTCCCAATTAAACAAGGAGCGGAAAGAGAGCCATATGCGATAGCAATGATTTCGCTATTGCATCTTCTGCTTGCATTTGCCTTAAGAAACCCTATATTAAAATGAGGCGCAATCGTATCCTTTTACCAAATCTGAGCAAGCGCATATATGCCCCAGCTCAGATTCAAAAGACTTTGAAAGCGAGATGCCATGAGCAAATGCTCATGTACGGTAAGGAAGCAAGCAACCGAAAACAAGAGATAGACCGCCAGCACTACACTATTCCGAACCAAAGACCAAAAGATAAGCATTGTGGGAAAATCTAAACTTTTGGATTTTCCTACAATGCCGACTACGGCGGAATCCCTCCCACTCCTTATATATTTCTTTCTGTATACATTGAATTTGTATTTAGTAAAATGCAGACAACACCACGGATCGGCTTTTGGCTGGACAATTCCAACCAAACACCGCAGCAGACAGTAGAAACCATTCTGAACGTTAGGAAGCCGGTATGATTGTTACATATAAGGGGAAGAAAAATTTCTTTTAGATACTTGTTTTCCTAAAACTGATGTGATATAATAATTCAAGTCCAGAAAAGGAGTAAAAAATATGCGGCAAGGTATTCTTAAATAAAACTATAATCAAATAGTGGGAACAAAGGATTATGATAGTCCCTTTTGTAGGGGCTTAGTTTTTTGTACCCAATTTAAGAATACTTTTGCCTTATCAATTTTGACATATCCCCAAAAACAGCACTCACAAACAGGTGTATGCTGTATACGTGTATGTCCGCAATTATCATCCCCAGTGGTAAAAGTATTTTACTGCTGGGGATTTTTATGCCCTTCGGGGCAGTAAAGGGAGGACAATCACATGAAAATAATCAATATCGGGATTCTTGCCCATGTAGACGCTGGAAAGACAACCTTGACGGAGAGCCTGCTATATGCCAGCGGAGCCATTTCAGAACCGGGGAGCGTCGAAAAAGGGACAACGAGGACGGACACCATGCTTTTGGAGCGGCAGCGTGGGATTACCATTCAAGCGGCAGTCACTTCCTTCCAGTGGAACAGATGTAAAGTCAACATTGTGGATACGCCCGGCCACATGGATTTTTTGGCGGAGGTGTACCGCTCTTTGGCTGTTTTAGATGGGGCCATCTTGGTGATCTCCGCTAAAGATGGTGTGCAGGCCCAGACCCGTATTCTGTTCCATGCCCTGCGGAAAATGGACATTCCCACCGTTATCTTTATCAACAAGATCGACCAGACTGGCGTTGATTTGCAAGGCGTGTATCAGTCTGTTCGGGATAAGCTCTCCGCCGATATTATCATCAAGCAGACGGTGTCGCTGTCCCCGGAAATAGTCCTGGAGGAAAATACCGACATAGAAGCATGGGATGCGGTCATTGAAAATAACGATGAATTATTGGAAAAGTATATCGCAGGAGAACCAATCAGCCGGGAAGAACTTGCGCAGGAGGAACAGCGGCGGGTTCAAGACGCCTCCCTGTTCCCGGTCTATCATGGCAGCGCCAAAAAGGGCCTTGGCATTCAACCGTTGATGGATGCGGTGACAGGGCTGTTCCAACCAATTGGGGAACAGGGGAGCGCCGCCCTATGCGGCAGCGTTTTCAAGGTGGAGTATACAGATTGTGACCAGCGGCTCATCTATCTGCGGCTATACAGCGGAACGCTGCGCCTGCGGGATACGGTGGCCCTGGCCGGGAGAGAAAAGCTGAAAATCACAGAGATGCGTATTCCATCCAAAGGGGAGATTGTTCGTACAGACACCGCCCACAAGGGCGAAATTGTCATTCTTCCCAGCGACAGCGTGGGATTAAACGACGTATTGGGGGACAACACCCGACTTCCTCGTGAAAGGTGGCGCGATGCCCCCCTCCCCATGCTGCGGACGACGATTGCGCCGAAAACGGCAACGCAAAGAGAACGGCTGCTGGACGCTCTTACGCAAATTGCGGATACTGACCCGCTTTTGCGCTACGAGGTGGATTCCATCACCCATGAGATCATTCTTTCTTTTTTGGGCCGGGTGCAGTTGGAGGTCGTTTCCGCTTTGCTGTCGGAAAAATACAAGATTGAAACAGTGGTAAAGGAACCCACCATCATTTATATGGAGCGGCCGCTCAAAGCAGCCAGCCACACCATCCATATCGAGGTGCCGCCCAACCCGTTTTGGGCATCTATCGGACTGTCTGTTACACCACTCCCGCTTGGCTCCGGCGTACAATACGAGAGCCGGGTTTCGCTGGGATACTTGAACCAGAGTTTTCAAAACGCTGTCAGGGATGGTATCCGTTACGGGCTGGAGCAGGGCTTGTTCGGCTGGAACGTAACGGACTGTAAGATTTGCTTTGAATACGGGCTTTATTACAGTCCGGTCAGCACGCCGGCGGACTTCCGCTCATTGGCCCCGATTGTATTGGAACAGGCATTGAAGGAATCAGGGACGCAACTGCTGGAACCTTATCTCTCCTTCACCCTCTATGCGCCCCGGGAATATCTTTCCAGGGCTTATCATGATGCACCGAAATACTGTGCCACCATCGAAACGGTCCAGGTAAAAAAGGATGAAGTTGTCTTTACGGGCGAGATTCCCGCCCGCTGTATACAGGCATACCGTACTGATCTGGCCTTTTACACCAACGGGCAGAGCGTATGCCTGACGGAACTGAAAGGGTATCAGGCCGCTGTCGGCGAGCCGGTCATCCAGCCCCGCCGTCCAAACAGCCGCCTGGACAAGGTGCGCCATATGTTTCAGAAGGTAATGTAAAGATACATAATCGTCAAGACGGCAACAATCAGAAGTTATGGAGGGTAACAATGGAACGCCGTTTCTGAAAGGAGCGAGAGAAGCGCCGTCTTGCCCGTTCCCCTTGCTCCCGTAATAATAGTCGACAGGTTGGGATCTCCCGGGCCGTTGATAAAGCCACGGTTGATGTCGCGCAGGATATGCTCGCGACCCGCTAGAAAGGGAGGGACGCTTCCAAATGTTGGGGTAAAGGGGTTCTTGCTGTACTCCATGGTAGCTCCTTTGCAAGTTTTGCTAATTTTTGCAAGTTTTGCTAACTTTTGCAAGTTTTGCTAACTTTTGCAAGTTTTGCTAACGACAGACCAAAGGGCATCGAAGCAGTGGCGCTGACATGTTTTACGCAGAAAAATAAGCAGAAATCAATTTATCTGCGTTAAAAAATAGTTGAGAAGAAAAACGACGAGTCCCGGGCGCAATGCCGTTGCGTTCCGGGCCTCGTCGCTTTGCGAAGTGTCTAACGATCTCGTTGCCGTCGTCCTAGTCAAACAGACTCGGCATGTCGTTTTCTTTCATGAGGGCACCGGCGGAGGGTAGACTCTGCGCGGTGAACTTCTCGGCCGAGACGCCGGCGCCAAGGATTTCCTCGGTCGTGCCGACGGTGGTGACCGAGCGACCCTTCTTGGCGGTAAAGGCCTGGACGCCCTGCGTGTTGGTGGTCGTCTTGGTCTTGAGCAGCGACGTGTTGAAGTTCATCAAGCGGTAGTCGCTCGAGACCAGCGCGATGTCGCGGTCCTCCTTGAGCACCTGTGCATACAGCAGTTTGCTGCCGCCGTAGATGGCGTTCTTGAGGCGCTTGCGGTTGGTCTTGGTAACGTATCCAGAAAGCGCGACGCGCACCACGCGGCCGTTCTCAAAGACAAACAGCACGTCGGCCTTGTAGTCCTCGGGGTCGATGACCCAGATGACGCTCTCGTCGGGTTCCATCTCAAGATCGGTGGGCAAGTACGAGCCCAGCTGGGCCGACTTGGTGTCCTCAAACGCCGCAACCTTGCACTTGTATACCTGGCTCTTGTTGGTAAAGACCAGCAGCTCGTGGGTGTTGGAGGACGGGAACTCGATAAAGGGTTTGTCGCCGTCTTTGTATTTGAGCGTCGCAGCCTTCTTGAGTACGCGGTCCGTCATCTTCTTAAGGTAGCCATCGCGCGAGAGCATGATGGTCACCGGGTACTCCTCGACCTCGGGCTCCAGGCTTACCTCGATAACCTCATGGGGCTCAATCCTGCCCGTGCGGCGCGGCATCACGTACTTCTTGTTGACCGCAGCCAGCTCGTCGCTGATGACCTTCTTGATGTTCTCTTCGCTGGAGAGGATTTCCTCTAGCTCGGCAATCTCACCCTCGAGCTTAGCGATGTCTTTGGTGCGGTTGAGGATGTACTCCTCGTTGATGTTGCGGAGCTTAAGCTCGGCAACAAACTCGGCCTGGGTCTCGTCGATGTCGAAACCCTTCATAAGGTTGGGCACGACCTCGGCCTCGAGCTTGGTGCCACGGATGATGGCGATGGCCTTGTCGATGTCGAGCAGAATCGCCTCGAGGCCGTGCAGCAGGTGCAGGCGCTCGGACTTTTTGCCCAAGTCAAAGTTAATGCGGCGACGCGTGGACTCAATACGCCACTTGACCCACTCGTGCAGGATCTGGCGTACGCCCATAACGCGGGGGTAACCATCGACCAACACGTTAAAGTTGCATGAGAACGAATCCTGCAGCGTAGTCGAGCGATAGAGCTTGGCCATGAGCTTGTCGGGGTCGACACCGCGCTTAAGATCGATGGCGATACGCAGGCCCGAGAGGTCAGTCTCGTCGCGGATGTCAGCGATCTCCTTGACCTTGCCCTCTTTGGAGAGCTTGACGATGCGATCGATGATGACATCGGTCTTGGTGGTGTAGGGGATCTCGTAGACCTCGATGATGCGCTCTTCGGGAATCCAGCGCCAGCGGGAGCGGATCTGGAAGCTGCCAAGGCCGGTCTCGATAATCTTTTCCATCTCCTCGCGGCGGTAGATAATCTCACCGCCGGTCGAGAAGTCGGGCATGGGCATATATTCGAGCAGATCGCAGTTAGGATCCTGCAGGTAGTGCATGGTGGCGGTGCAGACCTCGTTGAGGTTGAAGCCGCAGATGTCAGACGCCATGGCGACGCCGATGCCCTTGTTGGCCGAGACAAGGATGTTGGGGAACGTGGTGGGCAACAGGCGCGGCTCCTTCATGGCGCCGTCGTAGCTGTCGACAAAGTCGACCGGGTCTTTGTCGATGTCTTTGAAGATCTCGGCACTGATGGGGGAGAGCTTGGCCTCGGTGTAACGCGAGGCGGCGTAGCTCAGGTCGCCCGAATAGTACTTGCCAAAGTTGCCCTTCGACTCCACGAAGGGGGCGAGCAGCGCCTCGTTGCCGGTGGCCAAGCGCACCATCGTCTCGTAGATCGCGGCGTCGCCGTGCGGGTTGAGCTTCATGGTTTGACCCACGATGTTGGCGCTCTTCTGGCGCTCACCTTTGAGCAAGCCCATCTTGTACATGGTGTAGAGCAGCTTGCGGTGCGAGGGCTTAAAACCGTCGATCTCGGGGAACGCACGCGAAACGTTGACGCTCATGGCGTAGGGCATGTAGTTGACCTCGAGCGTCTGCGTGATCGGCTGATTGGTGACCTCGGAGTGCAGGCCGATGACGTTCTCGGCGTTGACCTGCTTTTTCTTTGGCTGGTTCTTCGTCTTCTTCTTTGCCACGATTTCCTCTTGAACTTCTTATGGGCCGTCGTTATCGATTTGCTGCTACTGCAGGTCCAGCTGGTCCAGGTATTCCTTGCCGTGCTCCGAGATATGACGCTTGCGGCCCGCCTCGTCGCTGCCCAGCAGAAGGTTGAACATGGTCTCCATCTTGGTGACGTCTTCGGACTCCACCTTGATCAGACGACGCGTCTCGGGGTTCATGGTGGTGAGCCACATCATGTCCGGGTCGTTCTCACCAAGACCCTTGGAGCGGTTGATGGAACACTTCTGGTCGCCGATCTCCTTAAGAATGCCGTTCTTCTCGAGCTCGGTGTAGGCAAAATAGGTCTTTTCTTTGCAGTTGATTTCGTAGAGCGGCGACTCGGCGATATACACGTAGCCTTCGTCGATAAGCGTGGGCACCAGGCGATAGAGCATGGTGAGCACGAGCGTACGGATGTGATAACCGTCGACGTCGGCGTCCGTACAGATGATGACCTTGTTCCAGTTAAGGTTGTCCAGGTCGAAGGCGCCCAGGTTCTTGATGCGCTTGTCCTTGATCTCCACGCCGCAGCCCAGCACGCGCATGAGGTCCATGATGATGTCGGACTTAAAGATGCGCGGATAGTCCTCCTTTAGGCAGTTGAGGATCTTGCCGCGGACGGGCATAACGCCCTGGAACTCGGCATCGCGCGAGGTGCGAATGGCGCCTGCTGCCGAGTCGCCCTCTACGATGTAGATCTCGCGACGGCTCTTGTCCTTGGATCGGCAGTCGATGAATTTCTGCACGCGGTTGGCCATGTCGGTCTTCTGCTGCAGGTTGGTCTTGATGCTCTGGCGCGTCTTCTCGGCATTCTCGCGCGAGCGCTTGTTGATGAGCACCTGCTCCATGATCTTGTTGGCGGCGTCTTTGTTCTCGATCAAGTAGGTCGAGAGGCGCTCCTTAAAGAATGCCGTCATGGCCTGCTGGATAAAGCGGTTGTTGATGGCCTTCTTAGTCTGGTTTTCGTAGGACGTCTGGGTGGAGAAGCAGTTGGTCACCAGCACCAGACAGTCCTGGACGTCCTGCCATTTGATGCCGCTCTCGTTTTTGTTGTACTTGCCCTGTTGCTTGATGTAGGCATCGATGGCGCTGGTCAGGGCGCTACGGGCCGCCTTTTCGGGTGAGCCGCCGTTCTCGAGCCAGGAGGAGTTGTGGTAGTACTCCTGCATTGTGAAAGTGCGCGAGAAGCACATGCAAGCAGTGATTTTTACGTTGTAATCGGGCAGATCCTCGCGATCGCGACCGCGACGGTCGGCCTCGATAAAGAAGGGCTCGGTAAGGTAGTCGGCACCGACCTTCTCGAGCACGTAGTCCTCGATGCCCTTGGGATAGCAGAAGTCCTCTTGGGAAAACTCGCCGTCGTCGCCCTCGATGCGCAGCCGGAAGGTCACGTTGGCGTTGACCACGGCCTGGCGGCGCATGGTCTCGCGATACCAATCGTGGGGGATGCTGATGGAGGTAAAGACCTCAAGATCGGGGCGCCACTTGATGGTGGTACCGGTGCGGTCCTCGTCGCTGGGCTCAACCTCGAGTGCTTTCTTTTTGGCGCCGACGACCTTGCCCTTCTTAAAGTGCAGGGAGTACTTGTTGCCGTCGCGCCAAACCGTGACGTCCATGTATTCGGAGGCGTACTGGGTTGCGCACGAGCCCAGGCCGTTGGTGCCGAGCGAGAAGTCGTAGTCGCCGCCCTGGTTGTTGTTGTACTTACCGCCGGCGTAAAGCTCGCAAAAGACGAGTTCCCAGTTAAAGCGCTTCTCGGAGGGGTTCCAGTCAAGCGGGCAGCCGCGGCCGTTGTCCTCTACCTGAATGGAGCCATCGCGAAAGGCGGTAAGGGTGATGAGCTTGCCGTAGCCCTGGCGCGCCTCGTCAACGGCGTTGGACAGGATCTCGAAGGCGGCATGCGCGCAACCGTCGAGCCCGTCCGAGCCAAAGATGACGGCGGGGCGCAGGCGTACGCGCTCCTCGTCCTTGAGCTGGCGGATACTGTCGTTACCATAGTTTGCGGTGTTTTTTGCCATACTCGCTCTCTCGGTGCTCCTTTGCTGCGTTTAAGTCATATAGATAGTCAAGGTAGCATAGCCCAGCCCACAGACGATTCCAACCAACACGAAATCCATCGAACAATCGTTCGGAGTTCGATGAGGTTTCGTTTACTCGCGCAAAACCGAGTCGGTATTGTGCGAGTAAGTTTGAATTGCGAACCGAAGTTGTAATGTCCGCATAGCGATGACGAATGAGCCGAGTCGGCGTCTCTCATAAAAGTAACTAGGAGCTAGCGGGGCCTATCCGAATTGACCTCATTGGCGGTATCGGCTTCGAGCGCCGTGCGGCGGGCGCTGTAGGCGACGAGGCCGGCGCCTGCCACGGCGAGTGCTGCAGCGGCTGCCGTAAGGGGAGCGCATGTATCGCCCGTGCCCGCAAGTGCGCCCGCTTTTCCGGGGCGCTTGCTATTGTTGTGGTCCTTGCCGCTGCTGGAGCTGCTTCCACCGGAGCCGCCGCCCTTGTCAGTACCGCCGCCACTCGAGCCGCCACCGTCGTCCGCCGTCATCGGTGCATCGTGAAGCCCCGTCGTATCCGCGCTGTCGCATAAGCCGACCTGAACTTCGGAGCGTTCGCATGCCGCGTCGGGCACATGAAGCTCGTGCAGTACGGCACCCAGCGCCGAGTTTGCACCCGGTCGAATTTCCTCGAGCGTTACGGGATCGAGCGCCACCAGATTATGCGCCTTCGCATACAGCGTTACGCGTTTGCCCACATCGTCGCTCCAACTCTCGGGGATGGCAAAGCTCATGCGGAACTGTGCCGTGCAACCCGGTGCCAGCACGGCGTTGCCGTTGTCGGCTACCAGCGGGTGCGTTGCAAAACGTGCGCCCAGCGTCTCGAGCGCGTACTTCACGTGTGCCATGTCTTGGGCCGAAGCATCCTCGGCAAGCTCTGGATCGTAGATCGAAACCATGCGTGCGTTCAGTCCGAATCCGATGGATGCGCTGGAGAACGGCTGGCTGGAGCCCTCTCGGTACAGATCGATCGTGCCGGCGGTCAGCAAGGTGTTGCCGTCGTTTCGCACCGTGACCATGAAGGATTCGCCTGCTGCTCCGGGTACCACCGCGCCCGAGGTAGCGACCGCGCCCGTCGGAGTGGCACACGCCACCAAGGGCACTTCGATGCCGTGCAGCTCTGCCTCACTCTTCTCCGCGCTCACAATGTGCGTGGCGAGTGCGGAGAGCATGCCTCCCGACGTCAAAAATGTCGTTATCTGATCGACGGGATGGTCCAGCTCGCACATCACGAACGGCTCCGTGAACAGATCGCCTGCCAAGGTGCTGGCGAAGATGCGGAAGTGCTTGCCCATCACTGCTACCGGGTTGCCTTCTTCGTCGTAGGTTTGTCCCACCTTGCCATCGGTGTTCTCTACATAGAGCACGCACCTGCCGTTGTTGCTTACGCTAAACGATGCCGGGCCACAGCCTGCGGCACCCACGGGCTGCGTTGCAAATGCCGATGCGCCTCGCGTCCAAGTAATATGCTGCAGTTGCTCGTTGACGGTTGCCAAAAAGCCCGAATGTTGTGGCCATGGCACCGCATGAGGTACCGTGGCGTCTGGTGACATAACGTCCCAGCACGCAATGGACTGGCCGATCACGGCGTACGATGCGCAGCCGCAACCGTCTGCGGTCTCGTACGCAACGGACACCACCATTTTGCCGTTGATATTCTCGGGCTTGCCCAGCTCGATACTCGACGGTGCTTGCGGAAAGCGGAGGACCTGACGGAACGTGAGACTGTCGCCCAAATCATCCGACCACAAGGTAAAGCATTCCAGCGCAACCTCGGCCTCGCTGCCGAGCGCCTTTTCTGCGGTGGTTCCGCGGCGGTGGAGGTAGGCACCCGACAGGCGCCCGTCGACGAGCGTCTTGCCCACCGTGATACGCGGGCACTGCAGACAATGGTAGCCATCCTCCTGAAGGCGGCCGCGCGAGATGCTGCGCCACGACGTATACGACACCACGCGAACTTCGCTATTACTTATGCGCAGGCGCACGACGGACAGTATGCCGGCTGTGCTTGCCGTATCGAAAAGGGTGTTGTCACCTGCGGGGCGCTCGCCCGAGATCAGCAGCACGTAGGCGTCCTGGTTTCCTCTTCCGTCCGTATATTCCACCACGTCGAAGTCGTAATCGAATATGCCGTCGCGCTCCACGTCGCCCTCGCCAAACCCAAGGGGAAAGTCCACGGGAGTGGGAGCGGACCACGTGCCGTTTGCCTTTGTGTGCACCACCAGGCGCGAGCGGCCATTGTCGCCGTAGCGCACCGAGGCGATACGGAACAGACATTCTACGCCGGCAATCATTGCCAGCTTCATGTGAGCTTCGCTGAGCACGCCAGCAAACAGCACGTTGTCGCTCGAGGGTTTTATGCCGCCACGCTCGTCCTCCGATACACCAGCAGAATTGGCGTTGGGGTCCGCAACGGCGTTCGTCGCCTGCCCGATATAGGTGTACTCATACATCGGCGCGGCGTTTTCTATCAGTGTATGGACGAAATGCTCGATCTGTCCCGTGTCGTCGCTTTCTGCATCCGCCTCGAGCTTAATGCGCGTGACCGCTTGATTCCAATCGCGCACGACAGGCGCGACGTTTACGGCAGTGGCCTTAACCTCGGCGCGTGCGAGCAGCTCGGCGTTGGTGACGATGGTGGCCGATGCGATAAATTGCGGCACGCCGCCTGCCTCGGCGTTGCCGGCCGTGCCGAAGCGGGCATCCAACGTGTAAGGCGTATCTCCACCCAATGCGAGCTCAGAGCGCTGGAGCACATACTGGTTGCCATTGTTCACCGACATATTCCACGAATCGAGGAGTGTGGGCCACGACCCCGACCAAGCCTTGGTGGTCCACTTGAACATTACGAACTGGAGTATCACATCGACATCGACGTCTGCACCTACGCGCAGTCGCGGAAGCTGGTGTCCATCTGCCTTCTCGTACCCAATGAACAGCGTGAGGGATGCGGCGCCGCGCACGGCAGACGAAGCGACGCCTGCAACGCCGGCGCCAAAGGTGACGGCAAGCCCGATCTGGATGGTGAACGAGCCCGAGGTGTTTGAATAGTCGAGCGAAATGTTTTTAAAAAACGCCGCGCCGCTGCCGTGCGTGTGGGCACCCACGGCGAGCGCCAGCTTCGCCAGCACCCAGGGGTTGACGTTTAGGAAAAACGGCACCGGTCCTAGGGTAAACTGCTCGGTCCAATTGAGGTCGGTTCTTACCTGGAAGAGGGCCTTAATATTGCCAAATGCGGGGTCGTTGTTGTCACCCCAGGTTTTGCCCACCCAGTCGTAGGCGAGCGATCCGTACAGCTGTGTGGCGATATTCATCGTAAAACGCGGCGTGCAGTGGTGACGAAGCAGCTTAGTGTTCCTTGGATCGGTGCCCGAACCGGCACTCATACTTTTGTACTGATTCCACTTCCCCTCCATCTCGTCGAGGTAGCGGTTTGCCTGCTTGGCGCCCGACTCGCGCGGTGACTTCTTCCAGTATTCCGGATCCGGATTGCCCGAATCGTTCATGTAGCCGACCGGTTTGTATCCTCCGCCAAACAGCACGTATCCGGCAAAAGAGAAATCGAACAAAATGGGGAACGAGGGCATCCAGCACGTGAACTTATTGCCGCCGATGCCGGGAAACGCCGCCGGGAAATCAAACGGAGTAATCTCTTGGTCCATGGTGGTGGGGACGATAGTGGTCGAGCCCGATTCTGCCTTTGCGGCCGGCGCGGTGACAACGGCCATGGGGGAGGAGAGTGTATAGGTCTTGCCCTGATAGTCGAGGACAAAGCGCAGCTTGCATCCTTCCTCCAGAAGGCCCGAAGCTGCATCGAGGAACGTGTCTTCGAGTGTGAACGTTGCCAGATTATCCGAACCCGATGCACTGGCCTTGACTTGGCCAATTTGCGTGACGGTTTCGGATGAGCTGCTCGTGGCGGGCATTACCTTGTTGATGCACAGCGTTGCCTGTCCACCCTGTGGCAGATGTGCCTGCACGGTAAAGGCGTGCGTGTCGGGTTGGTCGTTTCCGGCGTCGTCCTTCGGCAGTGCCATGAACGTGGCGTCGGCGTACTGGATGTCCCACTCGTCGAACGTAAGCTGGCGAAAGTACGGCTCACCGTCGGAAAGCGGACGTGTGGGCGCGGTAATGGCGGTGCCGCCCTGGATGCGCGTGAGGGGGATCTCGACATCACGGTAGCCCGCCATGCTGATGGAGATGCCACCGTTAAAGTCGTACGCGTCGAGAAGCGTTGCCTCGTCCACGTAGCCTTCCGAAAGCGGCGCGACCTCAAAGATGGCCGTGCCCTCGTCGTCGGTAGTGGCGGAGAGCTGCTTGCCCGCGGCATAACGCGACGCGAGCGTGACCTGGGCTCCCTTGATGGGCATATTCTTGTTGGCGACGTCGACCACGACCACACCAAACATGGTGCGCGAGAGAACGAGCACCTTGAAGGGGTCTTCTTCGTCGGCATAGGCCTCGGTGGGGGCGAATGGCAGTATGAAGGCGTTTGCGCTGCTCGGCACGCGAGGCAGCATGATGCCTGCCAGCGAGGATGCTCCGGCGATAAGTAGCGAACGACGATCAAGCATTTTGGGCTCCCATCCCGCAAATATCGGAGGAAATAATCCTATTTTGCGAGAAGGTGCCCCGTGGCGGTAGTGCCGTTCAAGGGTCAAAATGTCCAAATTGATCGAGCGAAGCGCCGGGTTCCGGAACGCGTTCGATGCGCTTGGCAGCCCGGTCGCTAACGCAACATATGCGCGACCAGCTCGGCGCGAGTTCCGATACCAAGCTTGGCATACACTCCTGATAGGCGGTTTTTAACAGTGCCCGGCGATACTTCCATGTGGCGTGCGATTTCGGCGTTGGTCCATCCGCGGCAGGCGAGCATGGCCATGGTGAACTCCGTGGTCGTTAAATCGTCGGCCACGTCCTCGCCCGAATCGGGGTTGTGGATGCGCCGCCAGCCGTAGCTAAATCGATACGTAATCTCGATGATGCGTGCGAAATCGTCAGGGTATTGCGCTTTTAGGCACGCCTCGATGAGCCCCTGTAAAAGGCCGTGGTGCTCGCCAATGAGCTCGATAAGGCCGTCGGGGCGCGCAATGTCCCAAGCGGCTCCGAAATGTGCCTTTGCGGCGTCGATGTCCTTGAGGCTCATGCATGCCATGGAAGCCGCCAGGTGCAGGAACAGTTCCGAGATGGGATAGCTTCCCTGTTTCATGATCAGGGCATTTTCCACCATGCCCAGGCTGCGGCCGTATTCGCCGCGCAGATACAAGGCGTGCGCCATCACGTAGCTGGCGAACAGGCGCAGGCCTTCGGGCAAATGCGCCGCAAGCGGATAAAACTCTTCGGCGGAATACGGGGAAGGCAAGTGCAGCAGGACGCTCGCGGCCGAGGTGAACAGGATGTGCATGGCGTGGACGGCAGGCGATTCCTCGTCGGCCGGCGTATCGAGGATGCCAGTAAGGCACCGGCGGGCATCGGCGATACGGTTGAGCGACAGACTGGCGTATCCGCAGATAAAGCATGCGGAATAGCGCAGTGCGGGGTCGGTGGCGTCAAGATAGGGGCGCGCCGTCTTGGCAGCGAGGGTGGCCTGTCCGCGAAAGTACAGCGCTTCTGCCGTGGCAATGGCGCGCGAATCGGGGTCGGAAATGCCTGCAACCGCAGCGTCAATCTGCCCCGGCACAAAGGCGGTGCACATCAACGGCATGGGAACGCATGGGTAGCCATCGCAGTCCATCTTCCATCTCCCAACAGCTGGCAACAATAGCAGCAATTGTACTCCTGTTACTCGGGACTGGAATTTGCGGGTATGGCATACGATTACGCAGAACGTATAAAGGAAGAGTCTATTGGCGATGCTGCCAAGGTGGCTACCGAAGCCTAGCTGAGCTCGACAGTAGGAAAAATTGCCACCCCTGCAAAAAGCTTTGTCGCAGCGATGGGAAACACATCTTGTTCTGCATATAATGAGGTCATATGACGGTGCGTTTGCATACGTGTGACGCATTCCCATCGAACCGAAAAGGAGCTTTGCATGGATTCCAACAAGCGTCCCGACGACATGGTGCGTATCACCACTTCCGAACTTGCCCAGGTGTTCATCGATGAGCAGGTCGCTGCAATCCGCGAGCAGATCGGCGACAAGAAGGTCCTGCTGGCCCTTTCCGGTGGTGTCGACAGTTCGGTTGTCGCGGCCCTGCTCATCAAGGCCATCGGCAAGCAGCTTATCTGCGTGCACGTGAACCACGGCCTGATGCGTAAGGGCGAGAGCGAGCAAGTCGTCGACGTCTTCAAGAACCAGATGGACGCCAACCTGGTCTATGTGGACGCGACCGATCGCTTCTTGGATAAGCTCGTGGACGTCGAGGAGCCCGAGGCCAAGCGCAAAATCATCGGCGCCGAGTTCATTCGCGTGTTCGAGGAGGAGGCCCGCAAGGTTGGCGACGAGGTCAGTTTCCTCGCCCAGGGAACCATCTACCCCGACATCCTGGAGTCCCAGGATGGCGTGAAGGCCCACCACAACGTGGGTGGCCTGCCCGAGGACCTGCAGTTTGAGCTTTGCGAGCCCGTCAAGCTGCTGTACAAGGACGAGGTCCGCGTCGTGGGCCGCGAGCTCGGTCTGCCCGAGAACATGGTCGAGCGTCAGCCGTTCCCCGGTCCCGGCCTGGGCGTCCGCTGCCTTGGTGCCATCACCCGCGACCGTCTTGAGGCGCTGCGCGAAGCCGACGCCATCGTGCGCGAGGAGATCGACAAGGCAGGTCTGACCATCTGGCAGTACTTCGCCGTGGTGCCCGACTTCCGTGCCACCGGCGTGCGCGAGGGCAAGCGCGCCTACGACTGGCCCTGCATCATCCGCTGCATCAACACCGTCGACGTGATGACCGCCGAGGTGCCTGAGCTCGACTGGGCACTGCTCAAGCGTATTACCGCTCGCGTCACAGCCGAGGTTCCCGGCATCTGCCGTGTGTGCTACGACCTCACGCCCAAGCCCGTCGGCACCGTTGAGTGGGAGTAAGCTTTTTGGGCTGCTTTGATCATAGTTCCATGAATGGGGAGGCCTCGCGCGATTGCGCGGGCCTTCTTTTTCGAAAAGAGCTGCCGTCGTGGTGTTGCCACTGTCCATCGTGCTTGTCATCGCCTCTGGTGTTGCTCCTGAGCAGGGCTGGTTTGCGACGAGAACTAGCAGGGCTTGTTGGCGGCACGAGCGAAGCAGGTTGTTTCGCATTGAGCGCGCCGGGCAGAAGAAGGCCATAATGGAGTGTGCGCACAATTTGTTTTAGAGGAGGATGCCGCATGGCAAAAGACGAACAAACAGGCTGGATTGTTGAGATGCTCATGGCCAGTGTGTCGGTGACGCCCACGGCTCTTTTGGAAGAGGTTATGGCAGATGAGCGCTGCGTGGCTTTTGGCCCCATCCACCATTTTATTGTGGGCGCGGTGCTGCTTGCGTGCTGGCGCAACGCCGAAGCATCTGGGGAGCGAGATGCGATGCTCAAAGACGATCTTGCCGATTTGATGTCTCGTTCGGATTGTGTGCCGGGGGCGACGTGTGCCCGCTGGGGCGTGTGCGGGGCAGCCGCGTCTGCGGGCATGGCATATGCAATCGTGCGCGGCAATGCGCCGCTGCGCAGTGAAGGCTGGCAGGAGGGGCAGCTTATGGTTTCGGAGCTGCTTGCCGCCATCGCGCGCTCGGGAAGCCCACGGTGCTGCAAGCGAGATGCGCGCGTGGCGATTCGTGAGGCCGTTTCGTTTTTTAACGCGCTCGGCGGACCACAGCTTAAAGCATGGGAGAAGACGCCAACCTGCGATAGCTATGCGGTCAATACAGTGTGCATGGGCGAAAAGTGTCCGTATCATCCGTCCTATATCATCCAATAGGGAATCGGGTGCCCCAATAAGGGTTGGGCAGATGTGACAAAGTGACAGTTCCTTTGTCACATTATCGACAGTATACGCGGGATGGTGTGCCACGCGGCGTGCCGTCCCGTTCGTTTTTTGGTGCGGTTTGTTACATTCCTCACTGGCGCCGGTAAAAAATGGGGATAGAGTAGGACAAACGCGTCGAATACGAACGGCGGGGGAGAGCGGGCAAGGTGCCTGCGCAGGAGAGGTTGCCGTCCATGCTGGAGCTCAAAGGAATTTGCAAAAGGTACGTTACGCAGTCGTTTACGCAGGTGGCGCTCGACAGCGTGAGCCTGTCTTTTCGGGATAACGAGTTTGTGGCCATTCTGGGGCCCTCGGGTTCGGGTAAGACCACGATGCTCAACGTTATCGGCGGACTCGACCACTTTGACTCGGGTGACCTGCTGATCGACGGTATTTCGACCAAGGACTTTCACGATCGCGATTGGGATGCCTATCGCAACAACCGCATCGGCTTTGTGTTCCAAAGCTATAACCTCATTCCGCATCAGACCATTTTGGAAAACGTGGAGCTAGCGCTTGCGCTCACGGGCGTGGGGCACGCCGAGCGCCGCCAACGTGCGCGCAAGGCGCTCGAGGCCGTTGGTCTGGGCGAGCACGTGAACAAGCGCCCGAGTCAGCTTTCGGGTGGACAGATGCAGCGCGTGGCCATCGCCCGCGCCCTGATTAATGATCCCGAGATTGTGCTGGCAGACGAGCCGACTGGTGCCTTGGATTCCACAACGTCCGTGCAGGTCATGGACTTGCTCAAGGACGTCGCGCGCGACCGTCTGGTTATCATGGTCACGCATAATCCCGATCTGGCGTACGAGTACGCCACGCGCATCGTCAACCTGGCGGACGGCAAGATTACCGACGATTCTGATCCTTTCGATGTCGCTGACGCCACGCGCCGCGAGGCCAAGCCTACGCGCAAAACCTCGATGAGCTTTGTGACGGCGCTGGGGCTTTCTGCCCGAAACCTTATGACCAAGAAGGGCCGTACGGCCATGACGGCCTTTGCGGGCTCGATTGGCATTATTGGCATCGCGGCGATTTTGGCGCTGTCCAATGGCGTAAACGGCTACATCAAAAAGGTCGAGGAGGATACGCTTTCGAGCTACCCGCTTACCATTTCCAAGCAGGATTACGACCTGTCGTCCATGATGGGCGAACAGGGGGCCACGGATGACGATACGTCCAAGAACGAGGGTTCGTTCGACGACGGCACCGACGGCAAGGCTCAGGGAACCAAAAAGATTCCCGTGGTCACGGCCGTAAAGGATATGTTTGCAAGTGTTAAGTCCAACGATATGACGAGCTTTAAGGCATGGCTCGATGCCGGCGGCGACGGTATCGACAAAGAGGTCAATGCCATCCAGTACGGTTACGGCGTGACGCCGGTTGTCTATCGTGCCGGCAAGGGCGATGAGAAGCCTGTCCGGCTGGTGCCCAACGCTATGACCGAGGCCATGAGCGGTGGTGCGAGCTCGGCGGCAACGGTGAGCATGGACTCCATGGGGACCTCGGTCTTCAACGAGATGATCGACGATCAGAGTCTGCTCGACAGCCAGTACGATGTCGTCGCCGGCCATTGGCCTACGTCTGCTCACGAAGCCGTAATGGTGCTTTCGAGCCGTGGAACGGTTGGCGACTATACGCTTTACAGCATCGGTGCGCTGGATATCGATGAGCTCAACGACCTGGTGAACAGTGCCATGGCCGCCGACGGTAAGATTGAGACGCCTGAGAGCGGCGCCGACTTTACTTACGACGATGCGCTGTCCACGACGTTTAAGGTGTTGTCGCCGGCCGATGCTTATCGCAAAAACGAAGAGACCGGCATGTGGACTGACATGTCCGGCGACGCCGACTTTATGACGGCCAAGGTTGCCGACGGTATTGACGTGCACATTGTGGGCGTGGTGCGACCTAACGAGACGGCCAATGCGAGCGCGTTGTCTCCGGGCATTGCCTATACGCATGCGTTGACTCGCCAGCTTATGGAGCGCGCCGCCAATTCGCAGATCGTGCAAGAGCAACTTGCCCATCCCGAGACGGATGTCTTTACGGGCAAAACTTTCGACGAACTGCAAGGCGAGGCCAAGCAAGGCGTGGATCTGGGCAGTATGTTCAGCGTGGACGAGGCGGCGCTCAAGAGCGCGTTCTCGTTCGATGCGTCTGCACTCTCGGGTGCTGCCGGTGGCATGGATCTTTCGGGCATCGATTTGTCGGGCCTGGATATTGACCTTTCGGGTGTTGGCAAAGACATCGACTTAAGCGACATCATGGCCAAAGCGCCGACCCCCGATTTTTCGGGCATCTTTGACGGTCTGGAGCTCACGCCCGAGCAAATGCAACAGGTGGGAACGCTTGCCAACCAACTATTTGAGGGCTTTTTGCAGTCTGATCAGTTTAGGGCGCTGTCACCCGAAGATCTCAAAGACGCGTCAAAGCTTGCTGCCGCATTCTCGGCGTATCTCGAGAACGATGTTGTGGCGCAGCAGTGCCTGGCACAGCTCAAGGCGCTCGGCGGCGATGCCCTGGTCGAGCGCCTGCAACAGGCGATGACCGACTATGTCCAAAATCAGTTGGCTCCGTATCTGCAGCAGGCTATGGATCAGGTGATGAAGGCGATCAGCGAGCAGGTGGCAACGACCATGTCGACCCAGCTCAAGGCCGGCGCGGCAGGGCTCATGGACCAGATGGTGACGCAGATGTCTTCGAGTTTTGCCAACCTGGCGAGCGCCATGCGCGTGGATGCGAGCGCCTTTGCTCGTGCCATCCACTTCAACATGGACGCCGAGGACCTGAGCTCGCTCATGATGAGCTATGCCAAGGCGTCGAAGCTCACCTACGACAACAATCTGACCACGTTGGGCTACGCGGATGAAGCGGATCCCATCTCGGTCAAGATTTTCCCGCGTGACTTTGAGGCCAAGGAGCGCGTACTCGACCATATCGATGCGTACAACAAGCAGGTCAAAGCCGCCGGCCACGACGAGCAGGCAATCTCGTACACCGACTACATGGGCATCATCATGGGCTCGGTGACTGATATCGTGAATACCATCAGCTTGGTGCTCATCGCGTTCGTGAGCATCAGCCTGGTGGTGAGTTCCATCATGATCGGCATCATCACCTACATCAGCGTGCTGGAGCGCAAAAAGGAGATTGGCATCCTGCGCGCGATCGGCGCGTCGAAGCGCAACGTGGCCAACGTATTCAATGCCGAGACCTTTATCGAGGGCCTCATTGCCGGTGTCTTTGCCATTGTCGTTGTGGTGCTCGTGAGTTTTCCGGTTAATGCCTGGGCGCTTGCTGCCAAACAGGTACCCAATCTGATGAGCCTGCCCGTGCAGGATGCGCTGGCGCTCATTGCAATTTCGGTGCTGCTGACGGTCGTTGCCGGCCTGCTGCCGGCCCGCAGCGCATCCAAAAAAGACCCCGTGGAAGCCCTGCGCTCCGAATAATGTGACAAAGGGACTGTCCCTTTGTCACATTGAGTGACATGTAAATCGAGGTCTAATACTTTTCCCGAGAAGTGAACGAGTCAAAATGGACCCCCGAAGCATCGACACTTATTGAAGGCGGTTTCCTGCGGTTTTGCCAGCCAAATCCTGCGGGTTTGGCGTCTAAGAATGTCGATGCTTCGGGGGTCCAAATACAGCCGTTCACTTCTCGGGAAAAGTATTAGACCTTGAGATATAGACGGCGTTTGCGAGCGTCAATTAGAGCGTAAGTTGCTAGTCCTCCTTTGCGGAGAGCATGAGGCTAATTTCCGGATGGGTGTACTTGTCGAACTCTTCTTTGGGCTCGGTGTCAAAGGTGTAGTACGACTTGATAGATTCGTCCTCCGTCTTGATGCTGATTTCTTCATATAGGGATCAGGCTAAAAATGCCTGTTTAAATTCATCCGACAGGCTGCATGGCGTGAGGAGGCCCGGTGTGGCAACGGAAATGCCTAACCCGTTGAGCGGGGGCGCATAGTGTCGCGATATCCTGCTCGCTGCAGGCGAGGTTGTATGCAAGGCTTGCCTCGGGGTCGATCTGACTGGTGTAATCGACGTCCGTGAGCATGCCATCTGCATCGAAAGAAAGGTAGACATAGGCTGCTTGAGCGCCGAGGTCATTATCACGCAGATAGCCGATAATGCGGTAGCCGTAGTCGTGATACGACTCGTATGGGTCGTCTGCCGCGACGCGTTTGCACACGGGCTCCAAGGCATCTTGCGCGGCGAGCATGCCGGCGACCTCCGCGGAGCGGTCTTTGTTGGTTTGGGCTACTGCAAGTCTGCTCTGTAGCTCCTTCCACTGTTTGCCCTGCATTCCAAAGCGCGGCGCAAGAGCGCAATAGCAAAAGATGATGAGTTCGATTGCGGTGAGTGCAATGGCGGTATATATGCCCGCGGGTTGGAATTCCTTTTGGTGGAACGCGATATCGTTGATCATTTGGAGCGGCAACATCAACAGGCATGCTACGAACGACATGACGAGTGCGGTCGCTGCGATCTTGGGGTACGTGCAGTACCGCTGGATGCGTTTCTTTTCTTGCTCGGTGAGCAGCTGCATGGGGCCTCGACTCTCATCGTTTTTCGAGGGCGATGCGCATACGCTCTTGAGTATGTGAGTGGAGGGTGTCTGTTGTTCAGACATGGCGGTCAGCAGCGTGCTGTTGGTGATCGATTGATCGCGAACGTCCTCTTTTGGACAAGGAAAAAGTGGCGAGTGAGGGAGCTGCTGTGGGGCGGCCCTGCTTGCTGTTTGCGGGCGCCATTCACCTTCGTTGCACAGGGATGGTCGGAGGGCTGGCTGACATCAAGTAGCCGCCTCCGCCTTGTGGGCCGCCTCGGGGACAAGGCATAATGCATGTGACAAAGGGGCGGTTCCTTTGCCGCATTGATTTGAGAGTAGATGTTGATGATTCTATCGTTGGCCCCCATGGAGGGGATTACCGGGCATGTGTTCCGTCGCGTGCATGCGGAGTGCTTCGGTGCGCTCGACTGCTATTACACGCCGTTTTTGCCGCCGCCGCGGGTGGGCAACCGCTTTGGCGGCAAGGCGTTTAAGGAAATCGATCCGGCTAACAACCAAGGGCTTAACGTGGTGCCTCAGCTGATGTCTAAGAACGCGGACGAGTTTGTGTGGGCGGCACAGGTGCTCGCCGACATGGGCTACCGCGAGGTTAATCTCAACCTTGGCTGCCCCTCGGGTACGGTTGTTGCCAAGGGTAAAGGATCGGGCTTCTTGCGCAACCTCGATGGGCTCGAGGTGTTCTTGCTTGATGTGTGCGAGCGATCGCCGTTGCCGGTGTCGGTAAAAACCAGGCTGGGGCTGGAGAGCGACGACGAATACGAGCGCGTGCTCGATCTGTATTGTCGCATGCCGCTGGCAGAGTTGATCGTGCATCCGCGCGTACAGAAGGATCGCTATACGGGCTCGCCGCGCAAAGAGTTTTATGGCGAGACGCTGGAACGGGCACCGTTTCCGGTGGCATACAACGGCGATATTTTTGATCTTGAGGACATGGAGGCGCTGGTGGAGGCCTATCCCGGTACACGCCATGTGATGCTGGGGCGTGGCTTGCTTGCGAACCCCGCGTTGGCTCGCATGGTCAAGGGCGGCCCTGCTGCCACGGCAGCCGAACTGCAGCGCTTCCACGACACGCTGTTTGCAGCATATGCAGAAGAGATTGGCGGCAACGCGGTCTTTCGCATGAAGGAGTGGTGGTTCTACGCTAAATGCGCCTTCGCCGATCCTGCTACCGTTCACAAGCTCGTACGCAAGACTAAAAAGGTCGACGAATACCGCGCCGCCGTCGATCGCGTCTTTCGCGAGCAGCCACTTGCGCCCATAGCCCGCTTCCACGGTTAGCTAGTCATTGGGGACGTTCTTTAACGGCTAGTCATTTAAGAACGTCCCCAATGACTATGTTGCAAAAGCTGTACGTCAGCATCCAAAGATATCGAAAAATGTCGACTTTGGATGCTGGCGTACATGTTTGGATTCGGTGGGGGACTAGGCAATCATTGCGTCAAGGGTAATGAGTTCTCTGAGTCGCTCTGTGCGTGTTTGCCCATGGCGCTTTGCCTTCTCGTCAAACGCTTCAAGAACCGATTCACCCACACGTGCCGATAAAACAACGCTTGGCTCATCAGAGATCGACGGCCTTCCCAGCTTGATGGTGCGACCCTTCGGCCACTCATCTTTTTCGTATGCCTCCGCGGCTTTCTCCAACTCTCCGGGGGCAAATCCGATCATCTTTTCGAGTTGCTTAGCGTCCATAGCGCCTCCTATCGATCGATCCCGATTTCCCTGAGCACCTTGCGCGTAGGAGGGACAAGGGCGTGGTAAATGATATAGCCATCTCGATTGGAGCAATATCGAGCGATGAGCTCCATGAGACGGCTTCTTCCATCAAGTCCAACGAGAACGTAATCGATACCTCCGTTTTCAAGATCACGCCTGAACCATGCAAAAGCGGAGTTCCAGGCGCAGGTGATATCCGTCTCCGTCAGCCCGTGTTTGAGGGCGTGGGGGTGGATTGCGATGAGCTCCATAAGGGCCTCTCTTTTTGTATACAGTTTTGTAAACAAAAATGCAAGCAGTTAATAGGCTTAAGCGACTTGTTTTGATTGGACTTTTCGATGTAAAGCCGACATCGGAGGCTCCACTACTCCTTCGCTTTTTAGTTCGGTATGTGAACGTCCGTTGAACTCCCAGAGGGGAGCGTTTTCATAGATTATCGAGAGGAGCTTGGAGACTTCGGCTGTTTTCTTGCGTTCGTAAAACTCGGGCCGTACGACAATCAATAAGAAAGCTGCGTCTTCGGTAATTTGCTGTGCTGTCGGCATACCGTTGAGTCCAACGGAACGCAAAAGCTTTGTCATGATGAAATCGAACTCATCTTCTCTTGCATGGAGATCGGATGCCTTAATCTCAGGGTCTCTCAGGACGTACTGCTTGAGTCGTTCGACAGATCGACTGCACTTTATATGCCCGCAGATGACTTCGTCATAACTGAGCCTTTTGATTGGGAGACGTTCGTGACCGGCGAAGATGGCTGCCACTCTGATGCCAACGCGCCGTTCGCGCAGCGCGCGCATCTCACCGGTGTATTCGCTGCGTCGTTCATATTTTCGATAGGAGTATCCGTAGTCATCGTAGTAATAAGGGGCTTCATCGACAGCGTCATCGAGCTCAGGCGCTATGAGATAGAGTTTTCCATCTCTGGATATGACGCAGGGATTGTCGATTTGCCCCGATTCGTTCCTGATTTGCCAAATAGTTTCATTTATCTCAAATCTCGAGACTGGATTGGGGGCACAGGAGTTGTAGAGCTCAATAAGTTCATCGAGTGAAATGATTCCACAGGCATCTGTGTAGGCGCGGGCGAAGCGCCGTACTTCTTGATTTGATTCAAGCACACGGCGCTCCCAAGCATCCAAAACGTCCTGCGGACTTCGATAGCGGGCATGACGATCGATGCGCGATGCGCTCCAACGGTTATCAGCGGCAACGTTCATCAGATCCAAGCGCAGATCTTTGTCGGCGATGCGAGCGAGCGACTGATAGTGTTCTAGATCAAGCTCCGGTCGAAAACTCATGTCTTCCGGAACAGTTCGTGCGAGCTTTATGCAACGCTTGAGATAGGTCGGGCCCAGGCTTGGGCTAAAGTGCTGCTTGAGGTGGCAAGCGATGGGCGAGAGTAGGCCATTTAGATTGGAAATGGGGTATCCGGCAATCTCTTGCTCGAGACGGCGCCCGATGAGCAGAGCCCCTTCCGAAGAGGCCTCATGGTCGGTGCCTTTCTGGCCGAGGTGTTTGGCCTCGACAATCCTGCTGATATCCGAGCAGGTGTTTGAAATAATGTCGGGTGAAAGGGTTGGTATCTTTTTTGCCATAGCGATGCGCTCCTGTGTGACTCACGGAAAAGAAACAGTCTGATTGTGAGTGCCGTTCTTTGATGGCGACGGCGAACAGGAGCGCAGCCTGTCTGAGATGGGCGAGTGCGGTAACCACCGATCTTACTTACCGAGCTCGCTCCAGCGTGTCATTGGGGACCTCCGCAGGAGCTCTCGACCAGTCTCATGCCTTGGGATGAGTATAACACAGAGAGCAAACATATGTTCTATATATTTGAGAAACCGAAGCCCTACCCACTCATTTAAGAACGTCCCCAACGAGTACTCGCACGCTAGAGCAGGTTCTCCTGTACCCATGCGATGATGTCGCTCGATTCGTAGAGTGGTTTGCCGTCGATGAACAGACAGGGAACCTGGCGTTTTCCGCCGACGGCGATGAGCGTCTGCTCGGCATCGGGGTCGGTCGAGATGTTGCGCTCAGGGATGGTCACACCGTTATCGGCAAGGAAACGCCTGACCTTCATGCAATACGGGCAGCCGGTCATAACGTACAGCGTGAGCTCATGATTAGTAGCCATAGGTCTCCAATCGGTTGAGGTTTTGATTGAAATACCCAAAGCCGCCGCGGTCTATGCATGAGCTGACGACGACTCGATGGCCTGTACCAGAAACGCCGTGGCTCCGGTGCCGCAGGGCTTGTCGTAGTAGTCGATAAAGCGCTGGTCAGCAAGATAGCCGTGGGCGAGGCCCAGGTATGCTTCGTCTTGGGGCTTATGCCCCCAGTTAAGGCCAATCCATCGACGGTGCATCGCGACAAGTTTGCGGGCCTCGCTTCCATCCGCATCGCCGTCGCCCATGGCAATCGAAAGCTGGCCCAGAATAGCGCGTTCAAGTTCCTTCATGTCGTTCCATGTCTCGGGGTCCATGTCCAGCAGTGCT
The DNA here is from genome assembly GCF_052067375.1 of Collinsella sp. HCP3S3_E11. Lineage (NCBI taxonomy): Bacteria > Bacillati > Actinomycetota > Coriobacteriia > Coriobacteriales > Coriobacteriaceae > Collinsella > Collinsella sp. HCP3S3_E11. The sequence goes on along the minus strand of NZ_JBQHQI010000010.1, from coordinate 35,291 downwards.
TCGTTTGCTGCGTCGATCGCCTCGTCGCCATAGCGCGCCCGCGCCTCGGCGCCGTAGCGCTCCTCGTTTTCTTGCACGGAGCGCCAGCGCTCCAGTTGCGGCAGGACGGCGCCCATGAGCGAGACGGCTTCGTCGAGCGACATGCCGGTGTTTTGCGCCAGCCGCGGGGCACAATCCTCGATCATCGCCTCCATGGTGGTGTCGTAGGTGTACTTGCCGTGGTCGTAGCACCACTTGCAGTAATGGTCGGTCGTGGCGCCCACAGCATCGGTGCCGCAGTCGTCGGGTGTGAGTATCATGCCGCAGCTCTGGCAATAGTGCTCGGGCATTTCGAGCAGGTGGGACAGCGGTTCTCCGGTTACGGCGGCAATGAGCTTCATCATGTCGATGCCCGGGGTGACTTCGCCGCGTTCCCAACGGCTGACGGCTTGGCGTGTGACGAAGAGCTTGGCGGCGAGCTGCTCTTGGGTAAGGTGATGGGCGCGGCGAATGGCAATGAGCTTTTCTGCAAAGGCCATAGCGACTCCTTTCTGCTGGTTGATGGCTTAAGCATACGCGGCGGCCAGCTTCCTTCCAAGCAACCGTTGGTTGCACGAAGGGAGACCGCGGCGAAGAATTGCGCGCCGCACCCCACACCTCCATGCCGTACAATGACCGGCATGGAACCTATCGCACACATACATACCGACCTGCCGCAGTAGTTCGGCATTCCGCGCAACAGCTTTTTGGCGCCCCACCTGCAGGGACGCATCGTCTTTGAGCCGGAATTTGCCTCCAACGCAGCAGTTGAGGGTCTGGACTCCTTCTCTCACCTATGGCTGCTGTGGCGCTTCGAAAACGGAACGCCCGGCGGCGCGGCTAAGGATATAGCTGCCGATGCCAAGACGCAGGACAGGTCCGGCACCAACGTCAAGTGGTCGAAGACTGTGCGCCCGCCGCGTCTGGGCGGAGCCGAACGCGTGGGCGTGTTTGCCACGCGGAGTCCGTTTCGCCCCAATCCCATCGGTCTTACCTGCGTCAAGCTCAGCCGCGTTGAGCGCACCGACGACGGCCCCATCATCCATGTACTGGGGGCCGACCTGCGTGACGGCACGCCCATCTACGACATTAAGCCCTACATCCCGTTTGCGGACTGCCACCCGGATGCGACCGGCGGCTGGATTGAGGGTGCTCCGTGGCAAGAGCTCGATGTTGAGTTCCCGCAAGCGCTTCAAGACATGGTCCCGCCCGCAAAGCTCCCCGGCCTGGTCGAGGTTCTTCGCCAAGATCCGCGCCGCGCGGGCAGCAAGCACGAGCCAAACCGCGTTTACCACTTGGCTTACGCCGGACTCGACATATCGTTTACGGTTGACGGGGCCAGGTTGACGGTAACCGCCATCAACGACGCGCGAGACTAACCAGCCATTCGTCCTCACCCGTCAAATTAAGTGCCAAACCCCATGCCAAAATCGCCTACGCTGGTGGACAATAACGCCTACCGAATCATTCCGCTCTGCACGGGGGCTCAGCATGAAATACGACTTCACTTCAATCATCGACCGCCATGGCATGGACTCCATCGCCGTTGACTCTTGGGGTGAGATCCCCGGTATGGCTCCGAACGCACCCGACGAGGGCTTCGACCGCATTCCCATGTGGGTGGCGGACATGAACTTCGCCACGGTGCCTACAGTCCAGGAGCACATCATTCAGCGCGCCCAGCACCCCATGTTTGGTTACTTCAATCCGCGTTCCGAGTACTTCGACCGCATCATCGAATGGCAGAGCCGCCGTAATGGCGTCGAGGGCCTGGCGCCTGAGCATATCGGTTACGAAAACGGCGTGCTGGGCGGTGTCGTGTCGACGCTGCGCGCGTATGTCCAGCCGGGCGATGCGGTGTTGGTCCACAGCCCCACCTACATCGGCTTCACCAAGTCCATTGAGGCCGCGGGCTATCGCATTGTCCACAGCCCGCTTCAGCTCGACGACCAGAGCGTGTGGCGCATGGACTTTGAGGACATGGAGCGCAAACTCGCCCAAAACCACATCCATGCCGCAGTGTTCTGCTCGCCGCACAATCCCTGCGGCCGCGTATGGGAGCGCGACGAGATCGAGCGCGCCATGGACATTTATCGCGAGCACGATTGCGTGGTGATCTCGGACGAGATTTGGTCCGATATCATTCTGCCGGGACACAAGCACATCCCGACGCAGTCGGTGAGCGAGGATGCCCGCATGCGCACGGTTGCCCTCTATGCGCCGAGCAAGACGTTTAACCTGGCGGGTCTGGTCGGCAGCTACCACATTATCTACAACGAGACGCTGCGCGACCGCATGTGCGCTGTGTCTAACAAGACCCATTACAACGAGATGAATGTCCTTTCGATGCATGCGCTTATCGGTGCCTACCAACCGCAGGGGTACGAGTGGGTGGACGAACTCAACCAGGTGCTTGCCGACAATATCGAGTACTTCTGCGATTACGTGGACGAGCATTTTGAGGGCGTGTCCTATTCGCGTCCGCAGGGCACGTACATGGTGTTTCTGGACTGCACCGAGTGGTGCCGCGAGCATGGCCGCGATATTCAGTGGTTGCTCGACGAGGGGGCACGCGTGGGCGTGGGGTATCAGGATGGACGTCCGTTCCATGGCCCCTGCCACATTCGCGTGAATCTGGCGCTGCCGCTTTCGCGCGTAAGGGAAGCGTGCGACCGCCTAGATCGTTACGTTTTTGGGGTATAGGGGTCGCACGATTCGGGTACTGCGGCTTGCGCCCGTGTCGTCAACGTGCGTGGGCGCATAGGGCGCAGAGGGTTGCGAGCGCGTTTTCCACGTTTGCTACTTTTCTTGAATTTGCTTGCCGCAAAGGTGTTCGACCGTAATTTCATACAGCTGGACGCCCCTGATACTTTGCTTGATCTCCTCTTCGACCTCTTCGGCAGAAGGATAGTACTTGAGGGCAAACTGTCGGACTTTGTCTTCGACAAACGCCGGGTCATCGTTCACGAGGTGGCAACGGCCGAAAACCACGGTGCTCTGAACATAGGGTGCCCAGTCGTCGTCTTTGTACCAATCGTTGCCATAGACGGTAAAGCAGACTTTGTCGCTGCGTTTGAGTGCATCGACCTTATGCCCCGCCTTGGCTCCATGAAAGTAAATTTTGTCGTGCTCGGGGTCAAAGTAGTAGTTAACGGGAATGGCGTAAGGATAGCCGTCGTCTCCGTTGACGGCAAAAATGCCGCGTTTGCAATTAACAAGCAGCTCTCGTGCCTCTTGATCGGTGATAGCACGCTTCTTTCTACGAAGAGGTCTAAACATCGTGGGTTTCCTTTCTTTCCGCGTGCTGCGTGCACGGCGGTGGGTGGTATGTCTATATCAAGATACTAGTTCAGGCTGCGAGGCCGACGGGAACATCCTATTTGTCGCAGATTGAAACGCACTTTTTGTTGTGGAAGGATTGTCCCTCACAACTCGTCGTCTAGGGGCATTCTCGATGGCTGGTTCCGTTTGCGGGAGAGGCGTGGGACAATACCGACCAAAAGCGATTGCTTGTCCTGAAAAAAGGGGGTCTCGATGAAAAAGCTGAGGACGCTGGCCGATGTGTTGCGTCAAGCCGGTTTCGTGCGCATCACGGGCCTTTTTCTCGTCTTTTATCTTCTGTGTTCAATGGCTGTTTGGCTCTCTGAGCCAACAACTCTTACGTTTGGCGATGGCCTTTGGTTTAGCTTTGAGACCGTATCGACGATCGGCTTTGGCGACATTCCGGCCGAGACGCCGGTCGCCCGTGTCATCACGGTCGTCCTGAGCGTTATCAGCATTTTTTACATTGCCATGCTCACGGGCGTGGCGGTGAGCTACTGCAATATGCTCATCAAGATGCATCAAAAGGACACTATGGCGCGCTTTATGGATGATCTTGAGCATTTGGAAGAGCTTGATCGTGACGAGCTCGCCGATCTGTCGCGCCGCGTGCGCGAATATCGCCGGCGCCAGCGCTAAAACGGGCGCCGCGCGTCACGATGAGGGGGACTGAATTTGAATATCACCGTGTATCTGGGTGCCAGTATCGGCAATGACCCGGCGTTTCTGCCTGCGGTGCAGGAGCTGGGCAACTGGATTGGCGCCAACGGGCACGCGCTCGTGTACGGCGGATCCAAATCGGGCCTGATGGGCGCGCTCGCCGATAGCGTGCTTAATGCCGGCGGGCACGTGACGGGTGTGGAGCCGAGCTTTTTTATCGAGGCCGAGTTTCAACATGACGGTATCGACGACCTCATCGTGACGAGCGATATGGCGGAGCGTAAGGCAAAGATGATCGAGCTCGGCGATGCGTTCATTGCCTTTCCCGGTGGGACGGGCACGCTCGAGGAGATTGCCGAGGTTATGTCCGCGGTTTCGTTGGGGCACCTGAGTGCTCCGTGCATCCTGTATAACCTGGACGGTTACTACAACGACCTCAAGGCGCTGCTCGGACACATGATTGATAAGGGTTTATCAAGCCCACGGCGCCAGCAAGGCATTTACTTTGCCGAGGATCTGTACGAAATCGCATCAATTATCAACGGATAAGCCTTGAGCCTGTCCCGCTGCGGCCCCCGGTGGCTCCGTTTGCAGCGCAGACGGTTGGCTTGTCTGGGCCACACTCGCTCTACAATAAAACGTATCTATGTCGACTTTGACCGCGGGAGGACCCGATGGATAAGCTCACTAAACCCACAAACCGCGCGCTGTTTTTAGTTAGCGTTGCCGTGACCGGTGCGTTCGCAGGTGCCGCGGTCTGGCTGTTCTTTTTTGTGATGGAGCACGGCATCGACTATCTATGGACCGAGATTCCGCACGCACTGGGCGTCGCTTCGCCCGAGCTCGCCAGCGGCCCGTTTGGCTTTCTGCCGTACCCGTTTTTTGTCTGCCTGCTGGGCGGCCTGTTAATCGGTCTGTACGAAAAGATGACAGACACCAAGACCGATAACCTCAATCAGGTGATGGCTAAGGTCAAGCAAGATGGGCGCTACCCGTACGACAATCTGGGCAAGCTTTCGCTTGCGGCATTGCTGCCGCTGCTGTTTGGCGGAAGTATTGGACCGGAGGCCGGCCTGACCGGCGTTATCGCGGGCCTGTGCAGCTGGGTCGGCGACCGCATGCGTCGCTTTGGCGCCGAGTTTAGGGAGCTCACGCTGCTGGGTACCCAGGCTGCCCTGACGGCGCTCTTTACCGCGCCTGTCTTTGGCTTTGTGGCGCCGCTCGCCGGTAGCGCCGACGGCCAGGGCGAAGATGCCGACGATGAGTCCGCGTCCGACGAGATCACCATCAAGCTGCCCAAGGCGCAAAAGACCGTGGTCTACGGCATTGCGATTGCCGGCGGTCTGGGCACTTACCTGTTGCTTGGCCAGCTCGTGGGCGGCGGCATGGGCATGCCCAGGTTCGAGTCCGCCGAGGTGGGCAACCTGGAGCTTGCCTGGCTCATTCCGCTGGCGTTGCTCGGCACCGTTTGCGGTTGGCTGTACTTTGTCTCCGAGCACGCGAGCGAGGCGCTGTCCCATGCAATAGGGGAGCGTCCTGTCGTCAAGGCCATGATGGCCGGTCTGGCGCTCGCCATCTGTGGCACGCTCCTGCCCTACACCATGTTTGCCGGCGAGACCCAGGCCGATGTGCTCATGGAAACCTATCTGACCATTCCCGCCGGCGTGCTTATCGCGACCGGTCTTGTCAAGGCTATGCTGACCCCCGCCCTCATCAATATGGGCTGGCGTGGCGGTCATTTCTTCCCGGTTATCTTCTCGGGCGTAAGCCTGGGCTATGGCCTTGCCATCCTCACCGGCGCCGATCCGGTCTTTTGCGTCGCCGTCTGCACGGCATCGACGATGGGCGCCGTCATGCGCCAGCCTGTCATGGTTGTGGGCCTGCTGCTCATGTGCTTCCCGCTCAAGGGCATCGTCTGCATGATCATCGCCGCAGCCATCGCCGCCGGCATTCCGCTGCCCAAGCCGCTGCGCAAGTAGCATATTGCGCTTTGCGTTTGTTCAGAACTCGTTTTGAAGAAGCCGCGCGAGGCCATTTGTTTACGGCCTCGCGCGGCTAATGTTTAGAGCTTCCTCAGCACAATGGCGATGGTGTTGAGGTATTCGAGCGCACCGGCTTCAACGGCAGCGCGGTCGCCTGCTGCGTACTCGTTGTCGCAGGCGAGCCAGTCTTTCCATGCTTCGTCCGTGCAGAGCATAGGCTGCATCGAGACAATCTCGACGCCAGGGGTCGGCTCGATCATGGCGCGCCACCAGGCTATGTCGTGCATATAGTCGAGCTGCTCGGGTGTCCAGGATTTGAGCAGGCAAACGGGCAGGTTGTCGTGGCAGTCGCGAACCATGCCGGGGATGCTTAAGTAGAGCATCCCGCCTTGCTTTACGTAGGGGAGTAGGCGCTCACCCAGATAGTGTGGGTCACGGCCGTAGTAGTTGTACGAGTCGATACTTACGACCGCATCAAAATAGTCGTGCTCAAACGGCAGCCCCTGCGAGGCGTCTGCCTTAACAGGGTGAATCGTGTCGCGCGAGATACCGAGCGAATCGAAGAACGCACGGTTTTCGACGGGGTCGCTCCACAGATCGACAGCGTAGGTGTCAAACCCGTATTCGCGGGCGAGTAGGGCGCTGGTGATACCGGTGCCCGATCCAAGGTCGCAGACGCGGACGCCGCAGGGGATATGCACATCGCGAAGCAGCTCTTCGCAGAGCTTGAGGGGATTGGGGCCCATAATCTTAGAGCGTACGAGTGTCGCGCCGAAGCTAGTTGCTTTTGGGAAGGATTGAGATTCCTGGGTTTGCATTGTTCTTTCCTATCAGGTGCAAAAATGGCAGATGACGGAGGCGGAACGGCGCAACAAACCACGGCCGTTGGACGGCCGTTTTCGTGGTTCTATGCGATTGACCGTTCCCTAAAGAACAATGACCAAAAAGACATCCCCTTGGATGATCGAGACTGAGCCGAGGCCCGTGACGTTTATATTGTAAAACGTCACGGGCGTGCCGGGATATGCCGTTTGTCACGGATTTGCGAGCGTCTAGATCTCGCTTGGCATCGGCGCTATTTCCAAATCGCGAGCGCGGCAGTGCCCAGGACGATGAAGGCGAGACCGATGGCGCTGCGCCGTGAGAGTTTTTCGTTGAATGCCAGGCGCGCAAATAGTACCGATACGACAATCGATAGTTTGTCGATCTGCACCACGACGCTCACCTGGCCTGTGGCGATGGCGTAGTAGCACAGCAGCCACGATGCGCCAGTCGCAATGCCCGATGCCGCGAGAAATACGAGTTCGTAGCGGTCTACGTGCACGGCTTGGCCCATCTTGCCTTTAGCTGCCACGATTGCCCATGCCATAACCAGTACCACACAGGTACGGATTGCCGTGGCCAGGTTGGACTCGACGCCTTCGATGCCAACCTTGGCAAGGATGGACGTGAGCGCCGCGAACACGGCGGCGCCGAGGGCGTAACCGAGCCAGGTCCGGTCTTGCTGCCGCTCGGGTCCGGCAGACTGCTTCTTCTCGATCATTAAAAACGTGCCGAGGGTGATGACAGCGGTTCCCACGAGCTTAACCGCAAGGTTGCTCGTCTCGCCAAAAAGCACGATGGCGATCAGTGCAGCGAGTACGGTGCTCATCTTGTCGACCGGTACGACCTTATTGACGTCTCCGATGCCCAACGCCTTAAAGTAACAGATCCACGAAGCACCGGTAGCGAGTCCCGAGAGGACGAGAAAGAGCCAAGATCTGGGCTCGATGCTGCCGATGGTTCCAATGGATCCAGAAATGCCCGCCATTGCCCAGGCGAAAACGAGCACCACGCAGGTGCGAATGGCCGTCGCGACATCGGAGTCGGTCTGCTTGATGCCGCATTTGGCCAGGACTGATGTGACGCCGGCAAAGAAAGCCGACACAAATGCTGCTGCGACCCACGACACGGGTGAAATGCCTCCCCAAAGAACGACCGCGCCAGATTTACGGCGCTCGTCCGATGATACCGTCCCGCCATGAAGCTTTGATATCGCTGCGGTGAGACAGGGGCCATAGTTCGAGAGGGCATTTGGTTAAGGCTCGAATCGAAGGTGAATGGTTTTCCGCGAAGTGAACGAGTAAATCTGGACCCCTGGAACATGCACACTTTTTCGAACAAAATTGCAGGATTCTTAGACAAAAACCGCAGGAATTGAGTCCTTAAAAATGTCGATGCTACAGGGCACTGTTTTTACTCGTTCACTTCTCGGAAAAGTATTCACCTTCGATATGCTGACGGTGTCTTTTTGGTTGCCAAGAACTAGACGGCCTGCTGTGAAGGGCGGTGGTGACGCTATGCCGCCTCGTTTCATTGAAAAAATAAGCGGGGTACCACCTAAGCTTTTTTAGCCGTCGATTACAGATCGCGTACTCGATAAACCTTGGTGCTGACAGCGCAGCTGATTACACATAGTGCGAGCGCCAGTACTGCAGTTCCTGCACACAGACAGCCAAGAACGGCGGGATCGGGATCCGCCCCGGCAATCGACATGAGCCAGTTGCTGATGGGGTTGGAGGAGCTTAGCGTGGCCATGGCAAGGCATCCGAGCAGGGCAAACAGGCCAACGGATAGGCGCAGCGCCTCCATGTGCCCAAATCGAAAGAACAGCGGCTGCGCCAAGAATACCATCATGAGGGAGATAAGCATCGATGCTGCCGAGGCGATTGCGATTTCAAAGACCGTCTGTCCGGTCGAAGGAATGCCCGCGCTGTTGAAGAGCGGGATGGCGACGATACTCAAAAGCGTGGCGGCGCACGTCATGACGGCCGAGAAGACAACGATGCTCAGGTAGCGTGCGCAGATGATGTCTTTGCGCGTGAGGGGCAGCGTTGCCCGATAACGCTCCCATCCGTTTTGATTGTCGAAGCCTGCCAGTGAGCTCATGACCATGATAGGCGACATGGCGCTGAGCGCGCAGGCGCCGGCACTCATGCCGGAGTCGCCACCTGACGTGTTGGCGAGGGTCAGCACAACGAATATGAACAGGCCGACGCCCGCTATGCTTGGGACAAGCGTGCGAACGATGGCGAGCTCGGACATAAAGGCGCGTTTCATTTCGAAGCCCCTTTCAGCGTGAGGCGTAGATAATCGTCAATGGTTGCCCGATCGCAGGGAATCTCGGGGAAGGCCTCGAGCGTTTCGCGACGGTTGGGCACGAGCACGTCCACGCTATAAGCGTGGTGGGCGGCACGGGCGCCTTCGACGCAAGCCATAAGCTCGGCGGCCTGCGCTTGGGTACAGTGGGCGATGCCGGCGCGGTCGGTAATGTCCTCGCGCGGCAGGTCAAACACAATCGAGCCGTTATCGATGCAAATGATGCGGTCGGCAGCGCGATCGAGGTCGGACGTAATGTGACTCGAGAGCAGCACGCTGCGCTGGCCGTCGGAAACAAAGACGAGCAGCTCGTCGAGCAGCTCCTCGCGTGCCATGGGATCAAGACCCGCGGTGGCTTCGTCCAAAACGAGCAGCTTGGCCTTGTGGCTGAGCGCGCAGGCAAGCTGCAGCTTCATGCCCATGCCGCGGGAGAGGTCCTTGACCTTCGCCTTGGGATCCAAGCCAAATCGGTCGATGAGGCTGGCGAAGGTGTCGTGGCTCCAGGTGGGGTACGCCGGGCTTACGAGTGCCTCAACTTCGGTCACCTTGAGTGTGGAAGGGAAGGGGCATGTGTCCAGCACGAGGCCGACACGAGTGCGCAGACAACGCTGCACTTCACCGGGTACGTCGGCGCCACAGCACTGCCCAAACAGGTGCACCTCGCCGGCATCGAGCTTTATAAGCCCGAGCGCGGCGCGAATGGTCGTTGTTTTGCCAGCACCGTTTGCGCCCACAAAGCCAACAATCTGGCCGGGCTCCACGGCAAGCGTGACATCGCGTAGTGAAAAGCGGTCGCTTACAGCGCGTGAGATGCCTTTGAGTTCAAGCAAGTTTTGCATGGTATAGCCTTTCTTGCAGATGGCTACTGCATGGTTTCGGGGGCTACCAGGTCGAGCATTTCGTGCAGTTTGTCGCGCGTGACGCCCAAGGCTTCGGCTTGGCTCGCCGCTTTCGCAAGCAGGTCTTCGATATGGCAGAACTGGTTTTCGCGCAAGAGCTCCTGGTTGCCCTCGGCGACAAAACAGCCCTTGCCCTGCACGGTGCAGATAAACCCGAGTTGCTCTAGGTCGGCGTAGGCGCGCTTGGTGGTGATGACGCTCACACCCAGGTCGCTCGCGAGTGCACGGATGCTGGGGAGTTTGGCTCCCGCAGCGAGCGTGCCCGATAAGATCTGAGCTTTGACTTGCGAGGTTATCTGCTCGTAGATGGGCTTGTCGCTCGAATTGGATAGGATGATGTCCACAGCGGCTCCTTAGCTGTTGGGCTACACGTGTATATAACCGGTAAGCACAGTATATATACACTATGCACAGTTATGCAAGAGGTAAATAGGGATTGTCCGCTCGTTCATTCATCTCAATCTGTAACATCTGGAACCGATTTGGACGGCTGCCTGTTACAGATTGAGATTTTGCTGGTGGGCCCCACCTGGTTGTCTCGATCTGTAACAACTGGAGAAGTTTTTGGCTGCTAGATGTTACAGATCGAGATCTTTCTGGGACGCCCACCTGTTTGTCTAAATCTGTAACAGGTAGAGGTTCAAAAACCGTCTAGATGTTACAGATCGAGACAAACTGCTGCGGAGTGCCGTCATCGACTGCTACACAGGCCCCAACTGATGAATTTGTCCTGATAGGCGCCCTAGAGCGGAATTTCGCGGCTACAATAGTGCGGTTACAACGACGTAATGCACTCAATGCAAGAAAGGATCCGCATGGCAAGCCTGTCGGATGAAATCTCGTCGCGCCGCACATTCGCGATCATCAGCCACCCGGATGCCGGTAAGACCACGCTTACCGAGAAGCTGCTGCTCTATACCGGCAGCATCCAGACCGCCGGCTCGGTCAAGGGCAAGAGCTCGGCCAAGCATGCCGTCTCGGACTGGATGGACATCGAGAAGGAGCGCGGCATTTCCGTCACCTCCTCGGTGCTGCAGTTCACTTACAACGGCGCCTGCGTCAACATCCTCGATACCCCCGGTCACCAGGACTTTTCGGAGGATACCTACCGTACCCTTATGGCCGCTGACGCCGCAGTCATGGTCATCGACGGCGCCAAGGGCGTCGAGGCCCAGACCAAGAAGCTCTTTAAGGTCTGTACGCTGCGCCACATTCCCATCTTCACCTTTGTGAACAAGCTCGACCACGAGGCTCGCGATCCGTTTGAGCTCATGGAAGAGATCGAGAATGTCCTGGGCATCAATACGTATCCCATGAACTGGCCGATCGGCAGCGGCCGCAATTTCCGCGGCGTGTTCGATCGTCAGACCCGTCGCGTCATTGCCTTTGAGGGCGACGGTCACGCCAACGCCACCAAGAAGGTCGCCGAGGTCGAGGCCGAGCTGGGCGATTCTTCTATGGATGAGCTCATCGGCGAGGAGAACCATAAGAACCTGATGGACGACATCGAGCTGCTCGATGGCGCCGGCGACGAGCTCGACTTGGATGCCGTGGCCTGCGGCAAGCTGAGCCCGGCGTTCTTTGGCTCGGCGCTTACCAACTTTGGCGTGGAACCCTTCCTTAAGGAGTTCCTGCGTCTGGCCCCGACGCCGCGTGCCTATACCGATACGCTTACCAGTGAACCGGTCGATCCCTGCCGCGACGACTTTAGCGGCTTTGTGTTTAAGATCCAGGCCAACATGGACAAGAACCACCGCGACCGCATCGCCTTTGTGCGCATTTGCTCGGGTAAGTTCGAGCGTGGCATGGATGCCTTCCACGTGCAGGGCAACCGCAAGCTCAAGCTTGCCACGGGCACGTCGATGATGGCCGACGACCGCGCTATCGTGGACGAGGCGTACGCGGGCGATATCGTGGGCCTGTTCGACCCGGGTATCTTTAGCGTCGGCGACACCGTGTGCTCCGGCAAGCGCCATGTGCAGTATCCGCAGATCCCGACGTTTGCCCCCGAGATGTTCGCTCGCATTACGCAGGTCGACACGCTCAAGCGCAAGCAGTTCGTCAAGGGCATGGAGGAGCTTGCCCAGGAGGGCGCCATCCAGATCTTCCGCGAGCTTGGTGCCGGCATGGAGAGCGTCATCGTGGGCGTGGTCGGCGTGCTACAGTTTGAGGTACTCGAGCGCCGCCTCAAGGCCGAATACCGTGTTGAGGTTCGTCGCCAGCCGTTGCCCTATACGGACATTCGCTGGATCCAGAACGACCCCGACACCATCGATATCCCGGGCCTTTCGCTCACGCGCGACACGCTGCGCGTCGAGGACATGCGCGGTGGCAAGCTGTTGCTGTTTACGAGCCCGTGGAACGTGGATTGGGCAACCGACCACAACCCCGACCTTATCCTGTCGGAGTTTGGCAACGTAGTCTTTTAACGCATCGGCGCGGTGGCCCTGCGGGGCTGCCGCGCTGCCTGCTTGCCTGATGCCGCATGAGCGGCTATCATGCCCACCGTCGCCTCAAGACCGGGGCGTCCGAGCAGTTCGGGTCCGATATCCTGCTCGTTAAACCTAAAACCAAAGGAGTACATAATGATCAAGAAGGTCATGGAGGACTACAAGGTCCTGTTGCGGAGCATTCCCGCGGCAACGGTTTCGCTGTTTTTCGTGAGCGTTATCATGATGAACCTGCTGGCCAACAAAGAGCTCATCAGCCTGCCGTATCTGGCACTCGATTGCGGCTTTGTGGTGAGCTGGGTCTCGTTTTTGTGCCAGGACATGATCTGCAAGCGCTTTGGCGCCAAGGCATCCATCAAAATCTCTATCCTCGCACTGGCGGTTAACCTTGCCGTGAGCCTGTGCTTTTGGGCGTGCTCGCTCACACCCGGTATGTGGGGCGCCTACTACGACACGGGCATGATCGAGGTAAACACCGCCCTTAACGCCACTATCGGCGGCACCTGGTACGTGGTGCTGGGCTCTTCGCTGGCAATGCTCGCTTCTGCCGTGGTTAACTCCACGCTCAACCAGTCGCTCGGCCGTATGCTCAAAAAGAATAACTTTGCGAGCTTCGCCTTCCGCTCCTATGTGTCCACGGGTGTTGGCCAGTTTATCGACAACCTGGTCTTTGCCATTGTGGTGAGCCACACGTTTTTTGGTTGGACCTGGGTGCAGGTCCTTATGTGCTCGCTGACCGGCGCTGTCGCCGAGCTGCTGTGCGAGGTCTTCCTGAGCCCCGTGGGCTACAAGGTCGTGCGCGGCTGGGAGCGTGAGAATGTGGGCGCCGAGTACCTTGAGCGCCACGCAACTGCCTAAGGAGCAAGTATGCGGGTTTTGATTACGGGCGCTTCGGGCGGTATCGGAGCCGCGTGCGTGCGGCGCTTTTTGGACGAGGGCCACGAGGTTGTGGGCTTTGATCTGCTGCCGGCGGCGATCGAACACGAGCGCTACCGCCATCTGATTGTTGATGTCCGCGAGCCGGGCTCGTTTCCAGGCGACCTTGAACCCCAAGTGATCGTGAACGTTGCGGGTACGCAGGATTCGGCTGACGACATCGCCGCCAACCTGTGTGGCACCATCAACGTGACCGAGCGCTACGCTTTTGTGGGGGAGGGGCTTGTCGCCAAGCCGGCGCCCGCTATCAAATCCGTGGTCAATGTGGGGTCGGCGAGTGGGCATACGGGATCGGAGTTTCCCGCCTATGCTGCCAGCAAGGGCGGCGTTATCGCCTACACCAAGAACCTTGCAAACCGCCTGGCACCGCAGGCCATCGCCAACAGTGTGGACCCGGGTGGCGTTATCACGCCGCTCAACCGTTGCGTGATGGAAGACGAGCACCTGTGGAACCAGATTATGGAGCTCACGCCGCTTAAACGCTGGGCAACCGCCCAAGAGATTGCCGAGTGGATCTACTTTGTGGGCGTGACCAACCGGTTTATGACCGGGCAGAGCCTGCTCATTGATGGTGGCGAGGCCGGCCGCACACAATTTATTTGGCCCGAATAGGAAACGCGTCCGATGGAAAGCCGTCGGGCGCGTTTTTGATGTATCGATTTTTAGCCGAGACAAGTCCAGTTGACGGGGGTCGAGCCGTGCTGTTCGAGTAGCCGATTGGCTGCCGAGAAGGGTCGCGACCCCATAAAAGCGGGGAGTTCTGCCGTGGCACGGTTGGCCGAAAGCGGCGAGGGGTGCGTGGAGGCAAGGCAGAACTTGCCGGTTGTTTTGCCCGCGTCGATTGCGGCGAGCTTGCCCTCAACCATCTGCTGGGCAAAGCGGCCCCATGCCAAAAAGACTACCGGTTGGGGTAGCTGGCAGCAGCGTTCGATAACGTAGTCGGTGAGCGTACTCCAGCCCAGCTTGGCGTGTGAGTTCGCGGCATGCTCGCGCACGGTGAGCGTAGTGTTGAGGAGCAGGACGCCCTGTTGTGCCCATGGCGTCAGATCTCCCGTGGCGGGAATGGAACAACTCAGATCGGCTTTGAGTTCCTTATAGATGTTGCGCAGGCTTGGCGGCAACTTGGTTTGCGTCGCGGGGACCGAAAACGATAACCCCATGGCCTGGTTGGGCCCGTGATAAGGATCTTGGCCCAAGATGACAACTTTGACCTGGTCGGCCGGCGTGTAGGCGAGGGCATTGAGGATGTCGTCTTGTGCCGGGTAGATGGTCTGCTCGGCACGCAAAAGGGCGATGCGCTCGAGCAGCTGGTTCGTAGTGTCACGTACCGGCTGCGGCGCATCGCCCAACCAAGTTGCTATGTTGCGGTCGCGAGTTGCGGTGTCCATGGAGCTCCTTTATGGCAAATGCTATGTTGGCATCTATTGTAAAGGTGCACCGGTTGCCTTTATGCCGCGGCTGTATGAGGGGCGGGGTCTACGCGGCGCGCTCGGGCACTCCTGCCATATGAGCGCGTCCATGTGCGCGGAGGTGCGGAAGCTCGACGGTTGCCGCCATGACGCCGGTGAGGATGAGAGCTGCACCCAGGAAGGCGATGGGGCTCAGGACCTCGCCGACTAGGAAGAACGAAAAGACGGCGGAGCAGACTGGCTCGAGCGAGAAGGCAAAGCCGGTGGTCTCGGCGGGCACGTGGGGCTGCACGAGCGTCTGGGTGATAAAGCCGTAGGCAGAGCAGATGAGTGCGAGTGCGACGACGACCACGACCTCGCCCGGCGTGCCGGGGAGTGTGAAACCGCCAAAGGTGAATGCGGCGATGCCCGAGAATAAGCCGCCAAAGCCCAGCTGCCAAACGCCCAGAGCAAGCGGATCGACTTCTTCGACAAAGCGCTTGGCCACGATAATGTGGCCGGCATAGACAAAGGCGGAGAGCAGCATGATGAGCGCGCCCGGGTTCAGGCTGGTGAAGTCGGCGCCCGAGAGCAGCAACATACCGCAGGTGACGATGGCGGTGCCGACGAGCACTTTGCGCTCGGGGGCGCGGTGCAGCAGGGCGGCGTTGGCAAACGGCACGATCACGACCGTCAGGCTCTGCAAAAAGCCGGCAGTGGAGGCAGAGGTGAGGCTGGAGCCCAGGCACATGCAGGTGAGCTCGGTTGCCATGATGGCGCCGATGATGGCGGCACGGACCATAAGGTCGCGGTTAATGCGCAACGCGCGCTTGTGGAAGAGCAGCAGGCAGGCCACAAAAGCGATGATGCAGCGTAGCGCGACGATACTCGTGGCGTTCATGCTGTCCATGCCGATCTTCATGAGGGGATACGAAAAGCCCCATGCGACGGGAACGGAAAATGAGAGCGCGATTGCTTTTTTGCGATCCATGGGACTCCTTTTGTTGCAGAACGGTTTCGTAAAAAGGATTCTGCTCCCAGATTTTGATGTAGTAAAGCGAATGTATCTTCAGTATGATTAAGAAATGCTAATGTCATTAGGAAAAGCACTGGCAAAACGTTTTACGGCTGCATTGTTGTGGAGGCACGATGGCGTCGCGGTATCAGATTGTTTGTATGGTGGTCGATTGCGGCAGCCTTAAGGGCGCGGCGGACGAGCTGAGCTATACGCAAAGTGCGGTGAGCCAGGCCGTCAAGGCACTCGAGCGCGAGCTGGGTACCACGCTTATCGAGCGCGGTAAGCAGGGCGTTTCGCTTACGCGCGACGGTAAACAATATCTGCCGTATCTGCGCCAGATTGTGACTGCCGAGGCTGAGCTCGAGGGCAAGCGCCAGGAGCTGCTGGGGCTTTCGTCGTCCGATATTCGCATCGCGACGTTTACCAACGTGAGTCGAACCGTGTTACCGCGCGTGATCCGCGACTTTGGGGCGTTGCACCCGGGCGTACGCTTTACCCTCAAGCAGGGCGACTACACGCGCAACGCCCAATGGGTGCACGACGGCGTAGTGGATTTTTGCTTTACGGCACGTGGGTTTACCGCAGGGCTCGAGAAGCGCGTGGCCTATCACGACGAGTTGGTGGCACTGTTGCCTGTCGCGCATCCGCTGGCGGCAAAGGAAAAAGTGACGCTCGCCGACCTGGCTTCCGAGCCGTTTGTGCTGCTGGATGAGGGCGAACAGAGCCTGGTGCTCGATGCATTCGCGGCGCATGGGCTGTCGCCGCACGTGACGAGCGAGGTGACCGACGACTACACCATCATGGCGATGGTGGAGGAGGGTCTAGGCGTGAGTATGCTCTACCGTCGTACTGTGGAGGGCATGCGGGCCGATATTCGCGTACGTCCCATCGTGCACGCCCCCTCACGCGACGTAGTGGCGGCCTGGCGCAGCTGGGACACCATGCCTATCGCCACGAGGCGCTTTATCGACTATATGAGCTCGCATATTGTCAATTAATGACTGGCGTGGCGTTGAGTGCGGTGTTTAGCAGGCTGTCGCTTTGGCTTGGGTAGCGCGATGGGTGCGTGCCGGGTGGCAGAGTAGTACCGCCACGACCATAAAGAACGCCGTGGTGCCCAGGCTGATGGGGTAGACCATCATGATGTTCGCAAAGGTGCGGAAGTGCGGG
The DNA here is from genome assembly GCF_052067375.1 of Collinsella sp. HCP3S3_E11. Lineage (NCBI taxonomy): Bacteria > Bacillati > Actinomycetota > Coriobacteriia > Coriobacteriales > Coriobacteriaceae > Collinsella > Collinsella sp. HCP3S3_E11. The sequence continues at coordinate 18,311 of NZ_JBQHQI010000010.1, read as the reverse complement.
AACACGCAGAATACCCAATAGAAGCGGATGCCGCAGACGCAGATCATGGTGATAAGGGCGGGCATGAGCGAGATGCCAAAGCCGCGCAGGTAGCCGGACATGTTCTCGTAGAGCATGATAAAGGCGTATGCAGGGAAGATAGAGCACACGCGGATATAGCCGATTGAGACGATGTTGGGATCGCTGTTGAACAACGACAGGATCTCGCGCCCCAGGCCGACAATAACAATAATCGTGGTGAGCGCGACGACACCGCCTTCGACCAGGCAGACCTTAAGGGTCTTGGTGCAGCGGTCGATCTGACGGGCACCGTGGTTTTGTCCCACAAAGGTGGTGCAAGCCTGGCTAAAGCTGTTGAGCAGGTTGTAGCACACGCACTCCAGGCTCATGGCGGCGCTCGAGGCCGCCATGACCTCGGTACCCAGGCTGTTGATGGCGGACTGGATGATGATGTTGGCGACGGCAAAGACGGCGCTTTGGATGCCGGCGGGCAGGCCGATCTTGACGATGCGCTTGAGGGCGACGGGGTCGATAGCAAGGTCGCGCGGGGTGACGCGGACGACGGAGTCGGTCTTGAGCAGGCGGATAAAGAGTGTAGCGGCGCTGACGGTGTAGGCGATGGCGGTGGCGATGGCGACACCCGCGACGCCCCAGTGGAGTACGGGGACAAAGATGAGGTCCAGGCCAATGTTGAGGACGGTGGACACGGCAAGCGCTTGCAGCGGCATGCGGGTGATGCCGACGGAGCGGAAGATCGCGGCCTCAAAGTTGTAGAGCAAGATTGAGGGCATGCTGAGCAAAAAGACGCGTAGATAGAGCGAAGCGAGCGGCATGGTCTCGGCGGGAACGTTGAGCGCGGCGAGCATGGGCTCGGCAAAGATCTCGCCCAGAGCGATGACGGCAAAGCCCACGAGCGCCATTAAAATCGAGGTATGGACGGCGCGTTTGACCATATTCTGATCGTTGCGGCCGATAGCGTTGGCGATGACCACGTTGGAGCCAAGCGACATGCCAATAAACAGGTTGAGCATAAGGCTGGTAAGCGGAACATTGGAGCCGACTGCCGCCATGGCGAGGGTCCCCTGGTCGCCCGAGAAGTTACCGATAATGACCGTGGCGATGAGGTTTGACAGCTGCTCCAAGATGCTCGTGGCGGCCACGGGCAAGGCGAACAGGGGGATATTGCGCCACAGCGAGCCGGTGGTCATGTCGATGTGCTTAGATGCGGTATCAGCCATACGCTCTCAATTTCTAACGTGCTATTTCGTGCTTATTTGCGCAGACGATGATACTCCTAATCACCTAGTCATTGGGGGCGTTCTTAAACGACTAGTCATTCAAGAACGTCCCCAATGACTAGGTGGGGAAGGCGTGCGACAATGGTGTACGTTGTGTTGTTCGCGCTAAGGAGTTGCCATGTTGTTGTGTCCCGTTTGCCATGAGCCGTTGGTGGACGACGAGCGCGGTGCTGCATGCGCGGGCGGACACCGGTTTGACCGTGCGCGCGAGGGTTATCTATATCTGCTACGTTCGTCCAAGAGCGGCGACTCCATGGGCGATCCCAAGTCGCAGGCACGCAGCCGTCGTGACTTTTTGAACCGTGGCTACTATGCGCCGCTGCGCGATGCAATGGTCGAGCTGGTGCGCAAACGGGTTTCTGGGCGTGCTGCGTCTACAGGCGGCCCCATGACGCTGCTCGATATTTGCTGCGGCGAGGGTTACTACACCAGCGCCATGGGCGCGGTGCCGGGCGTGGACGCTTATGGCTTTGACCTAGGCAAAGAAATGGTACGCCTGGCCGCCAAGCGCGGCGATGCGACCTATTTTGTGGCCAACATGAAAGACATCCCAGTGGCCGATGGCGCCTTCGATATGGTGACCGAGCTCTTTGCTCCCTTTAACGAGCGCGAGTTTGCCCGCGTGTTGGCGCCGGAGGGTTCGCTCTACACCGTGGTGCCGGGTGCCCGTCATCTCTTTGGGCTCAAGGAGGTGCTCTACGACACGCCGTACCTCAACGACGAAAAGCTTCCGAAGACGATGGAGCTTAAACTGGTCGGCACACAGCGGGTGTCCGCGAATATTACGCTCCAGACCCAGGCCGACATCGAGGCGGTGTTCCAGATGACGCCGTACTACTACCGCACACGCCCTACCGACAAAGAGCGCCTGGCAAACCTGGACACCCTTAAAACCGACATCGACTTCATCATTGCCGAGTACCGCCACAGCTAACCAACCTGCCAAAAAGGGACAGGTTTATTTTGGCAGGTTTTATCTGGGCAAATGTTAAGGGCCGACCGCGTTACTGTGCGATCGGCCCATGTTAGTTGCTTGGCTGCAGGGGTTATGAGAAGCGAGTGCCTACAGGCGGTCCTTGTTCTCGGCCTTAACGGCGTGCGCCTGCTGAACAAAGAACAGGTCGTAGACCACGATGACAAAGGCACCGATATTGACGGCGCTGCCGCCGAGTGCGGGAAGCGTGAGCACGGCCTGCGCAATCGTGGCGATTGCGGCAACGATGCCGAGCTTAAACGCGCTATCCACCTGCGAGGGCTTGTTGGCGCCCTTAATGCCCGCAACACCTGCGGAAAGATCGACAATGCCCTTGACGACAAGCACGACCGCGGCGAGCATGGCGTTCGACCCGTACGTGGAATCGAGGCTGCCCCTGGCGATACCGATGCCGGCGATGACGAGGCTGGCGATGCCCAAAACAAAGTAGACGAGGGCAAGGATTTTGAGAGTCTTGCGAGCGGAGCTCATGGCTGGTCCTTTCGATACGAGTACGCCGATCTGGCGTAGCCCATGTGCTGCACATATGGTGAAGCACATTGTAGTTCAACGCAGCGATGCGTGCGCCTGAAAGCGCTTTGAGCCCGCGCAGCCCAATTCGACCTTTCAAAAAGGAAAGCTGGACGTAAGCCAAATCGATGGCAGCTCATGTGCGGCGCTGCGATGATGAGACCGTAACAAGGAGCTGTTCTTAAGGAGGAGCCATGATGTACGGAGCAGGGCGAGTGCATGAGCCGCGGTCGTTGGGAAGGCGCATGGGCGATTCTGTGATCGCTGCCGTGTGCACGGGATTGATGGCGGTGCTTTGCATTGGGATGCTGTGGGCCATGTCGCATGTGGGACAATAGCGGACGGTTGGGTGCTGGCATAAACGGCGCTCACATATTCATTTTGCTTGTTAAGGAGTACCCATGGGCGTCGTCGATCCCTTTTCTGTTGCTCGGGCCGCGGGGCTTGAGCTGACCGGGAAGTCCGCGGGCCTCACGCTCACCGACGGCACGATGGAGTTGCGTGCCGATTTTGTCCGCATGCTGCCACGGCTCAAACAGGGCCGTCTGCAGCAAGAGCTGTTGGTAAAGGCTGCGCGCGCAAAAGGCGTCGAGTGCCCATGGGCGATTGATGCCACGGCAGGCTTTGGCGAGGATTCGCTGCTGCTGGCGGCTGCGGGCTTTACCGTCGATCTGTATGAGCAGGATTGCGTGATCGCGGCGCTCCTCAAGGATGCCTTGGATCGCGCGGCAGATGATCCGGTGCTTGCGACTGCCGTGGCCCGCATGCGCTTACATGCGGGCGAGGACAGCATTGCCGGCCTTCACCATATAACTGAGTTGATCGGGCAGGGCGAGCTCACCGCTCCCGACGTGGTGTATCTGGACCCCATGTTTCCCGAGCGCACAAAGAGCGCGGCGGTTAAAAAGAAGTTCCAACTCTTGCATCATCTGGAACAGCCGTGTGCCGATGAGGAGACGCTGGTCGAAGCTGCGCTTGCGGTGCGCCCGCGCAAGGTCGTTATCAAGCGGCCGGTGAAGGGGCCGCTGCTTGCCGGCGTTAAGCCGAGCTATCAACTTGCGGGCAAGGCCGTTCGTTACGATGTTTTGGTGCCGCCGCGCCCGTAGCTTGCGTGCGATGGTTGGCGCTCGGTCAGTGTCGTGCCGATGCGGGGTCTATTTCCAAGGGTGCGACGTCAGGTGCCAGCCGCCGCAGTATTCGCATTTGTAGCAGGCCAAACCGCGCCGCCCGCGGCTTTCGCAGTCGGCCATAACGGCCTCGGCCTCGGCGCGTGTACCGTAACGGTTTTTGCGCTCGCACGACTTGTAGCGCCAGGCTTCATCGCGCTCGGCGTCCAGGGCGTCGCGGCGCTCGTCCTCGCGCGCAAACAGGTCGCTCATAGCGCCACCGGTGGCAGCGCCCAAAAACTCGCTTTTGGCCTTTGACCAGGCGGCTCGCTTTTTGCTTCCCATCTGCTTCTCGCCCCTCTTCAAACGCTGGTATCATTGCTCAATCAAAGTGATACCAATAAACGTGAGGCCGCCGCGTGATGATCAGAAAAACCCTCGATACCGACATTCCCGCCGTCATGGCTATCTATGACGCGGCCCGTGCCTTTATGCGCGCGCATGGCAACGCCACGCAGTGGCCCGAGGGCACGCCTTCTGCCGAGCAGCTGGCTGCCGATATCGCTGCCGGTGGTAGCTATGTGTTCGAAGTCGACGGCCGCGTGGTGGCGACGTTTGCCTTTTTACCGGGCCCGGACGAGTGCTATGACGTAATTGAGGACGGGCAATGGCGTAGCGACACTCCGTACGCCGTGCTGCACCGTGTGGCGTCCGACGGCACCGTGCACGGTATCGCGGCTGCGATGTTCGCCTTTGCCAAAGAGCGTGCCGACCATCTGCGTATCGATACGCATCGGGACAACCTGCCCATGCAGGGCGCGAGTATTAAAGCGGGGTTTGAGCGTGCCGGCGTCGTGTATGTGTCGGACGGCACGCCGCGTGTTGCGTTTGACTGGCTGCGCGAGGCATAAGAGCGGGGGCGCGTATCTACGCTCCATGTAAGCGAAAATGGCCCCGGGTGGGGCCATTTTTGATCGCTGAGCTGTTTTGCAAGGTGGTAGATGTCGCTCGCTGTCGGCTCTAAGGCACCTACGCTCGGGGCAGCTCGCTTCCGCAGTGGCAACACTTGGTCGCGCCTTCGTGCACCTCTTCCAGGCAATACGGACAGACGGGCGCCGGTGCGGCTTCCTCGGCGGTGGCACCGGCGAGCCTGTCGCCGATTTCCTGCGCCTTGTTGAATGCCTTGACGATGGCAAAGACGATTGCCGCCACAATCAAAAAATTGATGCACGAGCCGATAAAGGCGCCAAAGTCGATATTAGTGCCCGGCACCACCAGCCCCGAGATCTCGGTAGCGCTACCGCCGGCAATCACGGAGATAAGCGGGTTGATGATGTTATCGGTAAGTGAGGTCACGATGGCGGTGAATGCGCCGCCGATAATCACGCCGACGGCCATGTCCATCACGTTGCCGCGATTGATGAATTCCTTGAACTCGTTGAGCAATGTCTTCATGGTGACTCCTCGCTGTTGTGGGGTTCGCGTTGTTGCCGCCCTGGATGAGCCCGGGCAGGCAAAAGGGGAGGTGCCGGCTTTCGCAAGGCGCGAACCTACGAAAATCGCCGCACGGCAACGCGGGGCGATGAGCTCGGTCGGGGGATAGGGCCCGCTTCGCCCGCCGGCCTGTAAATTGTATCATCCAGTGTGGAACGAGAGCGCCCGTTGCCGCGTGCGACGGGCTTGCAATAAGAGGAGAGCCATGTCGAAGCAAGCGGTCGTTGGAATCTTGGCGCATGTCGATGCTGGCAAGACCACGCTGGCCGAGGCCATGCTGTTCGATGCGGGTCGCATTCGTAAGCGCGGCCGCGTGGACGATGGCGATTCGCATCTGGACACTAACGCGATCGAGCGCGAGCGCGGCATTACGATTTTCTCGTCGCAGGCCGTGCTCGACCACGGTGATACCCGCGTCATGCTCGTGGATGCACCGGGGCATGTCGATTTTTCTGCCGAGGCGGAGCGCACGCTGCGCGCACTCGACTACGCGATTTTAGTTGTGGGCGCCAACGACGGCGTGCAGGGGCACACCGAAACCCTGTGGCGCCTGCTTGCACGCTATGACATCCCGACGTTCATCTATATCAACAAAATCGATTTGGAGAATCCCGGCCGCGATGTTTTGCTGGCACAACTTGGGCGGCGTCTTTCCGAAGGCTGCCTGGATGCCAACGAACTGCTGGAGGGCGGCGCCGTTCAGGAGGACGCTGCAGCGTTGGACGAGGCGGCGCTCGAGGAGTTTCTTGAGGCAGGTGAGCTTTCCGTCACAACGCTGTCGCGCATGGTTGCCGAGCGCAAGCTCTTTCCCTGCTTTGCCGGCTCGGCGCTCAAGGACCAGGGCGTGAGCGAGCTGCTGGATGGCATATGCGTGCTGATGCGCGAACAGATATGGCTTCCGGAGTTTGCCGCGCGCGTCTATCGTGTCAGCCGCGGGGATCGCGGCGAGCGCTTGGCATGGGTTAAAGTGACCGGCGGCACGCTGTGTGCAAAACAGATGATCAGCGGACGTTCCGGTGCCGAGGTGTGGGAGCAGAAGGTCGATCAGGTGCGCATCTATAACGGCGAAAAGTATGAGCTTGCCCAAAAAGTTGCTGCTGGCGGTATTTGTGCCGTGACGGGTCTTGCGCACGTTCGCCCAGGGGACGCCTTGGGTGCGGAGCCCGTGTGTGATGCGCCCGTCATCGCTCCGGTCCTCACCTATACGGTGCTTCCGGGCGAACACGATGTCCATGCGGTGTTTAAAGCGCTGACTGAGTTGGCGGACGAAGACCCCATGCTCGGCGTAAGCTGGAATACTCATCTGGAGCAGATTCACCTGCAGCTGATGGGTGCCGTGCAACTCGAGGTCGTGCAGCGGGTGTTGGTCGATCGCTTTGGCCTTTCGATTTCGTTTGAGCCCGGCGGCATTCTCTATAAGGAGACCATTTCGCAGCTGGTCGAGGGCGTGGGCCACTTTGAGCCGCTGCGCCACTATGCCGAGGTGCATCTGAGCCTGGAGCCGTTGCCAGCGGGTTCGGGCGTGCAGTTTGGCACCGTGACTTCGACCGACGAGCTCGATCTTAACTGGCAGCGTCTGGCGCTCACCAACGCCATGGAGCGCGATCACCTGGGCGTGCTGACCGGCTCGCCCATCACCGATGTGCGCATTACGCTCACAGGTGGCCGTGCGCATGCCAAACACACCGAGGGCGGCGACTTTCGCCAGGCCACGTACCGCGCGATTCGCCAGGGGCTCATGCAGGCGCGTGAGGCCGGCGCGGCGGTGCTGTTGGAGCCGTGGTATCGCTTTGAGCTCGAGGTGCCGGGGGAGTGTGTGGGCAGGGCGTTGTCAGACGCCACGCGCATGGGTGCCGAGTACGAGCCGCCGACGATGGCGGGCGAACGGGCGAAGCTTGTGGGTCGCGTGCCGGCATCCGAGGCGCAGGATTATGCGCTGGAGGTGGCCGCCTACACGAGCGGTCGCGGGCATCTGTACCTGGAGTTCGCCGGTTATGCGGCATGCCATGATGCCGAGCGCGTCATCGAGACGGCCGCCTATGAGCCCGAGGCCGATCTACCCAACACGCCCGACTCGGTCTTTTGCTCTCACGGCGCCGGCTACACGGTCAAATGGTACGACGTGCCCGCCGCGGCGCACGTAAAGGTCGATCCCGCCACCTTCCGCCCCTGGCGAGCGGCGGACGTCGAGTTTTTCGGCCATAGGTGATGGAGGGTCAGTCTCTTTGTCGCATCCTGTTGGTATAACTCGGTATAAGTTGGTATAACTGTTACCAGGGTTTGCCAATCCGAGGAGGCCGACATGAATCCAAATCCCTTTAAGCCCACGGCTGGTAAGCGGCCTCCGATACTCATCGGCCGCGAGTCGGTCATCGAAGATTTCGAGGAAGGGCTCGATAACGGCGCCGGAGCTCCGGGCAGGCTCATGCTCATTACGGGAAACCGCGGCTATGGCAAAACGGTTCTCTTGCGGGAGCTGCAGCGTTTAGCTAGCGAGCGCGGATGGGCGGTTGTCTCTGATTCCGCCTCGCTTGGCCTATGCGACCGCCTGGCCGATGCGCTTCGCTCGAATATGTCGGTTGCGACGTCAATGGAGTTCGGGCCGTCACTTGGCCGGATGTCGGTCGAGGCGGCGCGGGCAAAAGGCGAGACGTTGCGCGGGTTAGTCAACGAACGCCTCGAGAAACTCGGGCCGGGAAAGGGCTTACTGTTTGCGATTGACGAGGCCCAATCGGCATCTATCGAGGAGCTGGCGGCGCTGGCCGTTCTCTATCAGCAGGTGCTCGGAGACCAGGATGCTACGGGCTTGCCCGATAGAGACCAGCACGGTCTTGCGCTGGTTTTTGCCGGCTTGCCCAGCATGGTTGATGACTTGCTCGAAGAGCCGATCGTAACGTTTTTGCGCCGCGCCCAGCAGCGTACGCTGGGTGCGATTTCTTTGCCCAAAGTGCGCGATTCATATATCCAGACGGTCAAAGGCACTGGTCTTTTCGTTGATGCGGAGACGGCGGACCTTGCGGCGCACAAGAGCATGGGGCATCCCTATATGGTTCAGCTGGTGGGATATTACATGTGGAGGTCTGCTGTCCGGCGTGACTCGCGGGTCATTGAAGTGTGCGATGTCGAGGCTGGCTACGCGGATGCCATCTCCGAGTTCTATGAAGCAGTGGACGCTCCCTTGTATTACGGGTTGCGCAGTCCGCAGCGCCTCTTTACCGAGGTCATGGCGGCTGATGGGGGCAAGCCGACGCGCATGGCGGCCATCATTGAGCGCTGCGACCCACCCAAAGCTGAGCGAGCAAATATCGCGCAAGCCTGATTCGCGAGCGCGTCATCGAGGCTGCCGGATACGGTCTCGTCCGGTTTACCGTGCCCATGCTGGGCGAGTGCATCCGCGACCGCGTTTTATGGCATGAGTAGGGTGATAAAGGTGACGGAACAGAAGATGAGCCCGCAGGCTATAGAGGTACGTGGCGCGCGTGTGCACAACCTCAAGGACATCGATATCGATATTCCGCTGAGAAAGCTCGTGGGTATTGCTGGCGTATCGGGTTCGGGCAAGAGTTCGCTGGCACTGGGCGTTCTTTACGCCGAGGGCTCGCGTCGCTACCTGGAGGCGCTTAGCACCTATACTCGCCGCCGTCTGACGCAGGCCGAACATGCCCAAGTGGACGAGGTGCTGCACGTACCGGCGGCGCTCGCATTGCATCAGCGCCCCAGCGTGCCGGGTGTGCGCTCGACCTTTGGTACCATGACCGAGCTCAACAATAGCCTGCGTCTGCTCTTTAGCCGTTGCGCCCATCACGTGTGTCCGCACTGCGGGGCGCGCGTGGAGCCGAGCCTTAACGTGGCCGCGGGCCTGTCGCTCACGTGCCCCGAGTGCGGCCGTGAGTTCTACGCGCCGGGTGCCGAGGACCTTGCCTTTAACACCGGCGGCGCGTGTCCCACCTGCGGCGGCACCGGTGTCATGCGCGAGGTGGACGAGGCGAGCCTGGTGCCCGACGAGTCCAAGACCATCAACGAAGGCGCGGTGCTTCCTTGGGGCACGCTCATGTGGGATCTGATGAAGCAGGTGGCAGGCGAGATGGGTGTGCGTACCGACGTGCCGTTTAACCAGCTCACGCCTCAAGAGCGCGACATTGTGTTTCACGGTCCGGCGGTTAAGAAGCACATTCTCTACGTTCCCAAAAACGGCGAGGGCGCTACGCCGCTCGACTTCACCTATTACAATGCCGTCTATACCGTCGAGAACGCGCTCGCCAAGGTTAAGGACGATAAGGGCTTAAAACGTGTGGCGCGCTTTTTGCGCGAGGGGCCATGTCGTGACTGTGGCGGCACGCGCCTCTCCGAGGCTGCGCGCCAGCCCCAGGTGCGCGGTATCAATCTGGCGCAGGCCGCGGCCATGACGCTTGGTGATGCGGTTGAGTGGGTGCACGGGGTGCCCGCATCCTTGCCGCCCGAGATGCGGCCCATGGCGATGGATATCTGCGATTCGTTTTTGAGCGCGGCCCGTCGCCTGGTCGATCTGGGTCTCGACTACCTTTCGCTCGATCGCGCCGGTGCCACGCTCTCCACGGGCGAGCGTCAGCGCGTGCAGCTCGCCCGCGTGGTGCGCAACCGATCGACGGGCGTGCTCTATGTGTTGGACGAGCCTTCGATTGGCTTGCATCCTGCCAATGTTGATGGCTTGGTGGGCGTGATGCGCGATCTGGTGGATGACGGCAACACCGTGGTTGTTGTCGACCACGATACGCGCGTACTGGCGGAAGCCGACTATCTGGTCGAGATGGGCCCCGTTGCCGGAGCTGGCGGCGGCAATGTGATTGCCGCTGGCACGGTGGACGAGGTCGAACAATCACAGGGCAGCCGCATCGCCCCGTTTTTGCGCGCAGACCCCAAGCGTATGCGCCCGCAGGTGACTGACGACGAACTGTTCGATCAGGGCCACATCCGCATGGCAACCGATGCCATCCATACCGTCAAGCCGCTCGAAGTCGATATCCCGCGCGGCCGTCTCGTTGCTGTGACGGGCGTTTCGGGTTCGGGTAAGACGACGTTGGTGCTCGAGACACTCATCCCGGCGCTTAAGGCCCAGGCAGCTGGCGAGCGCGTGCCAAGCCATGTGCGCTGGGTCGACGCTGAGGGTATCGCACGCGCAAACCTGATTGACGCTACACCTATCGGCGCCAACGTGCGCTCGACGGTAGCGACCTATGCCGACATCCATGATGAGCTGCGCCGCGCCTTCGCCCGTACGCCCGAAGCCAAGGCAGCCGGCTACAAAGCGGGTGCCTTTAGCTACAACACTGGCGCCTTGCGCTGCCCTACGTGTGACGGCACGGGCTCGATATCGCTCGACGTGCAATTTTTGCCCGACGTCGAGATCATCTGCCCAGCATGTCGAGGCTCGCGTTATGCAGACACGGCTTCGCATATCCATCGCGAGGGCAAGGACGGGAGCAAGCTTACGTTGCCGCAGCTCATGGACATGAGCGTGGACGAGGCTCTCGACGCCACGGTGGGGCTCAAGAAGGTTCAGGCGCGCTTGCTGACCTTGCACGACCTGGGCTTGGGCTATCTTACACTCGGTGAGCCCACGCCGGCGCTTTCGGGCGGCGAGGCGCAGCGTTTAAAGCTTGCGAGCGAGATGGGCCGCGTGCAGGACGATGCCGTATTCGTATTCGACGAGCCCACGATCGGCCTGCATCCGCTCGATGTTCAGGTGCTGCTGAACGTGTTTGACGGCCTCGTCGCCAAGGGCGCCACGGTTATCGTGATCGAGCACGATCTCGACCTTATCCGCAATGCCGATTATGTGATCGACATGGGGCCGGGCGGTGGCGATGCGGGCGGGCAAGTCGTCTGCGCCGGCACTCCGGCGGATATCGCTGCTTGCTCCAAGAGCATTACCGGCCGCTACCTATAGGCAAAGCGACAAAGGGGCAGCCCTTTGTCGCTTTGATGCCAAAACCAATTTCTCAAGGGTTAGAGAGTTTGAAAGTCTACCATTTCTGCCCCGTCCCCTAATGGCAGGTTTTTACATGCCGGCAAAGCCTGTCTGGCGCAAGGCCTCGTAGAGGACGATGGCGGCGCTGTTGGAGAGGTTGAGCGCGCTGATGCGGTAGTCGTCCGGATTGACGAAGTTGCCGCAGATATCCTGCCGAAGGATGGCCTCATGGCCGTCCTCGGTATGTCCGAGCGATTCCTCGTGGGCTTCCCAGGCCTCGGCGTTGTCGAGTGAGTCGCAATCGCGCAGCATTGGGATGCGCTCGCAGCGCTCGGGCGCCGCGGCGAGCAGCTCCTCGGGAATGCCCGAGCTCTCGCTGCCAAAGACCAAATAGTCGCCGTCACGGTAAGTGCTTTGCGCATAGGTTCGGCGTGCCTTTTTGGTCAGCAGATGCAAGCGGTCGTCGGCGGGGGAGAGGTCATTGCGCGCAAGGAAATCCTCCCAGCTGGCATAGGTCGTCACGTCCAAGTTTTGCCAGTAGCCCAGGCCGGCGCGACGCACCGTTTTGTCGTCGAGCGAAAAGCCCAGTGGCTCCACCAGATGCAGGCGGGCGCCGGTGACCACGCAGGTACGGCCGATATTACCCGTATTGGCCGGAATCTCGGGCGCATACAGCACGATATTGAACATGAATCTCCTTGGCATAGAACGAAAAACCACCACGAAGGGTACCTTCGTGGTGGTTTGGCGGTTACGTGGGCGGAAAACGCCCACTTGGATAACCTAAGCGCGGTGCCAGTCGGTCAGGCAGGCATCAAGGGCGGCGATGAGCGCATCCTTGTCCATGTGACGGCCGATGATGCACAGGCTCGTCATGCGGTCGCCCGTCTCGTCGTCCCAAATCTGCATGATCTCGGGGTTCTCGTCGATGATCTTCTGCTTCTCGCCCTCGGGCGCCGAGTCAACGAACAAGCCGTTCTCCATCAGGCGCATCTGGCGGCCGGCCTGCTCGAACATGTAGCACATGTCCGGATCGCCGGTCTGCCACAGCGGACCCTTGACGCGAATGACCTCGTCGGGCCACTCCTGCTCAACAAAATCGGTGAACTTTTGCAGGTCAAACGGCTTACGGCGCGAGTACACAAAGGTCTCGATGTCGTACTCGAGCACCTCGGGGTCGTCGTGCTCCTCGGGATGCTCCATGGCCTCGATCCAGGCGGCGGAGTTGTAGGCGCGCATAAAGTCGAAGCGATCGGTATCGAGCAGCTCCTCCATGGGGACCTCGCCGTTTTGAGCCTCGACAATCACGGCGTCCTTCTGCAGACTGCGCACGATGGCCTTGAGCTCGGCGATCTGCTCAGGGCTCACGGTATCGGTCTTGTTGAGGATCAGCGTGGAGCAAAACTCGATCTGCTGGATGAGCAGGCTCTCGATGTCGTCCTCGTCGATATCCTCGGCCAGCAGGTCGCGACCGCCGTTGAACTCGTCGTACATGCGGGCGCAGTCGACCACGGCAACGATGTTGTCGAGCGCGAGCTTGGGTTCGCTGCCCACTTTGGCCTCGTCGCAGAAGCTCGAGATGGTGTAGGCGATGGGGATAGGCTCGCAAATACCGGAGGCCTCGATGATGATGTAGTCGAAATTGCCCGAATCGGCAATGCCCTGCAGCTGGTTGGCCAGGTCGTCCGAAAGCGTGCAGCAGATGCAGCCGTTGGTGAGCGGGATGAGGTCGTCGGTCTCGGAAAGGCCACCGTCGGCGATAAGGCTGGCGTCGACGTTGATCTCGCCGATATCGTTGACGATCACGGCGGCGCGGATACCGCCGTCGTTGGCGAGGATATGGTTGAGCAGCGTGGTCTTGCCGGCACCGAGGTATCCGGTAAGCATGATGATCTTCACGGGTTTGTTGGGCATGTGCCCTCCTTTGTTAGACATGGCTTACAGTAAAATCATATGCCAAACGCCTGCTCTTATACCCACGCGCCGGCAAATAACACAGGCTACTCCCAGGCTCCCCATACATCGGGGCAATAACCGACGGTGGCCTTTTTGCCGTTGCGCACGATGGGCTCGGCCAGTACCTGCTGATTCTCGAGCAGCTTATCAAAGCGCTGGCTGGGAGTGAGGTGCTGGATAAGTGCGAGTGTCTCCTCGTCCTTGGCTTTGGGGTTGAGCAGCTTGTCGATGCCGCCGACCGCCTGCATCACGCTCGTGAGCTCGCCTTTGCTCATCTCCTTTTCCTTAAGGTCAATAAACTGCACCTTAATGCGGCGCTCCTTAAAATAGCGCTGGGCCTTCTTGGTGTCGAAAGACTTTTTGGTGCCGAAGATTTGCACGTTCATAGCATGTTCCGCCGTTCTAACGAACGGCGGTCACCTCGACGCTGCAAAGCCATCTGATGGGAAATCTGCCTTTCAATCGTCGGGCGCGGGCAACAGCCCAGCGCCCTCCTCTTTCAAGGCACCTTGCCTCATCAGCTGGCTTTTCGCTGACATTGATAGAACATCGAGGTGACCACCGCTGGACTTATCGAATGAAGTTGGTGCGCTCGCGATCGGCTTCGGGCGCGCTGATGCCGGCGGCCTGTCCTGCTTCGATACATTGCAGGAGCCAGGCCATGTTCTTGCCGATGTTGCGCATGGTGGCAAGGCCCTCGGCATCCCCATCGGCGTCGCCGGGCACGCGACCAAAGACGTTGTTCCAGTACGTGGAGGCGACCACGGGCATCTGGTTAATGGTGAAGTACTTGTTGAGCACATCGAAGGTGGTCGACGTGCCACCGCGACGGGCGACAGCGACCGCGGCGCCGGGTTTGTGCGCAAAGGCGTGCCCGCCCGCATAGAAGGCGCGGTCGAGGGCCGAAAGGATGCGTCCGCTGGGGTGCGCATAGTAGACGGGTGAGCCAAAGACAAAGCCGTCTGCCTGCTCAGCGGCAGCGATGAGCTCGTTCACCACGTCGTCGTCAAAGGTGCAGCGACCCCCAAGCTTGCCACACTGGCCGCAACCGATACAATCACGAATGGGCTTGGCGCCCAGCTGAAACACCTCGGTATCAATGCCTTCGGCATTGAGCTGCTCGGCGACTTCGGCGAGTGCGCGGGCGGTATTGCCGTTTGCCTTGGGACTGCCATTGACCAAAAGAACCTTCATCACAAACTCCCTCTGCTATCGGAGAATTCTGCTGAGAATTATCTCACGTTGCGTGCGATGACGTTGGCATGGTGCGGGCGATGTTTATCCCGCAACGTTCTTAAGGGCGTTCATGCCTAAGGCCATCTAGGGGCATTGCGGTACGGCATGGGGAATGCATTGGGAAACGTTCGATAAATGCTTATAAACACGTTTTTGACGGCATACGTTGACAGATATACTTGTTGAGTTCAAAAGCATGGGAACGGAGATGGTTGCATGGCACAGCCGGAGACATCACACACAGTGGGGCTTGCGCTCGAGGGAGGCGGCTACCGCGGTATGTATACGGCGGGCGTGCTCGACGTTTGGATGGAGCACGGTTTGACCTGCGATCATATGGTGGGTGTCTCGGCGGGCGCGGCGTTTGGCTACAACTTTAAATCGCGCCAGATCGGCCGCGCCATTCGCTACAACAAAGCCTATTGTGCCGACAAGCGCTATGCGAGCGTGACCAGCTGGCTGCGAACCGGCGATATGTTCAATGCCGATTTTGCCTATCACGAGGTGCCTATCGAGCGCGATCCCATCGACTTGGAGGCGTATCGCGCCTGCCCCATGCGATTTACGTGCGTGTGTACCGATATCGAGACGGGCAAGGCCGTCTATCACGATCTGCCGTATGGCGACGAGCGCGATATCGAGTGGATTCGGGCATCGTCGGCGATTCCCGTGGCGACCAAGCCCGTCTGGATTGATGGACATCGATATCTGGATGGCGGTGTGGCCGATTCTATTCCCAGCGCATGGCTGTTTGCGCAGGGGTATGACCGTAACATCGTGGTGCTGACGCAGCCGGCGGGCTTTGTGAAACAACCCAATAGCTTGATGCCTATGCTGCGCCGCGTGTTTCGCCGCTATCCAGAGTTTGTCGCGGCGCTTGAGCACCGGCACGAGGTTTATAACGCCACGCTCGATGACCTGACGCGTCGCGAGGCCGGCGACGAGGTTTTTGTGGTGCGTCCGAGCGAATCGGTGAAGGTGCCATCGCTGTGTCGTGAGCCAGAGGAGCTCGAACGTATCTACCAGGTCGGTCGGCGTGATGCGGAGGCCACGTTGCCCGCACTAGAGGTGTATCTGGGAGGGTAGAGCCACGGTCGCTGACTCGGCGGAAAGTGCATCTCAGAATGAGCCTTCGAAATGGGGCATAGTTTCCCATGGAGACCGCTCGGGAAAGCGTGCCCCACTTTTCGGCCGTAGTTTGGGACACAGTTTCCCGTTGGGCGGAGGGACTGCGGACGATTTCTTGGACCGTTACGCGGCCCTTCCCAGCGCGGCGCGGAACTCGGCCGGCGTGCGGCCGCCGAGCGCATCGCTGCGCCTCTCCGTATTGTATCGGCCGATCCAGCCCCCGAGCTCCTCGATGAAGCGGGCAGGGGTCCAGCCCGACCAGTCCCTGCTGTTAATGCCAATATAAAAAGGGCCAGTTACACCAACGTAAAAATCCAATAGCACCAAGATAGATGTGCCAACAGCGCCAACGCATTTTGCCCAACCGCGCCAACGAAGGTACCCTCCCCTCGAGTAACCTTTCGAGAGGAGGACGATATGGAAAGGAACGTTATGGGCGAGTTGAGCATGTACAGGCAATCCGGCACCAAGCCCAACTTCAGCGAGATCGGCCGCAGGCACGGGATGAGCCGCAAGACCGTGGCCAAATACTGGCGAGCGGGCGGCGACCTCGACGACGGCAGGGCGTCGAGGGGCAGCGGCTTCGACCCGTTCCGGGAGGTGATAGAGGCAAAAGCCGAGCTTCCCGGCATCACGAAGAAGGCCGTCCACGAGTTCCTGCTGCACAGGCACCCGGACGCCCGCCTGCCGGGGTACAACGCCTTCACCGAGTACTGCAGGAAGAACGGCATCGCGTTCGGCGCGCTGCGCGCACCGGACGCGCACCCCCGCTTCGAGACCCCTCCGGGCCGCCAGATGCAGTTCGACTGGAAGGAGGGCATCACCATGGTGGACGCCAACGGCGAGGTCTTCGAGTTCAACGTGTTCTCCGCGACCCTGGGGTACTCGAGGCTCCACAAGTTCACCTACTCGGCCACCCGGACCACGGACGACCTGCTGGCCTGCCTGTTGGGCGCGTTCAAGTTCATGGGCGGCGTGCCGCAGGAGTGCCTCACCGACAACATGTCGTCGCTGGTCAACATGTCCACGGGCCGGCGCGTCAGGAACGAGAGGGCGTGGCGGTTCGCCAAGGAGGCCGGCTTCGACCTGCAGCTGTGCCGGGCGGGCGCCCCCCAGACCAAGGGGAAGGACGAGTCCGCCAACCGCTTCCTGAACAGGCTCTCGGCCTACGATCGCGACTTCGTGGGCCTGGACGGGCTGCTGGCGGCCATCGCGCGCATCGAGGCCAGGAGCAACTCGGAGCCCAACGACACGACGGGGCTGCCGCCCTCGGCGCTATTCATGCGGGAGAAGGAGTTCCTGCAGCCGATAGGCAACGCGACCCTGCTGGAATCGATGGTCGGCGACGTCTCTGATCAGGTGGTGCCGCCGACGATGCTCGTCAGGGCCGCCGGCAGGCAGTGGTCGGTGCCCCGCAGGTGCATCGGGAGGAAGGCCAGGGTGGTGACGATGCCGGGCGGGCAGATCCGCATCACCGTGGCGGGCGAGCTGGTCGCGGTCCACGACGCGGCGCAGGGCGCCAGCAAGATCAATTATACAGAAGAGCACTACGTGGAGGCCATGGCGGATAAGGCCTGGGCGGCCGACGAGGACATACGCGAGCAGGCGCGGGCGAACCTGGAGCTGCTCGGGCGGATGGGAGGAAAGTGATGGCGGATCCCGCGATCGAGGCCAGCCCCTACGTGAGGGCACAGAACAACCTGGGGACGCTGGGGCTGCACGAGATGTCGGCGCTTTTGCCCGACTACATGCGGATGGTGTCGGAGGGCGATGCGGACTTCTGCTCCGCGGTGGCGCAGATGACGCAGGTCGAGGTGGAGGCCAGGACGCAGAGGATCACGAGGCTGCGGATACGCTCGTCGGGGTTCCCGTGCGTGAAGACGCTGGCGGACTTCGACTGGTCCTTCCAGCCCTCCGTGCCCAGGCCCCTGGTTGAGGAGCTGGCGACGCTGAGGTTCGTGGACAGGGCCGAGAACGTGCTGCTGGTGGGCAGCCCCGGCGTGGGCAAGACCCACCTCGCCACCGCGATCGGCATAGAGGCCGTGAAGGCCGGCAAGGAGGTGAGGTTCATAGACTGCGCCAGGCTCGTGGACGACCTGAAGGACGCCCAGTCCAGGGGGATACTCAAGAAGAGGCTGAAGTACTACGCCCACTCGAAGCTGCTCATCATCGACGAGCTGGGTTACCTGGACATCGACGAGGGCGGCGCCGACCTGCTGTTCCAGCTGGTGAGCACCCGCTACGAGCAGCGGTCCACGATCATCACCACCAACGTTGGCATAACGGGATGGGCGAAGGTGTTCGGCGACGAGGTGGCCGCCAGCGCCATCGCCGACAGGATCTGCCACCACTGCCACGTCATCAAGATAACCGGCCGCTCCTACAGGCTCAAGGACGTGCCGACGGAAAGGAAGATGAAAGAAGAATAGCCAGAATTGGGCAATTTGCATTGGTGCGGCTGGACATCGTGAGCTGGCGCGATGGGGCAAAAATAATTGGCGCGATTGGGCAAAAATACATTGACGTTAACACCTGCCGTGCCAGAACTCCCTCTTGAGCAGGCCGAAGAAGCCCTCCATCGCCGCGTTGTCCGGGCTGCAGCCCTTGGCGGACATGCTCCTGGCGAGGCCGTGCCCCTCGCA
>NZ_JBQHQI010000009.1:0-78891 GCF_052067375.1 Collinsella sp. HCP3S3_E11 | reverse complement strand
ACGAGGAGGCGCCAGGTTAAACTGAAGGGACTGACCCCGGAGGAGTTCCGGAGACAGTCCCTTGCGGCGTAGTTCTTATTTAAGCCGTCCAGGTTTTGGGGTGCAGTTCAAAAAGACTAAAAAAGCCCCAGATTGGGTAGCTAAAAAAGCCCCGTCCCAAAAAGACTACCCTGGGCGTCTGGTTGATTAGTCGTTGGGGACGTTCTTGAATGACTAGTCGTTTAAGAACGTCCCCAACGACTGGGTCGGAAAATTTCTTAAAAAAGTTCTTGCCCTGAGCTGATTCGTCCGTATAATAAACTTCGTTGCTTGAGAGCATGCACCTATTCCTCGGTAGCTCAATGGTAGAGCACGCGGCTGTTAACCGCGCTGTTGTAGGTTCGAGTCCTACCCGGGGAGCCAGAATTTCTCAGCCCAATCTGCTGGGCTTTAAATTCCTCGGTAGCTCAATGGTAGAGCACGCGGCTGTTAACCGCGCTGTTGTAGGTTCGAGTCCTACCCGGGGAGCCAGATTGTAAAACCCGTCGCTTTTGCGGCGGGTTTTTTCATGCCGCGATTGCTTAACGCAAACGTTGCCATATCAACATTTCGTGTCGAGGATGTAATCCCACGACCCACCACCTCAACATGCCGCGGTCGTTGTAGAATATTGCAATGATTGCTCCCACGACATGGTGCCGCGAGCACCAGATAAGGAGATTCTTGTGTCTGAGACCATTAACGGCAGCCTGAGCGTCTCGAACGACGTTATTGCCGATATTGCCGGTTATGCCGCGATGACGTGCTATGGCGTCGTCGGTATGGCCGAGCAGCTCCAGGGCGCCGAGAGTGTGCGCCTGCTTGCCGGTCAGCGCCTCCGCAAGGGCGTGCTTGTCTCCGCCGACGAGAACGGCCTTACGGTCGATCTTCACGTCGTGCTCGAGAACGGCGTCAACATGAAGTCCGTCTGCCACAATCTTTCGAGCTCCGTTGCTTTCACCCTGCAGGAGATCGCCCAGATCGATCCCGCCAGCCTTAAGATCGGCATTCACATCGACGCGCTCAAGAGCCGTCTGAACTAGCATCCGAAAACGGAGATTCAAATACTCATGATTGTAAAGACCATTCGCACCTGTTTTCCGATCGCTGCGGCTGCCGTTTCCGACAAGGCCGAGGAGATCAATAAACTCAACGTCTTTCCCGTGCCCGACGGCGACACCGGCACCAACATGTCGCTCACGCTCGCCTCGGTGACCAAGGAGCTTTCCGCCCTTCCCGCCGATGCCGATATGGAGGCCATCGCCGGCGCCATCACCCACGGCTCCCTCATGGGCGCCCGCGGCAACTCCGGCGTTATCACCTCGCAGATCCTGCGCGGCGTGGCCGAGGGCCTCGTCTCTGCCGATGAGCCCATCACGTCTGCCGACATCGCGCATGCTTTCCGTCGCGCCGTCAAGGTCGCCTTCCAGGCCGTCCGCAAGCCCATCGAGGGCACGATTCTTACGGTCCTGCGCGACGTCTCGACCAAGGCCGACGAGTGCGAGAAGAAGAAGTTCTCGGCCGAGGACGCGCTCGACGCCATCGTCGTCGAGGCCTACCAGTCTGTGGCCCGCACGCCCGACCTGCTGCCCGTTCTGAAGGAGAACGGCGTGGTCGACTCCGGCGCCTTTGGCTTCGCCATCTTCCTGGAAAACTTCGTTGCCGCTGCTCTGGGCCGCAGCACCGTTGTCGAGGATTTCTCCACCACGTTTGATTCCGCTGGCTCTGCCCGCGATGCGGCCCTCGGTCGCGTCGAGATCGAGGCCAACGACGACTGGGAGGGCTCGGAGTTCCGCTACTGCAACGAGTTCCTCTTTAAGGCCGACGCCCCGTTTGACGAGGACGAGTGCCTTAAGTTCCTGGGTTCCATGGGCGACTGCGAGCTGCTCGTGGGCGCCTACCCCGACTACAAGATCCACGTGCACTCCAACACCCCCAACCTGGTGCTCGAGCACATGCTGCAGCTTGGCCAGATCTACGAGGTCTTTATCCACAACATGGAGATGGAGGCCCACGACCGTACCGCTAAGATCCACGAGGACCAGCAAAAGGCCGCCGAGCCCGCCAAGGCCCTGGGTTTTGTCGCCGTTGCCGCCGGTTCCGGTGAGGCCGACATCCTCAAGTCCCTCGGCGTTGACGTGGTCGTTTCGGGTGGCCAGACCATGAACCCCTCCACCGCCGACCTGCTGGGCGCGGTGGACCAGGTCAACGCGACTTCGGTCATCATCCTGCCCAATAACGGCAATATCCGTATGGCTGCCGAGGCTGCCGCTTCTGCCTGCACCGACAAAAAGGTCGCCGTGGTTCCCACCAAGACCGTTCCGCAGGCGTTCTCCGCTCTGTTCGCGGTGCTGCCCGATTCCGAGCTCGAGGACGCCGTTGCCGCCATGGTCGATGCCATCAGCGAGGTTCGCGATGGCGAGGTCACCCGTGCCGTGCGCGATTCCAGCGCCTCTGACGGCTCGCCGATTCACTCCGGTGACGTCATGGGTATCATTGCCGGCTCCATCGACGTGGTCGGCTCCGATGTGAAGCAGGTCACGCTCGACTGCATCAACCGCATGCAGGAGGAAGAGGAGGGCGACGCGCTGACGATTCTGGCCGGCGAGGAGCTGTCCGATGAGGCCTTCCAGGAGATCGTCGACGCCATCGAGGAGGCTCAGCCCGACCTGGAGATTGACGCCCATCGTGGCGAGCAGCCGCTCTATCCCGTGATCTTCTCGATCGAGTAGGCATCTGCCCATGTCCGAGCTGTGCTCCGTGCCGCGCGTCTCGGAGCGCTTTGCCCAGAGCAATGCGCTCGACGAGGATATCGCGCGACTCAAATATGTTTCGGGTAAACGTGAGGAGGCCCTTCGCCGTCTGGGAATTAGGACGGTGGGGGACCTCCTTCTCCATATCCCTCATCGATATCTGGACTTTACGCGCTCCTGGTCCATCGAGATGGCGCCTATCGGTACGGTGTGCACGATCGTCGCCACGGTCGATCGTATCGTTCAAAAGCAGCCCCGCCCGCGTATGCAGGTTACCGAGGTCTCGCTTGTGGACGAGACGGGCGTGCTGCAAGTCGCTTTTTTCCGCCAGCCCTGGATTGCCCAGCAGCTCAAGCAGGGCGACCGCCTGGCCGTGATGGGTAAGGTCGAATTTGCCTACGGCTTTAAGCAGATGGCCTCGCCGCATTTCGAAAAGCTCGAGGACGGGCGTGCCGCGGGCACCATCCTGCCGGTTCACTATGTGAGCGACGGTGTGAGCCAGGCTTGGATGCGCCGTATCGTGAGCGGCGCGCTCGAGATTGTCGGCAATCCTTTCGACCCGATTCCCGCGCCCCTGCGCGCCAAGCGACGCCTTATGAGCAGCGCCCGTGCGCTGCGTTCGATTCACTTTCCCTCAAGTATGGCCGAGCGCGATATCGCGCGCGCACGGCTTGCCTATGAGGAATGCCTCTATCTTCAGCTGGCGCTTCGTCTGCGCAACGACGGCGGTATGGTCGAGGTGGTTCCCTACACCCATACCGCGGGTGGTCATTTGACGGCGCTTAGGCGGGCCCTGCCGTTTTCGCTGAGCGACGAGCAGGAGGCCGCGTTCCAAGACATCCTGCATGACATGTGCGATGGCGACCACGTGATGAACCGCTTGCTGCTGGGCGATGTCGGTACTGGCAAGACCGCCGTCGCCGCCTGCGCGCTGGCAGTCGCGGCCGATTCGGGTACCCAGTCCTGCGTCATGGCACCCACGGGCGTGCTGGCGCGTCAATATGCCGATAAGACCGGCCCTTTGCTCTCGCAGGCCGGTATGTCCTGGGCGCTCCTGACGGGTGCTACCCCGGCCGCCGAGCGCGAGCGCATCCATGCACAGCTGCAGTCTGGTGAGCTCGATGTGCTCTTTGGTACCCATGCGGTCCTTTCGGATAACGTAACGTTTAAACATCTTTCACTCGTCGTTATCGACGAGCAGCATCGGTTTGGCGTGGGGCAGCGCAATGCCCTGCGTGCCAAAGGCCCAGGTGCGGACTTGCTCGTTATGACGGCCACGCCTATTCCGCGCACACTGGCGCTCTCGGTCTATGGCGACCTGGACACGTCCATCATTTGTCATCGCCCCGTCCCCGGGGCCGGCGTCTCGACGCGCGTGCTCACCGAGTCGAGCCGCGACCTGGCCTACGGTGCCATTCGCGAGGCGCATGCCCAAGGACAGCAGGCTTACGTTATCTGCCCGCTTGTGGAGCCGAGTGACTCCGCGGACGATTTGGAAGACGTTCCCGGCATTGCTCGCGACGATGAAGGTCGCGTGACGGTGCCCGTGCCGTTGCACGACACCGCGACCGAGCTCGACCGCCTGCGTCTGGCATTGCCGGGGCTTTCCGTCGAGCGTCTTCACGGCCGCATGCCGGCGGGGGAGAAGGACCGCGTGATCGACGCCTTTAAGCGCGGCGAGATCGACGTGCTCGTCTCGACTACGGTGGTCGAGGTGGGCGTCGACGTGCCCAACGCCACCGTCATGGTTATCGAAAACGGCGAGCGCTTTGGCTTGGCGGCCCTACATCAGCTTAGAGGCCGCGTGGGCCGCGGCAGCGTGTCGGGCACGTGCCTGGTCATGACGCATTCCAAGGGCAATGGCGGTGTGTCTGCTGCGCAAGACCGCCTGCGGGCGCTCGAAAAGACCTCTGACGGTTTTGCACTTGCGCAGATGGACCTGCGTTTGCGCCACGAGGGCGAAATCTTGGGTTATCGCCAACATGGCGGTGTGACCCTGCGTTTTGTGGACCTGGACGCCGACGAGGATCTTATCGAATGGGCCCATTTGGACGCGATCGAGCTCTTGCGGTATGCTTGCAACCTTGACTCCGTGGCGACGCGTCCCTTGCGCGATGCGGTCGCCACGCGTTATCGACATATCTTCAAGGAGGTCAGCGGAGGATGAGAATCATCGGCGGTGAATGGCGCGGCCGCAAGATCGAAGAGCCGCGTGGGCGCGATGTCACCCGTCCCACGACCGACCGCGTGCGCGAGGCATGTGCGTCCATGGTCATGTCGGCATTCGATTTCGATCTGGACGAGGTCCGCGTGCTGGATGCCTTTGGCGGCTCCGGTGCCCTGGGAATCGAGATGCTCTCGCGCGGCGCTCGCTCGCTCATCACGTTCGAGATCGATCGCAATGCCGCCCGACTGATCACTAAGAATATCGAGTCGCTGTGTCGCGACCGCTCGCGTTGGCGCGTCGTTACCGGCGATGTGTTGGCGAGCGCCTCGCGCGGCCGTGTTCCGGGCGGCCCCTTTGATCTGGTCCTGCTCGATCCACCCTATGCCTTTGGCGCCGAGCCGGTCGAGAAGCTGCTGCGCAATCTTGCCCAGCAGGGCTTGCTGGCACCAGGGGCCTTTGCCCTGTTTGAGCATGCCGCAAGCGATGCGGGCGCTCATCCGGCTGGTTTTGAGACCGTGCGAGAGAAACGCTACGGCATTACCTCGGTTGACTTGCTGCGCTGGGTGGCCGCGGACGAGTGCGACCATGCTAATGACAGCGATATTGACGAGGACGTGCCTTTGGAGGATACCCATGAATGACACTATCAACCGCGTGATCGTTCCGGGTACGTTTGACCCCATCACGTTTGGTCACATCGATGTAATCCGCCGCGCCCGCCGCATTTTTCCCAGCGTGATTGTCGCCGTGGCGGAGTCGCAGGGCAAAAACGGCGTGGGCACCACCTTTATGCTCGATGAGCGCGTGGCGTTGGCCCGCGAGGCCCTGGGCGATATTGACGGTGTCGAGGTACTGCCCTTTACCGGCCTGTTGGTCGATTTTGCCCGTGAGCAGGGTGCGGGTGCTGTGGTCAAGGGCCTGCGCGCCATGACCGACTTTGAGTACGAGCTGCAGCAGGCGGACCTCAACTATCGCCTGGACAACGAGCTTGAGTCCATTTTTGTCATGAGTGCGCCGCAGTACGGCTATATCTCGAGCTCGGTGGTTCGTCAGATCGCATCGCTCGGAAGCGATGTGTCGACGTTTGTGCCGCCCAATGTGGTCGAAGCGCTTAAACATCGCTTTTCGTGACGTTTCATATTGCCTGATGGCATGTGGTAAACTAACACGATGACATGTTACCTATGAAAGGAGACCGGATGCCGGGCGAGAATTTTCCTGGCGACAGGATCGTGAGCCTTGTCGAGGAGCTCGAGGGGCTCATCGAAGAGGCTAAGACGCCGTTCGGCAAGAATGCCCAGATGAAGGTTATCGATGCCGACGTCTTCTTTAACATCCTTGACGAGATCCGTATGAGCTATCCCGAGGAGTGGCAGAAGTCCCGTCGCATCCTCAAGGAGCGCGACGAGCTTATGGCTTCCGCCGCCGCTCAGGCCGATTCCATCATTGCCGATGCTCAGCAGCAGGCACTCACCATTGCCGGTGAGCAGGAGATCGTCCGCTTGGCGCAGCAGCAGGCCGACGATATCCGTGATCGTGCCCAGCAGTACGAGCGCGAGACGCGCTATGCGGCCGAGGATTATGCCGAGCAGGTCTTTACGCACCTCGAGGAGAACCTCAAGAGCCTGACCGGCACTGTTACCCGTTGCCGTCAGCAGCTCAACGAGGGTGCCGCCCAGCAGAACGGTCAGTGGTAATGGCTGAGTTCCCGAGCGTTACCGTCGATCTTTCCGAGCAGCTCGAGTTTCCCGGAGACTCGTATCCGCTGACCGGCAAGGTCGATGTCGCCACCTACACGGTGGGCGAGAAGGAGTACCAGCTGCAGGACGGCATTGCTTACGACGTGGTTTTTACCAATGCGGGCACCGGTGTTCTGCTCTCCGGCATGGTTCGAGCGCACGCCACCGGCGAATGCGATCGCTGCCTTGAGCTCGCCTCGTTTGATATCGCCGGCGAGATCGAGGAGTTCTACCTCTTTGAGGAGCCCGAGGATCCCGAGGCCTACGAGGACGGTTACGAGCTTTTGGGCGAGGACCGCATTGTCGATCTGGGGGAGCCCATTAACGACGCCGTTGTCATGGACACGCCGTTTGTGGTGCTCTGCAAGCCCGATTGCCGCGGCCTGTGCCCCACCTGCGGCATCAATCTCAACGTCGAGCAATGCGATTGCGCCGCCCAGGCCGAGGCCGAATGGGCCGCTGCCACGGAAAATCCATTTGCAGCATTGAAGAATCTCAATCTTGATGAGTAAAAATGTGGTAGTATCGCTACTTGCGCGTAATCGCCACACTGGATAGTTCATAAGGAAGGTCACTATGCCCGTACCTAAACAAAAGCAGGGTCGTATCCGTACCCATACCCGTCGTTCCGCCAACATGAAGATCTCGGCTGCGGCTCAGTCCACGTGCCCCCGTTGCGGCGCTGTCAAGCTCCCGCATCACGTGTGCCCCAGCTGCGGTTTCTACAAGGACCGCGAGGTTATCGTTACCGAGTAACTGTATACTCTGGATACGATGCCGTTCCAACTGGAACCACAATGGCCGGCTCAATGAGTCGGCCATTTTTGTATAAGGAGCACTTGAAATGAGTAACGTTCGCGTTTGTGTAGACGTTGTGGGCGGAGACGAGAAGCCCCAAGTTGTCCTCGACGGTATTGAGGCCGCACTTGCCGCCGATCCCGATATCGAGGTCATTGCTGTTGGCCCCGCCGATATCGTCAACCCCTTTGCCGCGGCGCACGCGCGCGTGGAGGCTCTGGAGGCCCCCGATGTCATCGCCATGGACGACGATCCCATCCGCGCCGTGATGACCAAGCGTAAGTCTTCGATCGTGCTTGCCTGCCGTGCTATTAAGAAGGGCAACGCGGACGCGTTTTTCTCCGCGGGGTCGACCGGCGCCATGACGGCTGCCGCCACCGCCTACGTGACGCCGTTTAGATATTTGGTAGAGGGTAAGAAGCAGCCGGTGCGCCCATGCCTCACCAATGCGCTGCCCAACCGCGCCGGTGGCCTTACGGTGCTGTGTGACATGGGGGCCAACCCCGATGTCGAGGTCGACGACATGGTTCGCTTTGCCCAGATGGGTGCAGCCTATGCCCGCGTGGTCCTGGGCATCGAACACCCGCGTGTGGGCCTGCTTGGCAACGGCACCGAGGACGAGAAGGGTTCTAACTTTACCAAGGCGTGCTTCCCGGCTATGAAAGCCGCGGTTCCCGGTTTTGTGGGCAACTGCGAGGGCACCGATCTTACGTCGGGCAATTTTGACGTTGTGGTCGCCGACGGCATGTCGGGCAATATTGCGCTCAAGGCAACCGAGGGCGCTGCCAAGTTTTTGCTGCAAGAGCTCAAGGGCGCCTTTATGTCTTCGCTCGGTACCAAGATCGCCGCGCTGCTCATCAAAAAGCAGATGCGCCAGATGAAAGCCAAGCTCTCGGGCGATGCCAAGGGCGGCGCGATCCTGCTGGGCCTTCGCGGCGTCGTTTTGATTGGCCATGGCGCCACGTCGGCCGAAGCCGTTAAAAACGGTACGCTCGCCGCGGCTCAGGCCGTTCGAGCCGGGCTTATCGAAAGCATTGCCAATTCCATGGAAGGTATCGTTTAGCAAGAGCTCCGTTACGTGGCTCAAGCTATGCATCGTGGGGTAGAATCGGAGCCGTGCTGCAATGCGGCTTCCGCCCGCGCGACACATTGTATTCCACGACTTATGAGAGGATGCGCTATGGATCGCTCCGAAATCTTTGACAAGATCGCCGAGATCGCTGCCGACGTGCTGGGCGTCGACGTTGCCGAGATCAGTGATGAGACGACTTTTGACGACCTCGATGCCAATTCGCTCGAGCGCCTGCAGCTGGTGACGGCCATCGAGGACGAGTTTGACCTCGAGATCGATGACGAGACCCTGTTGTCGCTCACCTCCGTTGCCGACGCTGTCGACGCTATCCAAAACGCCAGGGAGGCCTAGGTCTTGGCTTTATCTCAACGACTCACGCGCGCTCAGGAAATCCTGGGCCATGAGTTTAATAACAAGGTGCTGCTACGCGCGGCGCTCACCCACCCCTCGGCAGTAGAGGGGCAGCCGGTCTCTGCCAGCTATGAGCGGCTTGAGTTTTTGGGTGACTCCATTCTGGGCGCCGTGGTTGCCCGTTCGCTCTTTGAGTCTTATCCCGAGTTCGATGAAGGCAAGCTCACGCGTCTGAAGGTATCGCTTGTTTCGGGTGCCACGCTGTCCGAGGTTTCGCACGAGCTGGGCATCGACGACATCATCATCTTTGGCGCCTCCGAGACCGGTACCGGCGCGCGCGGCCTTAACTCGGCGCTCGAGAACGTCTATGAGTCGCTCGTGGGTGCGTTGTACCTCGATGCCGGTTGGGATGCGGCGGCGGAGTTCATCCATCGCACGCTTAAGCCCCATTTGGCCTCCGAGCGTGCCGAGCACCCCGCGAACCCCAAGTCGTTCTTGCAGGAGTGCGTGCAGGCAGACGGTCACGAGCCCCCGGCATACAAGCTGGTAGGCTCCGAGGGCCCGGCACATGCGCCCACCTTTACCGCCGTGGTGCTTGTCGACGGTATCCGTCAGGGCCGCGGCACCGGCGCCTCTAAGAAAGAGGCCGAGGGAGCCGCTGCACTCGAGGCGCTCGACCGCATGGGTTACACCACCAACGGTGTGATTCTCAACAAGAAGCCCGTTTAAGCGAGGAACCGTGTATCTCAAGTCCCTTACGCTCAAAGGGTTCAAGTCGTTTGCCGACCGCGCCCATATGACGTTTGAGCCGGGCCTGACCGTCATCGTCGGTCCTAACGGCTCGGGAAAATCGAATATCTCCGATTCGATTCTGTGGGTACTGGGTGAGCAGAGCGCCAAGCAACTGCGCGGCCAGGCCATGGAGGACGTCATCTTCTCGGGCTCGTCGGCGCGCAAGCCGGTGGGCGTTGCCGAGGTCACGCTGGTGCTCGATAACTCGGACCATGTGCTGCCTGTCGACTTTGATGAGGTTGCCATCACCCGCCGCATGTATCGTTCGGGCGAGAGCGAATACCTCATCAATTCGAGTCCGTGCCGCCTGATGGATATCCAGGACATTTTGCACGATTCGGGCTTGGGTAAGGATACGCATTCCATTATCAGCCAGGGCAAGCTCGATGCCATTTTGCAGAGCCGTCCCGAGGAGCGCCGCGCCCTTATCGAGGAGGCTGCCGGCATTTCCAAGCACAAGCGCCGCAAAGAGCGTGCGCTCAAAAAGATTAAGTCGATGGACGAGCACCTTACTCGTGCCCGCGACATCAATAAGGAGATCGCCCGTCAGCTGCGACCGTTGGAGCGTCAGGTCGATCGCGCGCGCAAGTACAAAGAGCTGTCCTCGCGCGCGAACGAGCTTACGCAGATGCTGGCCGTTGACGAGCTTCGTTCGCTGCAGTCGCAGTGGAACGATCTGGAGAGCCGTTCCAAAGAGGGTGCCGCCGAGCTGGAGCTTGCGCAGTACCGCTTGGGCGAAAAGGAGCGCGAGCTCGAGAAGCTCCAGGTGATGCTCGAGGAAAAGGGCCTGTTTGTGGGCGACTTGGGCGAACAGCGCCGTCATATGCAAGATGTGGTCGGCCGTATTAACTCCGATATGCGCCTGCTCGAGGAAAAGGGACACAATATGGTGTCGCGCCTGTCCGATATGCGCGGCCAGATTTCGAGCTCCGAGCATCAGCGTCGTCGCGTGGTCGAGGAGCTCGAGGATGCACGTGCCCAGCTTGAGGAAGTGACCGGTGCGCACATGCAGGCCCAGGACGACGTTGACGCCGCCGGCCCTGCCGCCGCCGAGCTCCACGAGCGCCGTGTTGCGCTCGACAATCAGATTTCGCAGCTTACGCGCGAGCAACGCGATGTGCAGCGCGTGGCCGACAAGGCTGCGCTCGAGCTTGCCAAGGTGAAAGACTCGCTGAGCAATGCCGAGGTCGAGGACAACATGTATGCCTCGCGCCTGGAGCAGATTGACGAGCAGCTCGAGGAGGTCACGGCCTCGCTCGAGAGCCGTCGCGACCGTGCCGAGGAGCTCGACGGCGCGCTCGATCAGGCTCGCCAAGCCCAGGCCGATGCTCGCCAGGCCACCGAGGTCGCCCGTGCGGCGTTGAAGGACTTGCGCGCCCGTGAGAGCGAGTCGCGCAACAAGTTGTCCGAGGTGCGCTCTGAGCTTGCGAGCCAAAAGAAGCTCGATGCCCGTATGGCCGATAGCTCGCCGTTGGTGAGCCGTCTGGTAGGGGCATTGGGCGATGACGTAACGGGCCGTCTGGGCGACGTGCTCGAGGCGCCGCGTGAGCTTGAGGGCCTGGTTGAGCAGCTGCTTGCCGGCGATATCGATGCCCTGTTGTTTGATGACGCCGCCACGCTTGAGCGTGCCGGTCGTGCGGCTTTGGACCAAAAGAAGGCCTCGGGCGAGGCACTGCTGGTGGCGCGTGGTGTGAGCGGCTCTGCTGCTGCCGAGGGCGCTGCCGGTTCGCGTCTGGTGGATCGCCTGTCCGTGCGTGCCGGTTATGGCCCGATTGTCGAGGCACTGCTCGGCGGCTATTACGTGGTCGATGACTTGGCTTGTGCGCTGGCGGCGCCAGTCGTTGACGGTGTGACCTATGTGACGCCCGATGGCGCTCGCGTGAGCTTTGGTGGCCTGGTGCGCGTGGGGCTCGATGCCGGCGAGGCCTCGGGTGCCCTGGAGCGGAAGCGCCGCATTCGCGAGCTCGAAGGCCTGGAGCCCGATTTGGCTGCCGTTTTTGAGCATGTGTCGAACCAGGTTATCGAGGCCAATGCGGCCGTCGAGGAGGCGCGTGCCGCCGAGGGTGATGCCGCCGGCGAGATCGCCCGTCTTGAGGGCGAGCGCCGCTCGCTGCTCTCCGAGATTGGCCGCCTGGAGCAAAGCGCCAACAACGCCGAGGTCGAGCGTGCGCGCATCTCCAGGCGCCGCGAGCAGGCGGCCGAGGCCGTGAACGCCGCGCGCCCGCGCGTTGACGAGCTCACCCGTTCGCGCGACGAGGCCCGTGCGCAGGCAAGCGACCTGGGTCTCCAGATTGCCGAAGCCAACGACGAGCTCGATCGCGTGCGCCGTGACGATTCCGAGGCAGCCGGTAAGCTCGCCGATGCCAAGGTGCGCCTGGCCCAGACGAGCGAGCGCCTGCGTTCGCTGAAGGGCCGCGTGCCCGATCTGGAGCATCGCCTGGAGGGCATTGACCGCCGTATCCGCGGAACACGTCAGGCTTCGCGCTCGCTCGAGCTGCTGCGCCTGCGTGTCGATCCCATGCACGAGCGCTATTCGGCCCTGCTGGAGCGTGCATCTGATTGGGCCGCGCGCCTGCGTGACCAGGCCTCACTCGAGGAGGCAGACTCGGCTTCGCTCAAGAAAACCATCGAGGATGCCAAGGCCGAGGTCTCCCGCGCCAAGGAGCGGGTCGATGCCGCCACGGCGACACAAAACGAGTTCAAGGTCGCGCGCGGCAAGCTCGAGGTGCAGGTAGAGGCGGCCATCAAGGCCATTACCGCCGATGGCACCACCGTGCTCGAGGAAGCGCTCATGCTTCCTGCTCCCACCGACCGCGACGCCGCCGAGCGCGAGCTCAACCAGCTCGTGCGCCAGATCAACAACCTGGGCCCTGTGAACCAGGTTGCCATGGAGGAGTACGAGCAGCTCAAGCGCCGCGCCGATTACATCGAGGAGCAGCTGGCCGATCTGGAGAGCGCGCGCAAGGCGCTCACCAAGATTACCGTGGCCATCGACCGCAAGATGCGTAAAGCCTTCCTGGTGACCTTCGAGAAGGTCGATGCGAACTTCCGCGAGATCTTCGCCATGCTGTTCCCGGGTGGCCAGGCACATCTGGAGATGACCGACCCCGAGCACCCGGCCGAGACGGGCATCGAGGTCGTGGCGCAGCCGCGCGGCAAGCGCATCACCAAGATGATGCTCATGTCGGGCGGCGAGAAGAGCCTGACGGCGCTTGCCCTGCTCTTTGCCGTGTATCGCACGCGTACGGTGCCGTTCTATGTGCTGGACGAGGTCGAGGCGGCGCTCGATGACGCCAACCTGTCCAAGCTCATCGGCGCGCTCGACGTGCTGCGTTCCGATACGCAGCTCTTGGTTATCTCGCATCAGCGCCGTACTATGGAGGACGCTGACGTCCTCTACGGCGTCTCGATGCAAGCTGACGGCGTCAGTCGCGTCGTCTCGCAAAAACTCGATCGCGAAACCGGAAAGGTCGTGAATGCATAATGGGATTCTTCGATGCTCTCTCGCGCGGACTTGAGCGTAGCCGCGAGGCCCTCAACGAGGTCTTTTACTTTGGCGGCGAGGTCGACGAGGATTTTTGGGAGGACCTAGAGGACACCCTCGTCATGGGTGACATGGGTGCCGAGGTCGCCATCCAGGTCTCCGACGACCTGCGCGATGCCGCGGCCAAGAAGAACCTCAAGACCGCCCCGCAACTCCGTCGGGCCCTGGCCGAGCAGCTCGAGCAGCATTTTGTACCCGTCGAGCGCGATCCGTTCGCCGACACGCCGAGCTGCGTGCTGTTTGTGGGCATCAACGGTGCCGGCAAGACCACTACGGTCGGCAAGATCGCGAGCGCCATGGCCGCCCGCGGCAAGAACGTCGTGATCGGCTCGGCCGATACCTTCCGCGCTGCCGCCATCGAACAGCTCGATGTGTGGGGCCAGCGCGCCGGCGTCCCCGTCATAAAGCGCGACCGCGGCTCAGACCCGGCAAGCGTTTGCTACGACGTGCTCGACGAGGCCGATAAGCGCGGCAGCGACCTGGTGCTCATCGACACCGCCGGTCGTCTGCACACGAGCCCCGAGCTCATGCGCGAGCTTGCCAAGGTGGTCAACGTGACGCGTAAGCGCGCCGCCAATATGGCCGCCGGCCCCATGCCCGTCTCGGTCGTCCTCGTGATCGATGCCGCGACGGGCCAAAACGGCCTGAACCAGGCACTCGAGTTTAATGAGGCGCTGGGTCTGGACGGTATTATCATGACTAAGCTCGACGGCACGGCAAAGGGCGGTATCGCCATGGCCGTGGCCGAGAAGCTCAAGCTCCCGATTCTGCGCGTGGGCGTGGGCGAGCAGGTCGATGACCTGCAGGAGTTTAATGCCAAAGATTTCTGCCGCGCCCTGGTGGGCGAGTCCAACTAAGGAGTGACCAGTGTTTGATTCTCTGAGCGATCGCCTCAACGACACATTTGACCGCCTGCGCGGCAAGGGCAAGCTGACCGAGGCCGATATCACCTCGGCCATGCGCGACATTCGCATGGCGCTGCTCGAGGCCGACGTCAACTTTAAGGTCGTCAAGGAGTTTGTCGCCAATACCAAGGAGCGCTGCATGACCTCCGAGGTCATGGAATCGCTGACGCCGGCGCAAAACGTCGTCAAGATCGTGCTCGACGAGCTCACCGAGATGCTCGGCTCCACCGAGAGCAAGCTCGTCTTTAGCAACCGCATTCCCAACGTCATTATGCTCGTGGGCCTGCAGGGCTCCGGTAAGACCACGGCGGCTGTAAAGCTGGCATACCTGCTCAAGAAGCAGGGCCGCTCGCCGCTGCTCGCCGCGTGCGACGTCTACCGTCCCGCCGCTGCCGACCAGCTGGCCACGCTTGGTGGAGAGATCGGCGTGCCGGTCTTCCGCGGTGACGGCGAGCACCCGGTCGATATTGCCAAGGGCGCCATCCAGGAGGCCGTCGACCACCTGCGCGATGTGGTCATCGTCGATACCGCCGGTCGTCTGCAGATCGACGAGCAGATGATGCAGGAGGCCGTGGACATCAAGAAGGCCGTCAAGCCCGATCAGGTGCTGATGGTCGTCGATGCCATGACCGGCCAGGATATCGTCAACGTTGTCTCGACCTTCGCCGAGCGCACCGACTTTGACGGCGTGATTATCTCCAAGCTCGACGGCGATGCCCGTGGCGGCGGCGCGCTTTCGGTGCGCCAGGTGACCGGCAAGCCCATCAAGTTCGTGAGCATGGGCGAGAAGCCCGATTCGCTGGAGCCGTTCTATCCCGATCGCATGGCCAAGCGCATCTTGGGCATGGGCGACGTCGTCGGCATTATCGAGAAAGCCCAGGAGGCAGCCGATGCCGAGCAGCTCGAGGCTGCCGAGCGCATGCTGCGCGAGGGCTTTACCATGAACGACATGCTCGACCAGATGAAGGCCGTCAAGAAGATGGGCGGTATGAAGGGCATTCTGGGCATGCTTCCCGGCGGCCAGCGCGCGCTCAACCAGATGGGCGGCAACCTGGATGAGGGCATCTTCGATAAGAACGAGGCCATCATCATGTCGATGACCAAGGAGGAGCGCCTGCGTCCTTCCATCATCAACGGCCAGCGTCGCGCCCGCATCGCCAAGGGTGCCGGCGTGACCCCCACCGAGGTCAATAGCCTTATGAAGCAGTGGGGCGAGATGAACAAGATGATGGGCCGCATGCGCTCGATGGCCAACCAGGCGCAAGCCGGCGGCAAGAAGGGCAAGAAGGGTAAAAAAGGCAAAAAGATGCGCATGCCCAATATTCCCGGTCTGGATGCCATGGGCCTGGGCGGCATGGGCGGCCTGGGTGGCCTGGGTGGCATGGGAACAGGTGGTCCCAAGTCCGATATGGACCTGCTGCGCCAGATGGAAGCGCAGATGCGTAATAAAAAGTAACGACTGGTTGAGTCGAGTATGGCGAAGGCCGCCTGGATGGTACTCCAGGCGGCCTTCGCCGTTCGTTCGCAGGTTTTCTCACGCGCGGAAGCGCGTTAACGTTGAGGTGCTTGCCACTAGTGGCAGCCGCAGCCCTCGTGCCCATCATGGTCGTGGTGGCCGTGGCAGCCGCAGGACTCGCCATGCTCGTGGGCGTGCTCGTGCTCGTGCCCATGGCAGTCGCAGGTGGCCTCGCCGGTCTGCGCGAGCGTGCCGGCAATGAGGGCCTCGACGCAGGCGTCGCAGCTGCCCTGGGCGCCCGCATAGACCGTGATGCCTGCCTGGGTGAGCGCGTTGATGGCGCCGCCGCCGATACCGCCGCAGATGAGCGTATCGACGCCACCGTTGGCGAGCAGACCCGCTAGGGCGCCGTGACCAGTGCCGCCGGTGCCTACGACCTGCTCGTTGAGCACCTTGCCATCCTGGATGTCATAGATTTTGAACTGCTCACTGCGGCCAAAGTGCATAAAGATGTTGCCGTTGTCGTACGTCGTTGCCACCCTCATGGTGCCGACCTCCTTTGCTGGCCATATGGCCGTCGTCGTAGGTGTAGGGGAGTATGCGATATTGCCGCCCTCGATACTAAGTGCTCGCCCGTTGACCAGCGCGTTTGCCACCTTGCGATGCGCGCGGCTGCAGATGGCCGCCACGGTGGCACGGGCGATGCCCATTTGCTGGGCGACGGCCTCCTGATTGAGGCCTTCCAGGTCGCAAAGCCGTAGGACTTCGAGCTCATCGACCGTCATGTCGATGGCGTCTCCGCTGGCAAGGCCGTCAGGGGTAAAGCCGCGATATTCGGGAATGATCCCAACGCGGCGCAATTTTTCGCGTCTTCCTGCCATACACTCTCCAAATATGACATATGTCAACAATAGGATAGCGCGTATGCGGAGCCGCTCAAGCTATTTTTGGCATATGTCAAAAAAGCTAAAGGTGCAGCATTTGCGAATGCGGCGCCGTACTGCCGTGCATTGCGTGTGCCGCCCCAAGTGTGCAATTCGATGCTGCGCGCCTGGGCTACAATAAAAATCGCTTATAGGCGACTGACAGGAGGGTCAATGAGCAAAGCTGATCAACAGTTTGTAGCCATGTGCCGCGATATTCTGGACCATGGCACCACTACCGAGGGCCAAAAGGTTCGTCCGGTGTGGGAGGACGGCACCCCTGCCTATACTATTAAAAACTTTGGCGTTACGGCACGCTACGACCTGCGTGAGGAGTTTCCGGCGCTTACCCTGCGTCGTACGGCCCTCAAATCTGCCATGGACGAGATTCTATGGATCTATCAAAAGAAGTCCAATAACGTGTATGACCTCAACAGCCATATTTGGGATGAGTGGGCCGACGAGACCGGCTCCATCGGCAAGGCCTACGGGTACCAGATTGGGCAGAAGAGCCATTATGCCGAGGGTGACTTTGACCAGATGGACCGCGTGCTGTACGACCTTAAGCACACGCCGTACAGCCGCCGCATCATGACCAATACGTACGTGTTTAGCGACCTGTCCGAGATGCACCTGTATCCGTGCGCCTACAGCGTGACCTATAACGTCACGCAGCGCCCGCAGGACGATAAGCCAACACTCAACATGATTCTCAACCAGCGCAGCCAGGACATTTTGGCCGCGAACAACTGGAATGTGTGCCAGTACGCCATTTTGCTGATGATGGTCGCGCAGTCGGTCGATATGATCGCTGGCGAGTTGCTGCATGTGATCGCCGATGCCCATATTTACGACCGTCATGTCGATATCGTCCGCGAGCTTATCGAGCGTCCGCAGTTTGCGGCTCCTAAGGTAACGCTCAACCCCGATGTGCATGATTTCTACGCGTTTACGACTGATGATCTGATTGTTGAGGGCTATGAGCACGGCCCGCAGGTCAAGAACATCCCCATTGCGGTGTAGGTGACGCGCATGACGTGTAAGCTTTCTGCCATTGTCGCCGTGTGCGATGATTGGGGCATTGGGTGCGAGGGTGACATGGTCGTGTCCAACCGTGCCGACATGCGCCATTTTGTGGCGTGCACCAAGGGTTGTCCGGTCATTATGGGACGCAAGACCCTGCTGAGTTTTCCCGGCGGGCGTCCGCTTAAGAACCGTCGCAACATTGTGCTCACACGCGACGAGGGCTTTGCCCCCGAGGGCGTCGACGTGGTGCATAGTATCGACGAGGCCTTGGCCGCCGTGGCCGATGAGCCCGTTGCCTGGGTGATCGGTGGCGGCGAGGTGTATCGGCAGTTTTTGCCGTACTGCGTGGAGGCCGAGGTCACGCACGACCATTGCACCCATGCCGTGGACACGTATTTTCCCAATTTGGATGTCGATCCTGCGTGGGAAGTTGCGCGGCGCGACGGGGTTGCCACGATTGCCGCGGGCGAGGGTGACGAAGGCCTCGATTATGAGTTTGTGACGTATCGTCGTGTTGATGCTTAAATCGTCTGGCGTGAACGGTATCACCGGGTTGATTGAATGCATGGGGCGGCGCTTAGCGTCGCCTCGTTTGGTATAGATGTGCTGTAAAGAAGGGTACGGGCTGGCTGCTATGACTGATGCCGTTGAGGTGCTGCGAATCGATTCCCTTAATGATGAGCGGCTCGACGCCTACGTGCGACTGACGGAGCGCGAGCTGCGCTGCGTGCTGGAGCCGCAAAAGGGCATCTTTATCGCCGAGAGCGCCAAGGTCATCGAGCGCGCGGTACGTGCCGGATACGAGCCGGTGAGCTTTCTTTTGGGTGAGCGCTGGCTCGATCAGATGATGCCGCTGTTCGAGCGTCTGGTTGTACGCGAGGGCGCAGGTCCGGTTCCTGTGTTCGTGGCCTCCATGGAGCTCATGGAGCAGTTGACGGGCTTTAACGTGACGCGCGGTGCGCTCGCGGCGTTCCGTCGCCCGCGTCAGATTCCGGTTGATGAGTTCTTGGACGGCGTCGTCGAGGTGGCGGGTGAGCGCCCGGTGCGCGTGTGCGTGCTCGAGGGTATTGTCGACCATACTAATGTGGGTGCGATTTTCCGCTCGGCGGCAGCGTTGAATGTCGATGGCATTTTGGTGAGCCCCACTTGCTGTGACCCGCTGTACCGCCGCTCGGCCCGCGTGAGCATGGGCACGGTGTTCCAGGTGCCCTGGACGCGCATTGGCAGCGAGGCGCGCGTATGGCCGCATGATGGGCTGGCGGCGCTGCACGATGCCGGCTTTTCGTGTGCCGCCATGGCATTGACGGATGATTCGGTGTCGTTGGACGATCCCGCGTTGCGGGAGATTGACCGGTTGGCGATCTTTATGGGCACCGAGGGCGCCGGCCTGGGCGCCAAGACCATCGCGGGCTGTGACCGGGCTGTGCGTATTCCGATGGCGCACGGGGTCGATTCGCTCAACGTGGCCGCGGCGAGTGCTGTCGCTTTTTGGCAGTTGTGTCCGCACGTGAGCAACGAGTATCACTACCAGCCGGGACTGTATCACTAGGCAGATATTTTGCACTGGGCTCTGAGTCCGAGTGTTTCGGTTGACGCCGGTCGGTGCTAAGCTGGTGTCGGCTTTAGTCTTATATTGACGTTTTGTTGTTTGACGTGCGCTGGTGGGGAGGGCGTGTGGCTAAGAAATCTACGGCTATCGATGTAACACAGGGTGTTATTTGGCAGCAGTTGCTTTCGCTGTGCGTTCCCATCTTTTTTAGTTCGTTCTTTCAGCAGGCCTACACGCTTATCGGTACCTATATCGTCGGTCAGTTTGGCGGCAAGCTCGCGCTGGGCGGCATGCAGGCCACGATGGTGCTCACGGAGCTCTGCATCGGTTTTTGCGTCGGTGTTGGCGCCGGCTGTGCTGTTATTACAGGTCAGTATTTTGGCCAGCACGATGATGAGCGACTGAGTCGTTCGGTCCATACGGCCATGACGCTCGCTCTGGTGGGCGGTATCGTCGTCTCGATTCTGGGCATAGTGTTCGTTGAGCCCATGCTGGTGCTTATGAATACGCCGCATGAACTATTGGCCGAGGGTGTGGCCTATGCTCGTTGCTATTTTGCCGCCATGGTTGCGGCGCTGCTGCTCAATATGGGAACGGCACTGCTGCGCGCCGTGGGCGACACGCGTGGACCTGCCGTGATCATCGCTTCCGGCTGCCTCGTTAATGTGGTGCTGGATGTCATCTTCGTTGCCGTGCTGCATATGGAGGCTCTGGGCTGCGGCATCGCGGTGGCGCTGACCATTTGCTCCAACGCCACGATGATCGTGATTCGCATGATGCACGCACCGGGTGCGTGGCGGCTTTCACTCTCCAAACTCGGCATTGATCCTGGTATTTGCAAGAGCATGATCTCGTGTGGTCTGCCGCTTGGCTTTCAGTCTGCTGCGTATTCGATTTCCAACGTCTTGATTCAGGTGTCGGTCAACTCGTTTGGTGCCGATGTCACCACGGCTTGGGGTCTTTCGGGCCGCTTAGATGGCATTGTCTGGATGGTTACCGAGGCGCTTGGCGTGTCGATCACCACGTTCTCGGCACAGAACTTTGGCGCGCGCAACTACGAGCGCATGCGCAAGGGCTACCATACGTCGCTCGTGCTGTCGTTTATGCTCATTGGTGGCCTGTCTGCCGTGCTGCTGGTGTTCTCGGGTCCTCTGTCGCGTCTGTTTGTCGACGATGCTTCGATTTCGGCCTACACCACGACCATCATCCATTTTATTGCGCCGTTCTATGCGATTTTCTCGATTATCGAAAACGCGTCGGGCTCCATTCGCGGTGCCGGCGTGAGCTTGCAGCCCATGATTCTCACGATTTTCGGCACCGTCGTGCTCAGGGTGATCTGGGTGTTTGCGATCATGCCTTTCGATCCGTCGCTTGAGCTCCTGCTGCTGGTTTACCCCGTAACCTGGCTCATCACGGCCGCGATGTTCACCATCTACCACCACAGCGGCAACTGGCTAGGCCGCGCTACTGCCTAATGATCCGTATGAGACAGAGAAAACGGATCATTGCTCTCCGTGGTGATGTCGATGGTTCGTTTTCCTCCGTCCCCTTTGGATCAATTAGTATTCGATGCCTTGACGGGCTAGGAGGCCTTCGTCGAAGTAGTGTTTGACGGGGCGCATTTCGGTTACGAGGTCGGCAAGGTCGGCGAGGGGCAGCAAGCCGCGGCCAGTGAGCACGAGCTCCGTGGTGGTTGGTTTCATCGCGATCAACGCTTCGACATCTTCACGCGTCACAAAGCCCCGTCGCATGGCTTCTCCCAGCTCATCCAAGATCAGCACGTCGACTTGGCTAATCTGCTCGCGCGCCAGCTCCATGATCTGTGCGGCACAGGCTTCGGGCGTGTCGCGGTCGGCTTGTACGATGCAAAGCCCCAATCGAGGAGCTGCGTCATGTTCGGCGCAGTGCAGCTTCTTGGCAAACTGAAGCATGAGCACGTTAAGTCCATAGCCCGTGGCGCGCAGCGCGAGCCCCAGCGCAGCCGTCGTCTTGCCCTTGCCGTCGCCCGTATAGATTTGAACCTTGCCGACTTCCAGTGATGCCATCTCTGTCCTTTCGTGCCCGGTGTCGGTTTATCGCCGGCCGGGTTGGGTATTCTAGTTAGCATTATCAACCCCAGTAGATGGAGTTCAAGCAGATGGAGATGGATGACAACAAACGTAGACGGAATATGATCCTCTACGTGCTCATCGCCTTCGTCGTCTACCTCGTGCTCTCGACCGTTCTGTTCCCCAACATCGGTCACACGCAGCAGATTACGAAGACCGATTACTCGACGTTTGTCAAAGCGCTCGACAAGAAGAGCGTCGATAAGGTCGAGTACAACACGGACGATTACTCGATTTATTACACTAAGAAGGGTGAGGACGAGAACATCGCCTACAAGACGACCGGTGTGCCGAATGATGCGGGCTTTACCGATCGCGTGCTTGAATCTGGCGCCTCGCTTGAGTCGGTCGTTCCCGATAAGAACTCGGGTCTGATGACTTACTACCTGCTCACCCTCATTCTTCCC
This sequence comes from Collinsella sp. HCP3S3_E11, assembly GCF_052067375.1. NCBI lineage: Bacteria > Bacillati > Actinomycetota > Coriobacteriia > Coriobacteriales > Coriobacteriaceae > Collinsella > Collinsella sp. HCP3S3_E11. The sequence goes on along the minus strand of NZ_JBQHQI010000009.1, from coordinate 57,283 downwards.
ATGGCGATTTTCTTCCTGATCGGCTGGTGGCTCAACCGCCGCATGAAGAAGGCCATGGGTGATGACGGCCCGTCGATGAACTTTGGCGGCGGCGGTTTTGGCGGCGGTGGACTGGGCAAGTCCGGCGCGCGCGTGATTGCCTCCAAGGATGTGGGAGTGACCTTTAAGGATGTCGCTGGCCAGGAAGAGGCCAAGGAGTCCCTCAAGGAGGTCGTCGACTTTCTGGAGAAGCCGCAGCGCTACGAGGAGATTGGCGCCAAGCTGCCGCGCGGTGCCCTCCTTGTCGGCCCTCCGGGTACCGGTAAAACCCTGCTTGCCAAGGCTGTGGCCGGCGAGGCTGGTGTGCCGTTCTTTAGTATTTCGGGCTCTGAGTTTGTTGAGATGTTCGTCGGCCGCGGCGCCGCCAAGGTTCGCGATCTGTTTAAGCAGGCCAAGGAAAAGGCCCCGTGCATCGTCTTTATCGATGAGATCGATACCATCGGCAAGAAGCGCGACGGCGGCGGCTTCAGTGGCAACGACGAGCGCGAGCAGACGCTCAACCAGCTGCTGACCGAGATGGACGGCTTCGATAACCACAAGGGTATCGTCGTCCTCGCTGCAACCAACCGTCCCGACAGCCTTGACCCGGCCCTGTTGCGCCCCGGTCGTTTTGATCGCCGCATCCCCGTTGAGCTGCCCGACCTGACCGGCCGTAAGAACATTCTTGAGCTGCACGCCAAGAGCGTGAAGACGCAGCCGCCGATCGACCTGACCGCGATTGCCCGCGCCACGCCCGGTGCCTCGGGCGCCGACCTGGCCAACATTATCAACGAGGGCGCCCTGCGAGCCGTCCGCGAGGGTCGCAAGCGCGCCACGCAGGACGATTTTGAGGAGTCGGTGGAGGTCGTCATCGCCGGTCAGCAGCGCAAGTCCACGGTGCTGTCCGACCACGAGAAGCAGGTCGTTTCTTATCACGAGATCGGCCATGCCATCGTTGCCGCTCGCCAGAAGGGCTCTGCGCCGGTCACGAAGATCACCATCGTGCCTCGCACGAGCGGTGCTCTGGGCTACACCATGCAGGTCGAGGAGGATGAGCGCTTCCTGACCACGCGCCAGGAGATCCTGGACAAGCTCGCCGTCTATTGCGGTGGCCGTGCAGCCGAGGAGCTCATCTTTGGCGAGATGACGACCGGCGCCGCCAACGATATCGAGCAGGCCACCAAGCTCGCCCGTAACATGGTGACGCGCTTTGGTATGTCCGATGAGTTTGGCATGATGGCGCTCGGTACCGTGCAGAACGCGTACCTTAACCAGGATACGTCGCTCACCTGCGCCCCCGGTACGGCCGAGCGCGTGGACGCGATTGTCGCCAAGCTGATCGAGGATGCGCACGACCGCGCCCTGCAGATCTTGAAGGAGAACAAGTTTAAGCTCCACGAGCTGGCTCGTTATCTGTACAAGAAGGAGACGATCACGGGCGAGGAGTTTATGAATCTCCTCACGCGTGAGAATCCGCTGATGCCAAAGCAGCAGTAATACTAGTTGCGCAGTGCTTTCGCCCCATTTGAGTGTCCATCTCAAATGGGGCGTTCTGCTTGGGAAGAGTTGTATATGAAGATCGTGGTAAGTGCCTGCTTGATGGGCGAGAGCTGCAAGTATAACGGGCTCGATAATTACCATCGCGAGCTGGTCGAGGCTTGCGAGCGCACGGGAACCGAGGTGCTCCTCGTGTGCCCCGAGGTTTTTGGCGGCCTGCCCACGCCGCGCAAGCCGTCCGAGATTGTGAACGGCGAAGTCCGTACCTGCGAGGGCGCCTCGGTCGATCGTGAGTTTCGCCTGGGTGCTGAGCGTGCGCTCGACATGTGCGAGCAGGCGGGTGGGCCGGAAGAGATCGCCGCGTGCATCTTACAGGACCGTAGTCCCTCGTGCGGTGCAGGTCGCATCTACGATGGTACCTTTAGTGGCACGCTCACTGCGGGCAACGGTGTCTTCGTCGACCTGCTGCTGCGTCACGGGTATCGCGTGATTCCCGCAAGTGAATTTGACCCGAGCATGTTGGAATAGCAAATGAAAGGGGGCGGCCATCGAGTAGATGGTCGCCCCCTTTACTGGCAAGCTAAACAATTTCAACAGATGTTCAATGGCATTTGCCCAGATAAAACCTGCCAAAATAAACCTGTCCCTTTTTGGTAGGTTAAGCGAGGAGGGTGTGGCCGTAGGCGTTGGCTGCCTTGATGGCGGGAAGTGCTGCAGCCAGTGCTCGCTTGCCACCGATGATTGCGACCTTGGTCGCACCGTATTCGGCCAGCGCGCTGGGCAGCTCGTCGAAGCAGTCCTCGCCGACGGTATAGTCGCTCATTCCGATCGTGCGCATGGCAACCTTCTTTCGTTCGATAAAGTGCTTTCAGGTATTTTGCTCCTAGAGAAGGTCCACAGCCGCGAGAAATTTCGAACGTATAAAACCAGTGTTGAGGGTTTTTCGTCGGCGCGGAACGTGCTAGCATACTCCGCATAAGCGTTGATGGGGACGAGTAATCGGCCGTCCGCATGCTACAGAGAGCGGGTAGTGCTGAGAACCCGTGCATGCGACCGATGAAAATCACCCCGGAGCTGCGGTCCCAACGGACGTGCCGCGCAGGCACGTCTTAGTAGATATCGCCGAGATGGTCGTCGATACAGGCCAGCCGAGTAACGGATGCGAGCGCGCGGCGACGCGGGCGAGGGCATCTAAGCTGGGTGGTTAAGCGAAGAGCTTTTACGGGCAGACTGCCTGTCTTGTGGCGCTTCGTCCCAGCTTGCAGGGACGGGCGCTTTTTTGGTGCCCAGAGGGCGTGCGCGCCCATGACAAGAAAGGGGTACCGTGGCAAACGAGTACAAGCAGACGATGAATCTGCCCAAGACCGGTTTTCCCATGCGTGCCGGTCTTTCCAAGTCCGAGCCCAAGCGACTCAAGGACTGGCAGGACAACAAGGTCTACGAGCAAGTTCTAAAGAAGAACAAGGGTCACAAGAAGTTCGTGCTGCACGACGGCCCTCCGTATGCCAACGGCCCGATCCACATCGGCCACGCCATGAACAAGATCTCTAAGGACATGATCAACCGTTACTGGATGATGCAGGGCTATGAGGTTCCCTATGTCCCCGGTTGGGACTGCCACGGTCAGCCGATTGAGCACAAGGTCGAGGAGAAGCTCGGCACCGAGAAGTTCAACCAGACCTCCACGGCTAAGATCCGCGAGCTTTGCAATAAGTTCGCTGTCGAGAACATCGAGCTGCAGAAGGCCGGCTTCCGTCGCCTGGGCGTGCTTGGCGACTGGGACAACCCGTATCTGACGCTCTATCACCAGCATGACGCCGCCGACATCGAGGTCTTCAAGGCCATGTTCGACAAGGGCATGATCTATCGCGGTCATAAGCCCGTCCACTGGTGCAAGCACTGCCACACCGCGCTGGCCGAGGCCGAGATCGAGTACTCCGACGAGACGAGCCCGTCCATCTTCGTGCGCTTTGAGATGACCACTAAGCCTGCCGGTCTCGAGAACTTCGACGGCCCGGTTGACTTCATCATCTGGACGACCACGCCGTGGACCATCCCCTCCGACCAGGCCGTTTCCCTTAAGCCCGGCGCCGCCTATGTTGCCGTTGAGCACGATGGCCGTGCCGAGGTTATGCTCGAGGACCTGGCTCCCAAGTGCTGTGAGGAGTTTGGCTGGGAGTACACCCCGGTCATGGTCGACGGTAAGCCCTGTGTGGTTCCCGCTGAGACCTTCCACCACATCCACTACAAGCAGCCGATCTTTGACGGTGTCGAGGGCGTGGCACTGCTGGCCGATTACGTTGGCGTCGATGACGGTACCGGTATCGTCCACAACTCGCCCGGCCACGGCGTCGACGACTACTTCGCTTGCCTCAAGGAGGGCATCACCGATATCTGCATGCCGGTCGATGACGACGGTAAGTTCTACACCGGCGAGGAGTTTGGTACCGGTGGCCCCTTCAGCGGTATGGATACCGACGAGGCCAATCCGCACATCATCGAGTTCCTGCGCGAGCGCGGCACCCTGGTCCTCGAGAAGAAGATCACGCACAGCTATCCGCACTGCTGGCGCTGCAAGCACCCGGTGCTCTTCCGTGCTACCGACCAGTGGTTTGTCTCGATGGACAAGACCGGTTTGCGCGAGCAGGCTGGAAAAGAGATCCGCGAGAACGTCAAGTGGTATCCGGCCCACGCGGCCAACCGCATCGGTGCCATGGTCGAGCAGCGTCCCGACTGGTGCATCAGCCGTCAGCGCAACTGGGGCGTGCCTATCCCCAGCTACACCTGCGCCGACTGCGGCGAGAAGGTCATGAACGACGCTACGCTCGACGCCGTCATCAAGCTCTTCCACGAGAAGGGCTCCGACGCCTGGTTCACCGACGCTCCCGAGAGCTACCTGGGCGAGGCTTGCGTCTGCCCCAAGTGCGGCGGCCATCACCTCAAGGCCGATAAGGACATCCTCGACGTGTGGTGGGACTCCGGCGTGTCCTGGAAGGCCGTCTGCGAGTATCGCCCCGAGCTTGAGTACCCGGCGGATGTGTACCTCGAGGGCTCCGACCAGCACCGCGGTTGGTTCCAGAGCTCGTTGCTCACCTCGGTGGGTGCCAACGGCCACGCTCCGTACAAGGCGGTCGTCTCGCAGGGCTTCACGCTCGATGGCCAGGGCCGCAAGATGTCCAAGTCGCTCGGCAACGTCATCGACCCCAACAAGGTCTGCGACGAGATGGGCGCCGATATCATCCGCCTGTGGGTCGCCTCGGTCGATACCAGCTCCGACGTCTCCATCGACCACGAGATCCTTGCTCGTACGTCCGATGCCTACCGTCGTTTCCGCAACACGCTGCGCTTCCTGCTCTCCGAGCTCGAGGGTCAGTTTGAGCCCGAGACCGACGGCGTCGCCTTTGCCGACCTGCTGCCGCTCGACAAGCTCATGGTTGCCCGTCTGACCCAGGTCCAGGCCGAGGTCGACGACGCCTACGCCAGCTACGAGTTCCCGCGCGCCTACCGTGCGCTCTACGACTTTGTGGTTACCGAGCTTTCCAACGTGTACCTCGACGCCCTGAAGGACCGTCTGTACTGCGACAAGCCCGGCTCGCTCGAGCGTCGCAGCGCCCAGACCGTGCTGGCTGAGCTCTTCTCGATGCTCATGCGCGACCTGCAGCCGATCCTGTCCTACACGGTCGACGAGGCCATGGCCTATGCGCCCGCCGGCTGCGTCGATCACCAGAAGTACGCCGCGCTGCTCGATTGGTACAAGTCGCCCATCACGGTCGACGAGGCCAATGAGTTTGAGGGCGTGCTCGAGGCCTCGCTCGAGCTCCGTAGCGCTGTGACCAAGGCCCTTGAGGATGCCCGCTCCGCCGGTACCTTCACCAAGAGCCAGCAGGTCCGCGTCAAGGCGGTCGTTCCCGCCGAGATGTATGCGCTGCTGACCGGCGACAAGGCCGTCGATCTGGCCGAGTTCTACATCGTCTCCGATGTTGAGCTGACCCAGGGCGAGGAGCTTTCCGTCGCTATTGAGGCCGCCGAGGGCGAGTGCTGCGACCGTTGCTGGAACTATCGCACCACCGTCGGCGAGTACAACGGTCACGCGCATATCTGCAAGCGCTGCGCGAATGCCTTGTAGTTACGCGGTTTTACCAAACCGCGTAACAGGTTGACGCTGCAAACCCGCCAGAGCGGCAATCTGCCTTTCAGCTTCGGCGGCATGACCAGAAGGTCTATGCCGCCTTGCTTCAAGGCACCTTGCTCGCTCTGGCGGGTTTTCGTGTCGTTGCCAAATACGCGACGTTTTTATTTCCGGACAATAGGTAGACGTTGGGTAGTCTTTTTGGGACGGGGCTTTTTTAGCTGCCCTACCTCAAATAAGGACTTAATCTTCGAAAGCGCTGGACTGGGTAGCTAAAAAAGCCCCGTCCCAAAAAGACTACCCGGTGAAGGGACAAGGGGACAGCCCCTTTGTCGCATTGGTGGATATGTCGTGCGTTCTGCGTATGGCAATATAAGATGGTTATTTGCGTTAAATGGAATTCGATTGTTTTGAGGGTAGGGGATTTCTTTGGGTCGTGGTGCGGATATGACGCCGCCTTTGCGTTGGCGGTTAGGTGTTGCTGGTGGGGTGGCGCTCTTTGTGTTGCTTGTTGACCAGCTGACCAAGCTTGCGGTTCGTGCCGTGGGCGATACCCTGCATATGACCGCTATCCCCGGCGTGATCGATTTTGTGTTTGTCCGCAATATCGGAGCTGCCTTTAGCATGGGCGAGGGCCATGGCATAGCGTTTGCCGTGCTGGCGCTTGCGGCCATTGCCGCCATTGCCGTGTACTTGCTCCGTGCTCCTCAGCTCGCTCGCCTAGAGGTCGTGGGTATGGCCATGGTTGCGGGCGGTGCCATCGGCAACGCGATCGATCGCCTGGCCATGGGCTTTGTGACTGATTTTATTGCCACTACCTTCATTGATTTCCCCGTCTTTAACGTGGCCGATATCGGCATTACCGCCGGTGTCGTGCTGGCGCTCATCGGATACATGTTCTTGAGTCCCGCCGCTCGCGAGGTCGATGCGACCGCCGAGCTCAACGCCCGTGACGAGGCCCGCGCCAAACGTAAAGCTAAGCAGCGTGGGGAGCGTGCCCGCAAGATTCGCGAAAGGAATGAGCGCTAATGGCCGACATCCATATTCTCGTTGCCGACGATTGCGCCGGTCAACGTCTCGACGCCTATCTGGGCGCCAACGATGGCTGCCCCACGCGCTCTGCCTGCGCGCATCTGATCGAGGGAGGCGCCGTTGCCGTCAACGGCGAGACCTGCCTATCTAAAAAGTATGCCGTACGCTCCGGTGACCGCATCTCGGTCGACCTGCCCGAGCCGCATGACCCGACCGACGTGATCCCCGAGGCCATCCCGCTCGACATTCGCTATGAGGACGACTATCTCATGGTGCTCTCCAAGCAGCGTGGCCTGGTGTGCCATCCTGCGCATGGTCATGAGAGCGGCACCCTTGCGAATGCCTTGGTCTATCACTGCGGCATCGACCATCTGGGTACCGTGCAGGGCGAGGACCGCCCCGGCATCGTGCATCGTCTGGATCGCGATACCTCGGGCCTTATGCTCGCGGCTAAAGACGACGACACCCAGCGCGCGCTCCAAAATCTCATTCGTACGCGCACGCTCGACCGTCGCTACATTACGCTCGTTCATGGGCACATCGCCATGGACGAGGGCACTATCAATACTGGTATCGCTCGCTCCACGCGCGACCGCGTGAAGATGGCGGTTTCCGATGACCCCTTTGCGCGCCAGGCCATCACGACCTTTAAGGTCCTTGAGCGCTTTGATTCCACGCGCTTCGACGACGGCTACACGCTTGTCGAGTGTCACCTGTTTACCGGCCGCACGCATCAGATTCGCGTTCACATGCGTCATATCAACCACGCCTGCGTGGGCGATCCACTCTATGGCAAGTGCGATGCTCGTGCCGATCAGGGTTTGACCAGGCAGTTCCTGCATTCCTGGCGTGTGGCGTTCGATCATCCCGTGACGGGGGAGCACATCGAGTGCCGTGACGAGCTGCCATGGGATCTTGCGGCGGTTCTGGATGATCTGGCCCCGCGTTCGCTCGGCCGCACTGCCGCTGGCAACGAAATCGTCCCTCAGCTCGGTCTGCTCGAGGCCTAGCCAGTATTAGGTGGTTTCTTGAACTCCGTAAGCCTGCGGTAAGATATACGGTTGTTTACGTCACGCGTTCCTGGGAGCCTGCATGCTCGCCTTTTTACAAACCAACACACCTATCGTGATCTTCAACCAGATTGTCGTCACGCTGCTTACGGTCTGTTTTCTGTACCAGGTGGTCTTCTTTGTCATCGGCGCTCTTCGTGGTGAGGTCGCGCCTCCCAAGGCCAAGAAGCTCCATCGTTATGCCTTCTTTATCGCGGCGCATAACGAGGAGGCCGTGATCGCCAACCTCGTGCGCTCCATTAAGGACCAAGATTATCCGTCCGAGCTTATCGAGGTCTTCGTGGTCGCCGATGCCTGCACCGACAACACGGCGCAGCTCGCGCGCGAGGCGGGCGCCGTCGTCTATGAGCGCAATGACTTGGCCCGTAAAGGCAAGAGCTGGGTCATGGACTATGGCTTCGACCGCATCCTTAACGAGTATCCCGATACGTTTGAAGGCTACTTTATCTTCGATGCCGATAACGTTATCGCCCGCGATTACGTGTCCAAGATGAACGATGCTTTTGACCAGGGCTTCCATGTTGTTACGAGCTATCGCAATTCCAAGAACTTTGGCAGCTCGTGGATCTCGGCAGCTAATGCCACGTGGTATCTGCGCGAGGCGCGCTTTCTCAACAATGCGCGCAACATCTGTAAGACGTCTTGCGCCGTTTCGGGTTCGGGCTACCTCATCTCCGCCAGCGTTATCGAGGGTATGCACGGCTGGCAGTTCCACACGCTGACCGAGGATATTCAGTTCACCACGTTCTGTGCCATTCACGGCATTCGCATTGGCTATGCGCCGGCGGAGTTCTTTGACGAACAGCCCGTGACGTTTAAGGCATCCTGGAAACAGCGCATGCGTTGGACCAAGGGCTTCTACCAGGTGTTCTTTACGTACGGTAAGCACCTGGTCAAATCGACCTTCCGCTATCATCGCTTTGCCGCCTACGACATGTTTATGACGATCGCACCGGGCATGCTGCTCTCTCTGATCTCGATGCTCGCTAATGCGACGTTCCTGATCGTGGGCGGCCTTTCGCACGGTTTCTTGGCTACCGAAGTCGAGATGCAGGCGTGTGCCGCTTCGCTCATCATGACCTTCGCTATGATGTATCAGACTTTCTTTATCCTGGCGCTGCTCACGACTATCTTTGAATACAAGCATATTCACTGCGCGCAAAAGTGGCGTCTGGTAACCAACCTGTTTACCTTCCCGATCTTTATGTTCAGCTATATCCCCATTACGGTAGCAGCGCTGTTCTTGAAGGTCGACTGGGTGCCGACGCAGCACGCCGTAAGCGTTACCCTCGACGAGGTCATGCAGGGCGCCAAATAACCACCATCAAAACCACCACAAAGGGGATAGAACCTTTGCGGTGGTTTTACGTTTGAGCGCTCAGTTGAGGGGTTTCGATGTTCTATATCCCGTTTTGGATTTGCATCTTTGCCGGCGCGGCGATTGATGCCCGCGAGCGGCGGTTTCCCAATGAGCTTGCCGGCGCGTGTGCGGTGGCGGCGTTTGCAGGCGTCTGGCTCGACAAGGGCGTTAACATGGCGCTTGACCACGCCGGTCTTGCGGTCATCGTCTACCTTGCCCTTGTGCTTACTGAGTCACTCTGGCGTCGCCTTCGCCATGCCCCTGGCGTTGGCATGGGGGATGCCAAGGCGCTCTTTGCCCTTTGCACCTTCGATCCCCTGAGCGGCGTCGTCGCGTTTGCAGTTGCGCTCCTGACCCTTGCCGCCGCCTGTCTCATCGTAAAATCGCGCTCGCTGCCTTTGCTGCCGTTTTTGGTGCCAATATTTGCCATAATCGAGTTCGTGGGTAGTACGCTGTAACCGTTTGCGCGCCCTTTTTAAGGAGCATGCCATGGCAATCAATCAACAGACAGCCGCCATCAAGGCGCGCCTGGATCGCATTCCCGCGGCGTTGTCGCCCGAGCTGGTCGAGCGCATTGCCGCCGACCGCGCCGCGGGTGTCGTTAATCCCTATCGATGCGGTGACGACCAGGCCATCCGCCGTGTCGATCGGGCCGCAGACGAGGGCACGCTTATGCGTCCGTCCTTTATGCGCGATATCGAAAAGATCCTGCATCTGCCAGCATACACACGTTATGCAGGCAAAACGCAGGTCTTCAGTTTTCGCAGCAACGACGATCTGTCGCGCCGCGGCCTGCACGTGCAGCTTGTCTCGCGCATCGCTCGCGATATCGGGCGTGCTCTGGGGCTCAACTGCGATCTGATCGAGGCGATTGGCTTAGGCCACGACTTGGGCCACACGCCCTTTGGCCATGCCGGTGAGCGTTTCCTCAACGACATCTATCATGAGCGCACGGGGCGTTATTTTTTCCATAACGTACAATCCGTTCGCGTGCTCGACGCGCTGTACGGCCGCAACGTGTCGCTCCAGACGCTCGATGGCGTACTGTGCCACAACGGCGAGTACGAACAGCGTGTTTTTGAGCTTTCGGACATGGGTTCCTTTAACCAGTTCGACCGAACCGTCGAGGAATGCATTGCCACGGGTTATAGCGCAATTGAGCACCTGCGCCCCATGACGCTCGAGGGCTGCGTGGTTCGCATTTCGGATATCCTTGCCTACGTTGGGCGCGATCGGCAAGACGCCATTGCGGCGGGCCTGCTGTTACCCGACGCCTTTGACGATGACCTGGGCGGTGCATACAACAGCTGGATCCTTACGCATGCCTCTATCGATATCGTCGAGCACAGCTATGGCAAGCCGCGCATCGAGATGAGCGAGGACCTGTTTGAGGAGATCCGCCGGGCCAAGCGCGAGAACTACGTTAAGATCTATAGCAAGGGCGGCATAGAAGGCGACTCCGAAGCGGAGCTGCGCGAGGCCTTCGAAAAGCTCTATGACCGTTGCCTGCGGGACATAAACGAAGGCGACGAGTCCTCGTATATCTTTAAGCACCACATTTCTCGCATTGAGCAGCAGCTTTCCTACTACGATCGCACCTATGCATGGCAGGACGATAAGGACCAGACGGTCGTGGATTACATTGCGAGCATGACGGACGGTTATTTCTGCGAGCTCACGAGCAAGCTGTTCCCGGGATTGATGTTTCCGCACCGTACCTATATTAACGAACGGTAGTTCGTATATATTCGGTATACTGTTCATGGAAAACGTTTTTGATTGATGCACGGGATGGCTATGGACGACCTTTTTTCTGCTTCGACGCGTGAGCGTTCCTTTCAGAATGCGCCGCTTGCGGTGCGCATGCGGCCCAATTCGCTCGACGAGTACGTGGGCCAGCAAAAGGCCGTCGGTAAGGGCTCGTGGTTGCGTGCCGCGATTGAGCATGACGTGCTGTCGAGTGTGATTCTGTATGGGCCGGCCGGTACGGGCAAGACGACGCTGGCCCACATTATCGCCAACCATACCAAGAGCGAGTTTGTCGAGGTCAGCGCCGTGACGGGCACAGTGAAGGACCTGCGCCGCGTGATTGACGAGGCCAAGACGCGCCTGAATACGTACGACCGTCGCACCATTCTTTTCATCGACGAGATTCACCGCTTCTCCAAGTCGCAGCAGGATGCTCTGCTGCATGCGGTTGAGAACCGTACCGTCATTATGATTGGCGCCACGACGGAGAATCCGTACTTCGAGGTCAACTCGGCGTTGCTCTCGCGCGGTCGCGTGGTGGAACTTGAACATTTAAAGGACGAGGATATCGCCACGCTTATCGAGCGTGCGCTCGAGGCGCCGCAGGGTTTGAACGGCAAGTTCTCGGCCGATGAGGATACGGTTAAGACCATCTGCACGCTGGCTGCGGGTGACGCTCGCTCGGCACTCACGACGCTCGAGCTTGCGAGCGAGATTGCCGTCACGCGTCCCGATACCGAGGGAACGCCAGCGCCGGCGGCGGGGGAGCGTTATCCCATTACCGTGGATGACGTAAAGATTGCCAATCCGCGCCGTGGTTTTTCGTATGACAAAAACGGCGACATGCACTACGACATCATCAGCGCGTTTATTAAGTCTATGCGCGGCAGCGACCCCGATGCCACGATCTATTGGCTCGCGCGCATGATCGATGCGGGGGAGGACCCTAAGTTTATCGCTCGCCGTATTATGATTCAGGCTTCTGAGGATGTTGGCAACGCCGATCCGCAGGCGCTATTGGTGGCGCATGCCGCGTTTAAGTCTGCCGAGGTCATCGGTTATCCCGAGTGCCGCATTAATCTGGCTCAGGCTGCACTCTATGTGTGCTTAGCGCCAAAATCCAACGCGTGTGAGGCCTCGATTGATGCGGCGTTGGCCGATATTCATTCAAGTGGGCTGCGCGAGGTGCCGAGCTATCTACGTGATCGTCATCGCCCGGGCAGTGACGAATACGGTGTGTATAAGTATCCGCATGATTATCCCGAAGGCTGGGTCGATCAACGCTATTTGCCCGAGGGGCTGGAGCGCGGTGCGTTTTGGCAGCCTGCCGGCCGCGGCTGGGAAGAGTGGCGTGTAGAGCAAAGCGAGCGCGACCGTAGCGGGAATGCACCGAAGTAGCTGCTGGTAATTTTGTCTCACGTTGCTGCTTTTGGCATGTTCGGTCACCTTTGGGGTACCATGAACAGCGTCTGTATTTCGATTCCTTCGGGAGGCTTGTATGAGTCCCATCCAAATCGCCCTGCTGCTGCTCGCCGTTGCCGGCGTGTGGGCTGTCATCGAGCTCGCGCTCACGCTGCGAAAGACCCGCACTGTCGTTGATTCGCTCGACAAGACGGTGAGCGACCTTAACAACACCATCGCCGAGGCTCAGCCCGTGGTAGCAAAGCTCGATGGCGCCGTCGATGAGCTCACCCCCGCGCTGGCGCAGGTTGAGCCGCTCCTCAAGTCGAGCAAGACCGCCGTCGACGCCCTTACCTCCAATCTCGTAGAGGTCGAAGCCGTGGTTCGCGACATTTCCGAGGTTACGGGCAGCATGGCCGAGGCCAGCAATGCCGTGTCGAGTGTGACCGACTCTGCGGCCGGTGCCGTTCAGAAACTCTTTAACAAGGTGAAGGCTCCCGCGGTCGACGCCGAGCATAATCTTTCCGCTGCCGCCGAAGCCGAGCAGCCGACCGAGCGTGTCCTGATTGGCGAAGCCGGGGACGATGCCGCTGCTGGTGACGATGATGCACAGAAGCCTGCTGCTAAAGCAGCCCGGTATTACACCTACACGCCCGCCGAGACCTCCGAGGAGTCCTGCGATGAGTAGTGAAGCAACTTGCTCTATCACGCTGACGGTTGCCGGGGATCCGCGTCTGGCACGCCTGGTGCGAATGACGGCGGCTAATGTCGGCGCTCTGTGTTCCATGTCCGTCGATCGCATCGAGGACATTCGTATGGCTGCCGAGGAGGCCTTCATCTTTGGCTGCACGGCCGTTGATTCTGACGTTATCTCGATCAAATTCGATGTCGACGAGTCTCACGTGGGCATGACCTTCACCTTTGGCGACCAGGCGACTGTCGATGAGGATGACCAGGCCGCCGTATATGCCGAGCTCATTCTGGCAAGCGTGTGCGATTCCTACGAAAAGACTGCGGCGCCCCTGACGCTTTCCCTCGATCTCAAGGCGGATATCTAATATGACCGAACGTTCCCGGAGCGGTAAGACCGCTTGGGACAAGGAGAAAACCCGCGAGCTGTTTCGTCGCTACAAAGAGACCGGTGATCCGGACGCCCGCGAGCAGCTCGTCATGTCCCATATGAACCTGGTAAGGTTTCTTGCCAACAAATTTAAGAATCGCGGCGAGCCGCTCGACGACCTCATGCAGGTCGGCTATCTGGGTTTGCTCAAGGCTATCGACCGCTTTGACCCCGAGCGCGGACTTGAGTTCACCACGTTTGCCACGCCCACCATCTTGGGTGAGATCAAGCGTCACTTCCGCGACAAGGGTTGGAGTGTGCGCGTTCCGCGTCGCCTACAGGAGCTCTCTGCCAAGGTTAACCAGGCCACCGACAAGCTCACTAACGAGCTACAGCGCTCGCCTAAGGTTGAGGAAATCGCTGAGTACCTAGACGTGACCGTTGACGAGGTGCTGGAGGCCATGGAATCGTCTTCGGCCTATACCTCGGTGCCCATCGAGGCCCCCGGTGCGTCCGATTCTGACGACGCGCCTTCAATTCTCGACCGTTACGCCGACGACGACAACGAGCTCGACTTTACCGATGACCGCCTGGTGATTGAGGAGGCCATCCGCGATTTCTCGCCGCGCGAGCGCGAGGTTATCGAGCTGCGTTTCGTAAAGGGCATGACCCAGATCGAGATCGCCAAGAAGCTGGGCATCTCGCAGGTGCAGGTCTCGCGCCTGCTGCGTCGTACCCTTAAGAAGGTTCAGGACAAGATCGACCCCGACGGAGTGATGGTTCGTTCATGAGTGAACACCCCCAACAAACCGATCGCGCGCTGCGCGATACCCGTATTCTGACGCTTCGCATTTGGGCCGTCGTCGGCTGCATTGTCATCGCCGCCGTCATCTTTAACCTTATGGGTATTTTGGCGCCGGTTATCGAGTTTCTAGCTGTTGGTTCCATCATCGCTTTTGTGATGTCGCCGATCACTAACTGGCTCGAGCATCACGGCGTCAACCGTGGCATTGGTTCGCTTATCGCGCTGATCGTGGTCGTTGCTGTGCTCGTCGGTGTCGTTTGCATCTTGTCGCCGATTCTCTTTGGTCAGATCATGGAAGTCTTGAGCCGCCTGCCTGAGCAGCTTCGTGTTGCGGGCGGTGATCTCAACGAGATGGTCTCGCATGCCAAGACGCTCAACAACACGCCGCTCAAAGAGTATCTGGACGATAATCTTTCTTCGCTGGTTACCGTGGCGTCCAAGTATGTATCTCAGATTGCCGCCGAGCTTGGTCGCGGTGTATTCCCGTTCATTACCAATACGGCCTCGCAGCTGTTCGTCATCTTCCTGGGTCTGGTGCTTGCCTATTGGCTGGCCTGCGACTATCCCCGTATGCACCACGAGGTCTGCACCATCATCGGGCAGGAAAAGGAGACCTCGTACCGCTTTATGGTTGCGATTCTTTCGCGCTCGGTCGGCGGTTATATGCGTGGCATGGTCGTGACGTCCATCTGCGGTGGCATCCTCGCCTTTATCGGCTTTACGCTCATTGGCCATCCCTACGCGGCGCTCATGGCCATCTTTACGGGCATCATGCACTTGGTTCCGGTTGTTGGCCCCTGGGTGAGCGCGGCGATTGCTACGGTGCTCGGCTTTATGTTCAGCCCGATGCTGGCTTTGTGGACCTTGGTCGTGACCATGGTGGCGCAAAATGTCACTGACAACGTCATTTCGCCTAAGGTCATGCAGAGCTCGGTCCAGGTGCATCCCATCATGAGCCTGACGGCACTCGTTATCGGTTCGGCGCTTATGGGCGCCATCGGCATGGTTATCGCCATTCCGCTGTGCGCGGCCCTCAAGGGCATTTTCGTCTACTACTTTGAGAACGAGACCGGCCGCCAGCTCGTGGCATACGACGGCGCCGTGTTTAAGGGCACGCCGTATCGCGATACCGAGGGTAACCCGGTCGCCGCTTATGACGCGCTTGGAGACGATACGTTCATCTATGAGTCCGAGCTCATCGGTAACGAGACTGCGCCCGAGGCGCAGGCCATGCCCAGGCCCGAGCTCGATAACCCCTGGATCAAGCTCTCGGGCCTTCAGCCCGATGCTACGGGCTTTTTCAAGAATCCTTTCGCCAAAGACGACGATTCCAACTCGGACGACGATACCAATACCGGCATCGACGGCTCCATGGACGATGATGAGCAGTAAGTCATTTCAAGTTCAAGTTCATAGGCAATAACGTGCAAATTCGCTGGAGGGTCGCTGTTTGGCGACCCTCTTTTTTGCACAGGCGCGGTGGGATGGTAATATCGTTACGTTTGAACTGTTTCGATGTGAAACCGAGGAGATTCCCTCTATGAGTGCTGACTACCCGTCAATGACTACGGCTGAGATTCGCTCTAAGTTCCTCAACTTCTTTGAGGAGCGCGGTCTTAAGCTCTATCCTTCTTCGTCCCTCGTCCCCGACGATCCTTCGCTGCTGCTTGCCAACGCCGGCATGAACCAGTTTAAGGAGTATTACCAGGGCAAGAAGACCATGAAGGAGATCGGCGCTATCTCCTGCCAGAAGTGCGTCCGCACCAACGACATCGACTGCATCGGCGAGGATGGCCGTCACCTGTCCTTCTTTGAGATGCTCGGCGACTTCTCCTTTGGCGGCGTCTCCAAGCAGCAGGCCTGCGCTTGGGCCTTTGAGCTCATCACCAAGGAGTTCAAGCTGCCGCTCGACCGCCTGTACTTCACCGTCTTTACCGAGGACGACGAGACCCATGACGTGTGGCGCTCTCTGGGCGTTGCCGAGGATCACATCTCGCGTCTGGGCGAGGACGACAACTTCTGGGCCGCCGGCCCCACCGGCCCCTGCGGTCCGTGCTCCGAGATCTACTTTGACATGGGCGAGGAGGTCGGCTGCGGCAGCCCCGACTGCAAGCCCGGCTGCGACTGCGACCGCTTCCTGGAGTTCTGGAACCTCGTCTTTACCCAGTACGACCGCCAGGAGGACGGCTCCATGCCGGAGCTGCCGCACCGCAACCTCGATACGGGCATGGGCCTGGAGCGCATGGCCGCTATCATGCAGCACAAGACCGCCAACTACGACGGCGATCTGATGCAGCACCTCATCAAGCTGGGCGAGGAGATCAGCGGCAAGACCTATGACGCCGACGATTACTCCGGTGCCAGCCGCTCGCTGCGTATCATCGCCGATCACTCCCGTGCCGTCGACTTCATGATCTCGGACGGCATCCTGCCCGGTAACGAGGGCCGCGAGTACGTCCTTCGCCGCCTGCTCCGCCGCGCTGTGTTCCACGGTCGCCTGCTGGGTATCGAGGGCGCCTTCCTGACCAAGTTCATCGACGAGGTCAACGCTCAGATGGGCGAGGCCTACCCCGAGCTGCTCAAGAACGTCGCACTCGTTAAGGGCATCGTCGCCTCCGAGGAGGAGCGCTTCTCCACGACGCTCGACAACGGCCGCGTTTACCTGGACGAGGCCCTGGCCGCGCTCGCCGAGGGCGCTGTGCTTCCGGGCGATGTTGCCTTTAAGCTGCACGACACCTTTGGTTTCCCCATCGACCTGACCGTCGAGATCGCCGGCACCGCTGGCCACGACGTCGACATGGACGGCTTTACCGCCTGCATGGAGGACCAGAAGGCCCGCGCCCGCGCCAATGCCAAGGGCGACGCCTGGGGCAGCTTCAACGACGTGTGGGTCGAGCTTTCCGACAAAGTCGCCGCGACCGAGTTCGACGGCTATGACAACGATGTGATCGAGGGCGCCAAGGTTGTCGCCATTGTTCGCAACGGCGAGTCCGTCGAGTCCGCTACCGCCGGCGAGGACGTCGAGGTTGTGCTCGACCGCACCCCGTTCTATGCCGAGATGGGCGGCCAGCAGGGCGACGCTGGTAAGCTATCCGCCGAGGGCGTTACGCTGACGGTTGCCGACACCAAGAACCACAACGGCCTGTATGCCCACGACGCCCACGTTGCCGAGGGCACGCTGACCGTCGGCGCTACCGTGACCGCCGCGCTCGACGCCGAGCGCCGTGGCTTCCTGCGCCGCAACCACACCGCCACGCACCTGCTCGATGCCGCCCTTAAGCAGGTCCTGGGCGAGCATGTTTCCCAGGCCGGCTCGCTGGTGACGCCCGAGCACCTGCGCTTTGACTTCACGCACTTTGAGGCCCTGTCCTCCGAGCAGCTCAAGGCTGTCGAGGACCTGGTCAACCAGCAGATCTTCGCTTCCAAGCCGGTCGTGACCCGCGTCATGGGCATCGATGAGGCCAAGGCCGCCGGCGCTGTCGCCCTCTTTGGCGAGAAGTACGGCGACGTTGTCCGCGTTGTCTCCGTGGGCGCCGAGGACCAGCCGTTCTCTCGCGAGCTCTGCGGTGGCACGCATGCCGCCAACACTGCCGAGATCGGCCTGTTCAAGATCATCTCCGAGTCCTCCACGGGCTCCAACGTCCGCCGCATCGAGGCCGTGACCTCTAAGGGTGCCCTCGACTACATGGCCGACCGCCTGGCACTCGTCGACGCCGCTGCCGCTGCGCTCAAGTGCCGCGTCGACGAGGTTCCCGCCCGCGTTGAGAACCTGCAGGCCGAGCTGCGCGAGACGTCCAATAAGCTCAAGAAGGCCCTGACCGGTGGCTCCTCCGACGCTATCTCCAATGCTATCGAGGGCGCCGTCGAGCTTGATGGCTACAAGCTTGTTGTCGCCGAGCTCCAGGGCCTTGAGGCTGCTGACCTGCGCAACGTCTGGGATACCGTGCACCAGAAGGTCGCCGGCCCTGTCGCCTGCGTCGTCGCCAGCGTGACCGAGAAGGGCACCCCGGCTCTGCTTGCCGCCGGCTCCGATGACGCCGTCAAGGCCGGTTTCCACGCCGGCAACGTGATCAAGCAGATCGCGGGCCTGGTCGATGGTCGCGGTGGCGGCCGTCCCAACATGGCCCAGGCCGGTGGCAAGAACGCCGCCGGTATCGCCGATGCCCTCGCGGCCGCTAAGACCGCGCTGGGCGCCTAAGAACCGAAGTAGTCGCTGTGGTCGCGCTCGCGCTGGACATAGGGGAGACCAGGATTGGCATTGCCGTCTCGAGCCGTGATGGCAAGATGGCGATGCCCGTCAAGGTGCTCCCGGCCGCCGAGGTCACCGGTATGGCCAAGACGTTTCGCTACCTGGTCGAGGACTATGAGCCCGACATCCTGGTAAGCGGACGTCCCTTGACCATGGCCGGTGAGCCCGGCCCCCAGGCCGAGCGCGTTGCCGCCGTGGCGCAAAAGATTGCCGACGAGCTCGATCTTCCGCTCGAGTTTGAGGATGAGCGTCTGTCCTCGCAAGAGGCCAAGCGTATCTTGCGCGAGCAGGGACTCAACGAAAAGCAGATGAGGGGCAAGATTGACATGATTGCCGCCAGCCTGTTTTTGCAGACGTGGCTCGATCGTAAAAACGAGGAGGTTTCGCATGCCTAGCGCTTCCGATCCGCGCCAGCCGAATCGTACACGTCAGACCGCGTCGCGCCCTGCCCAGCCTGGCCAGCGTCCGGCACAGCCGACGCAGCGCGCAGCTCAGCCTGGCGCGCGCCCGGTGCAGTCCTTCGCTCGTTCGGCCCAACCGGCTCAACGGACGGGTCAGCAGCCTTCTGCTCGTTCGGTTCAGCATCCGGCTTCTCGCGCGGCTCAGCAGCCCACTGCTCGTACGGCCCAGCCTGCAGGCGGTACCCGCTTTAAGCAGCAGGCACCTGCCCAGCGAACGCAGGCTACCCAATCGCTTTCGCATCATGCTCGCGGTTTGCATGGCGTTGCTCCGGCGACCCGCTCGAGCTACGACACGCGTGCTCGTCGCGGTGCTCAAAAGAAGAGTTCTCCGGTTCCCATGATCATCGGCGTTGTGGTGGCGGTGCTCGCGCTTGCTGCGATCGCTTTCTTTGTCGTGCCGGCCGTCAAGGGCTTCTTTGCCGGTGAGGATACGAAGGTTACGGCTGGTCAGCAGGTTACGGTGACCATTCCCGACGGTGCTTCGGGCGACACCATCGCCTCGATCCTCTCCGAGAACCATATCGTCGAAAATCCCAAGGATTACTATGCGGCGGTCAAAAAGCTCAATGCCGATATGTCGCTCAAGCCTGGTACCTATTCGTTCACCACATTCATGGATGCGACCAAGGTTGTTCAGCAGCTCATGGAAGGCCCCAATGCGGGCTCCAATGCGCTTACTATTCCCGAGGGTCTAACGGTCGATCAAGTCGCCGATCGTGTGGCCCAGGCCTACGACAGCATCTCTAAGGAAGACTTCCTCAACCAGGCCAAGGCCTCCAACTACGTGGACGACTATAGCTTCCTTAAGGGCGCCGCCAACGATTCGCTCGAGGGTTTTCTGTTCCCCAAGACCTATTCGCTGGGCAAGGACCCGAGCGCCGATGACGTTATTCGCGCCATGCTCGATCAGTTCAACACCGAGTACAAGTCTCTCGATTTTGCCGGGTGCGAGGCCAAGATCAAAGAGCGTTACGGCGTGGAGATGTCCGATTACGACATCATCAATCTCGCTTCCATCGTTGAGCGCGAGGGTCTCAACGCCGAGCAGCGCGCACATGTCGCCTCGGTCTTCTACAACCGCCTTGCCGGCAAGCTCGACGGTCTGCGTTATCTCAACAGCGATGCGACCATGATGTATGTCACCGGTGGCGAGGTTTCCGCCGACGACCTGCAGAGCGATAGTCTGTATAACACCTATAAGCACGAGGGTCTGCCACCCACGCCCATCTGCTCCCCGTCGCTCGAGGCACTCAAGGCCACGCTTGAGCCGACCGACTCCGATGACCTGTATTTCTACATTACGCAGGACGAGGAGTACTTCTCGCAAACCTACGAAGAGCACCAACAGTCTTGGAATTAAACATGAGGATTTTCAGCCCCAAACGATATGTTGCATCCGTCGACCGCATCGACCTTGATACCCTGTGGGCCGACGGCAAACGCGCCATTCTGCTCGATCGCGATAACACCCTGGTGCCGCGCGACACCGAGCAGGTTCCCGCCGCGGTTTCCGCTTGGCTCGACGCCGCCCGCGCCAAAGGCTTTAAGCTGTGCATGGTGTCTAACAACTGGCATCGCGACCAGGTCATGAGCTCGGCACACGAGCTGGGACTCGAGGCCATTAGCCACGCCATGAAGCCGGCTCCGTTTGCCCTCAAGGCGGGTCTTAAGCGCCTCGGCGCCACGGCCGACGAGGCGGTGCTGATCGGTGATCAGCTCTACACGGACGTGTGGAGCGGCAATTTCGCCGGCGTCGATACCATCCTGGTAAAGCCTCAGGCCACTCAGGACCTGTGGTATACGCAGATCTTCCGTATCTTTGAGCGCCGGGCCCTGCGCGACCTTCCCTGCGAGGAATAGGTCTCGCTATGTCCCAGCACACCAAACACGGCTGCGACCATATCTTCTTTATCGGCTTTTTGGGCGCGGGCAAATCGACGCTTGCGCGCAACGTGGGCACTATGTTCAAACGTCGCTTTATCGATACCGACCGCCTTGTCGTGCGTCGTTGCGGTAAATCGGTGACCGAGATTTTTGAGACCGAGGGGGAGGAACGTTTTCGCGAGCTCGAGACCTCGGCGCTCCGTTCGCTCCAAAGCGAGCGCAGCCTGCTGGTTTCCTGCGGCGGAGGTATCGTCGAGACTCCGGTGAATATTGAGCTTATGCACCAGATGGGTATCTGTGTGTATCTCGAAGGTGACTTTGAGGATTCGATTCGCCAGATTCGTCGGTCCGACACGCGTCCCGATTTCCGTTCGCCCGAGCATGCCGCGCGCCTGTTTGAGCATCGCCGTCCGCTATATCGCCAGGCCGCCGATATTACTCTTGATATTCGCAACAAGTCCTTCGAGGACGTTTCCTACCTTTGTGCCGAGATGCTTTTGGAGCGTGGGCTGCTATGATTCGCCGTCAACTGATCAATTTCCAAAACCGCAGTGTCGATGTCCGCGTCGGATTGGGCGCGTTCGAGGAGCTGTCGCGCATGTTTGCCTCGGCTGTGGGCAAGCCTAAGCGCGCGCTGGTGGTTTGGAACGACGCCACGTCAGAGCGTTTTGGCGAGGTCGTCGAGCATGCGCTGGTTGATGCCGGTTTTGTCGTGTCGCAGCTCCCACTCGAGGTTTTGCCTGCTGGTGCCACGCTGGCCGATGCCGATGCCATCTTTGGCGCCCTATCTGCCAACGGCATTACCTGCGACGATCTGGTTGTCGCCGTTGGTGATGCCGCAACCTGCTCGGTTGTTAGCTGGTGTGCTAATCAGTGGTGCGGTCGCACCGAGTGCGCCTTGCTGCCGACAACGTTCGACGCCATGCTCACGGTCGCGACGACCATGAAGCCGCTCGTCGCCTCGTCGTCGAATGCGCTTCCCGCTATCGCGTTCCGTCCCGAATCGGGCTTGGTCGTGTGTGACCTCGACCTTGTTCGCGAGGCGGACCCCGAGGATCTCAAGCTCGGCTATGTGGTGCTTGTTGGCACCATGCTTTCGAGCAGCAAGTCCCGCTGGAATCAGTTTACCGAGACTGTTCCCGAGATTCTTTCCGGCGAGGAGGTCGCGCTCGTCAATGCTGTGCAGTGGTCCCAGACCGCGCGCAAAGACGTGCTCATGGCCACGAACCCCAGTGCTCGCCATGCACTCGATTTTGGTAAGACAGGGGAGCGCACCCTTCGCGCCTGCCTGGGCGAGGCCGCGGATAACGTTCCCGCATACCAGCTCCTTTCCGAGGGCATGCGCTTTGAGGCGCGCTTAGCACATGATGCCTGCGACTTCGATATCGACAATGTGTTTGAGGTCGACGATTGCCTGGAGGACTTTGGCATCGAAGAGCTTGCCTTCGACTTGGAGCCCACCGCGTTTATCGAGGAGTTCCGCAAGCAGCAGTTTGCCCGCTCAAACCGCAGCATGCTGCCGCTGCCCGCGGCGCTCGGCGCCATTCGCCTGACAAATGTCGAGGACGAGATTCTCGAACGTCATGCGCAGGCGTATCTGGCTTCTCGCAAGGAACTTTTTTAACTTTATTGACATCCATCGTCTTTCGTATCATTTTGAGGGACGGGTTTTCAATCGGTTGCGAATCGCTTGTGGTTCGGCTATTCGTTTGAAGCTCGTCCTGCTCTTTTTGAGGACAATAAGAAAGGAATCTGAATGTCTGAGTTTGCTGCCGGTCCTGCCGGTCGTATCGAGCGTGTCCGTGCCCTGATGGTCGAGCGCGGCTACGATGCTATCGTCGTGCGCGATGAGGCCAACCTCCGTTGGCTCACGGGTGTAAAGGGCGTCTTCGATTACACCTTCGAGTTTCCGCACGCCGCATTTATTACGGCCGATCAATGCCTGTTCCATACCGACTCGCGCTATCTCAACAGCTTTGAGGAGAACACGCCCGCCGGCAGCCCCTGGGTCTACGACATGGACGAGGGCACCATCCCCGGTTGGGTTGCCGACAAGATCGCGGCCAACAAGTGTCGTGTCTGCGCCGTCGAGGATGACATGCAGATTAACTTTTACCAGGGTATTCAGCGTGGTCTTGAGGATCGCTCCGTCGCCTGCATGCTGCCGCTGATGCATGACGACATTCGTAAGATGCGCGCCATCAAGGATGCCGAGGAGATCGAGCTCATGCGACACGCGCAGTCGATCACCGATGCCGCCTTCCAGCACATGCTCGGCTTTATTAAGCCCGGTATGACCGAGAAGCAGGTTCGCAACGAGCTCGAGAACTTTATGTTCGCCAACGGTGCCGACAGCTTGGCCTTTGGCTCCATCGTCGCGAGCGGTCCCAACACCGCCAACCCGCATGCTGTGCCGAGCGACCGTGTCATCGAGAAGGGCGATTTCGTCCTCATGGATTATGGCGCGGGCTACTGCGACTATCGCTCCGATATGACGCGTACCGTCGTGATGGGCGAGCCCACGCAGGAACAGCTCGACCTGTACGAGCTCGTGCGCCGCACCCACGAGGAGTGCGTCGCCGCTATCCATCCGGGCGTCGAGGGTAACGATATCTTCAAGCTTTCCAAGAAGATCATCGGCGATGCCGGCTATGGCGATTACTACAACCATGGCCTGGGCCATGGTGTCGGTATCGACATCCACGAGCTGCCCAACTTCAACCGCAGCAAGAACATCATCGAGGTCGGCTCGGTTGTCACCATGGAGCCCGGCGTCTACCTGCCCGGCGTGGGCGGCGTGCGCTTGGAGGATTACGGTGTTGTCACCGAGAACGGCTATGAGCCCTTCACCAAGACCCCGCACGACTTGCACGTCATCGACTGCTAAGCCATTCAGTTCGATTTTGGAAGCGGGGCGTCCGAAATGATTCGGGCGCCCCGCGTTCTCTTTTTATGCGCTCGCCGCAGGCGCCGCCTGCAAGTGTATAATTTCGCTCGTATGTAATTTGGACGCTTGTGCGTTCTACCCATAACAAGAAAGGTCGCTATGCCTACCATTTCTACCGCCGACTTCAAGAACGGCCTCGGTCTCCGCATTAAGGACAAGGTCTACACCATCGTCGAGTTCCAGCACGTCAAGCCGGGCAAGGGCGGTGCTTTTGTGCGCTACAAGACCCGCGATATCAAGAGCGGTCGTGTCGTCGAGAACACCTGCAACGCCGGTACCAAGTTCGAGAGCGTCATGCTCACCACCCGTGAGTTCCAGTACCTCTACAACGACGGCGCCGACTACATCTTCATGGACAACGAGTCCTACGAGCAGGTTCCCGTTCCCGAGGACATGGTGGGCGAGAACTCCAAGTGGCTGCGCGAGAACGACACCTGCCAGTTGCTCTTCGCCGACGACGAGCTCATGGGCGTGACCCCGCCGATGTTCATCGAGACCACCATCGTCCAGACCGACCCGGGCTTTAAGGGCGACACCGTTCAGGGTTCCACCAAGCCGGCCACCATCGACACCGGTGCTGTCATCCAGGTCCCGATGTACCTCAACGAGGGCGAGGTCATCAAGGTTGACACCCGCGACGGCAAGTTCGTCTCCCGCGTCTAGCAACCAACTCTTCTAGGAGGACTCATGCCCCAGGAAATCAAGATTGACGGCATCGGTATTTCGCCCGATGTTCTGACCGCCATCGTCTCGCGCGCCGTCACGGATGTCGAGGGCATCGCCTCCGTGGGCGTCAAGGACCTTGCCACCAACCTTGTCTCCATGATGCTTTCGTCCAAGTCCCCGGCTTCCGATCCGGCGGTAGAGGCCGAGGTCATCGGCGACAAGCTCGCACTCACCGTGCGCGTCGTGGTGTTCTTTGGCTATCCGTTCAAGAAACTCGCCGAGGCCGTTCGCTCCGCCGTGGTCGCAGCTATCGATGCCCAGGTAGGCGTCGAGGTCGAGCGCGTTGACGTTTGCATCGACGGCCTCGTTTTCCCCAAGGAGTAACCTTTGAGCCTTAAGGTTTATCGCGGGCGTACGCTTGCCCGCAGTCAGGCGCTGCAGCTGCTGTTCCAGGCCGAGGCCACGGACAGCCCGCTCGAGCGCGTCCTCGAGGGCGATTTCCTGATCTCGAAGGGTCCCCTCGACCCCTACGCTCTGGAGCTGTGCCGCGGTGCCTACGAGTATATCGACCGCATCGACTGCGCCCTGCGCTCCATCGCCAAGAACTGGGATCTTATGCGCATGCCCGGCGCCGATCGCAATCTGCTGCGTATCGCCGTCTATGAGATGCGCTTCCTCACCGACGAGGAGGTCTCGGACGCCATCGTGATCAACGAGGCTGTAGAGCTTGCCAAGGCCTATGGCACCGACCAGTCCGCGTCGTTTGTCAATGGCGTGCTGGGCAAGATCGCGCGTAGCGAGGAGCTGCCGGGCGAGGACCTGTATCAGGAGCTGCTGGCCGAGGACCGCGCCCGCGAGGAGGCCCAGGCCGCCGAGGCTGCCGCCAAGGTTGCAGCCGCTCAGGCTGCGGCCGGCGTTCTCGACGAGGGTGCCGAGGTCGCCGAGGTCGAGACCGGTACCGTCGAGGAGTAGCCATGCCAGAGGGTTCCGTCCGCAACTTCGACGAGATCTCGGACCGCTTGGACCAGATCATCGCTACCGTTCGCTCCAAGGATACGTCCTTGGAGCGTTCGCTCGATTTGTTTGACGAGGCGATCGAACTTGGCTCCCGTGCGGTCGATATGGTCGACAAGTTTGAGTTGACGCCTCGTGAGGCCGATAAGCTCGAGCAGGAATACGATGAGGATGCGGCAAACGAATCCCAGGATAGCCAGGCCGCGTCTCCGGATACGAATGGTTGATGGCATTCATGAAACGCGTGCGTCTCGATGACGAACTGATTTCACAGGGCATCTGCGCCGACCGCGCGGATGCCCTTCGCACTCTTATGGCCGGCTTGGTCTCGAGTGGCGGCGAGCGTTTGACCTCGCCGGGCCTTAAGGTGACGCCCGGTCTGCCCCTGCACGTGAAGGGCCGTATTCCCTACGTGGGGCGCGGCGGGCTCAAGCTCGAGGGCGCGCTCGATGCGTTTGGGATCGATCCCAAGGGCCTTGCTTGCCTCGATGTGGGCTGCTCCACGGGCGGCTTTACCGATTGCCTGCTCAAGCGTGGCGCCGCAACGCTCGTTTCGGTCGATGTGGGTCGCGCTCAGTTTGATTGGTCGCTGCGCCAAGACGAGCGCGTGAGGCTCCATGAGCGTACCAACGTGACACAGCTGCCCGAGCTTGGCTACGGCGGCGCTATCGACTTGGCTGTCTGCGATGTGTCGTTTACGAGTATCGCGAATATCATCGACGCCGTGTTGGCGTGCCTGAAGCCTTCGGGTTCGTTCTGCACGCTCGTAAAGCCGCAGTTTGAGGCGCCGGCTGCGCTGGTGGGCGAGGGCGGTATCGTGACCGACCCCTCCGTCCGCCGCGATACGCTTGTGGCGGCGATTGAGCTCTTTGCCGCCAAGGGCCTGTTTCCGCTCGACGTGTGCGTGTCGCCCATCCATGGCGCCAAGGGCAACGTCGAATTTTTCCTGTACGGCACGAGGTTTGCCTCTGGCGAGCGCGCCGACGATGAGCTGCAATCACAGGTAACGGCTTTGAGCGAGAAAGCTGCAACGCTATGAAGGTCTTTCTGGTTCCCAATTACTACAAGCAAGAGGCGGTCGAGAGCGGCCTGATGCTCGAGCTTTGGCTTTCGCGCCAGGGCTACGAGGTCGCATGGGCTGCCGATCAGCGTTCCAAGATCCAGCGTGCGCCCGATGTTGACGATGCCGACCTGGTCATTACGCTCGGCGGCGACGGCACGCTGTTGCGTGCCGCCCGCATTCTCAACTACCGCGAGATCCCCATTCTGGGCCTTTCCTATGGTCATTTGGGTTTTTTGACGGCTGCGAGCCCCGAGGATCGCGATATTTTGCAGGTCGTGAGCGATGCCCTTTCCGGTGAGCTCCATGTGAGTCGCCGTGCCACCCTCGCCGCGGATATCGTTTCGGTGCGCGAAGATGGCACGAAGGATGTCGTGCGCACGTTTGCCCTTAACGATATGGCGCTTACGCGCGGGCCCCTGTCCGATATGGTTGAGTTCGACATCACGGTGTCTGGCCATCATATCGACCGCCTGCGCGGTGACGGCGTCGTCGTTTCGACAGCGACCGGTTCCACCGGCTACGCGCTTTCCGCCGGCGGCCCCATCGTCAGTCCCGATTACACGGGCATGGTTTGCGTGCCCATCGCCCCACATACCATTCAGGCTCGCGCCTTTTTGACCTCGCCAAGCGATGTCGTCGAGATTTTTATGTCCGATGACCGCCCGAGCGTGCCTGCGATCGCCATCGATGGACAGTTTATTACCTGCGATGGCACGGTCGAGAGCGTGGCCGTGCGTCGCGGTCCCGGCGATGTTCTGCTGCTGGATTACGGCCCCGAGAGCTTCTATAACTCGGTGAGCCGCGTGTTCTACGGAGTGCGTCATGATCGATGAGCTGCAGGTTTCCAACATTGCCCTCATTCGCGAGGCGACGTTGGTTCCGAGCGCGGGCTTAACGGTTCTGACCGGCGAGACCGGCGCCGGTAAGACTGCGTTGCTCTCGGCGCTTAAACTCATTCTGGGCGAGCGCGCGGATTCGTCGACGGTGCGCGAGGGCGAGACGCTTGCCAACGTCGAGGCGCGCCTGTTTGACGGCCCGCACGACACGGAGGGCTTCACCGTTCAACGCAGCCTTTCTGCCGAGGGTCGCAGCCGCGTAAAAATTGACGGCCGCATCGCCAGCGTGCGTGAGCTCTCGGAGCGCGTCGGTGTGATGATGGATCTTTGCGGCCAGCACGAGCACCAGCGCCTGCTCGACCCTGCGCATCATGTTGCCATGGTCGATGCATGGGCGGGGCGCCCGGCGCTCGAGGCGCTCGATCGCTATCGTGCTTGCCTTAAGGCATCTCGCGCGGCTGCCAAAGAGGTCCGTCGCGTCGAAGAGGCCTCGCGTGCGCAGGGGAGTCGTGTCGAGGAAGCGCGCTTCGCTCTGCAGCGCATCGCCGAGGTCGACCCCAAGCCGGGTGAGTATGAGGAGCTCGAGGAGCTGCTGCCGCGCTCCGAGCATGCCGAGGTGCTGGTGGCAACGGCCAACGATGCCCATGCGTCGCTTGCTGCCGAAGGGGGAGCACTCGATTCCGTGAACAGTGCCGTCGCGGAGCTTTCGCGCATGGCTACTGTCGATCGCAAGTTGGGTGATATCGCCGATGCGCTTTCGGATGCCTGCATCTCGCTCGAGGATTGTGCCAACGAGCTGCGTGCCTATCGAGATGGGGTCGCCTTCGATCCGCGCGAGCTGGCTCGTATGCGCGAGCGGTATTCCGACCTTAAGGGACTTTTGCGTCAGTGGGGTCCCACCATGGACGACGTGTTTGCCATGCGCGATAGCTCGCGAGAGCTGTTGTCGCTGGTAGACGATGGTGATGAGCAGATTAAGAAGGCGCGCGAAGCGCTTGGCGCGGCGGAGCGCGAACTGTTCGCCGCCGCCAAGGCACTTAAGCGTGCACGCAATACGGCAGCCCCGCGCTTTTGCCACGAGGTTGGCCGTCAGATGGCGCGCCTGGAGATGGGCGGCGCCGAGCTCGTTTGGGACTCGCGCGATCTTCCGCGCGCCGAGTGGACGCCGGCGGGCCCTTCGAGCTACGAGCTTTTGTATCGTAGCGGTGCCGGATTGACGCCGCGCCCCCTGCGCCGCATTGCGTCTGGCGGCGAGCTGAGCCGTGTCATGTTGGCGAGCAAGGTTGTTTTGGGTAACGCGGACGGCGTGGATACGTTGGTGTTCGACGAGGTCGATGCCGGTGTTGGTGGCTCTACTGCACGCGCCCTTGCGAGCGTTCTGGCAGATCTTGCCGCAACGCATCAGGTGATTGTCGTAACGCACCTGGCGCAGGTCGCCGTCATGGCCGACAAACATTACGTGGTGAGCAAAGAGCCGGGCGACGTTCCCCAAACCCATCTGGATGAGGTGGCCGGGGACGCCCGTACCGCAGAGATCGCCCGCATGCTGAGCGGCGATCAATCGGAGGCAAGCTTGGCGCACGCTAAGCAGATGCTCGAGGAAGCGCGTGCTTAGGCCGAGCCGTTACATGTATGTTCGACCCGGCCGCCACGAAACCGGACCATCTACTACGTTTAATAGGCTATCGGCAACCACGCCTTGAATTGCAAAAAGAAAACCGCAGGTAGAACGCCTGCGGTTTTTCTATTTTCGGTATGTGGTTGGGCCATACTGATAAAACGTAGTAGATGGGCCGGTTTCGTGGCGAGTGGCGTTTGTCGGCTCGCCAAAATTTCTATTCCACGACCTTATCCGGCTGGATAAGCTCCTCGTAGTAGCTGATGTGCTCTCGGGCGTCCTCGATTTCGGGCAGCAGGAAGTTGTAGATAACCTCGATGATCATCGTGGCGCTGATCTTGGAGAACGCAAAGTCGCCCGTGGTGAGCAGCGCCTCGTGGTTCACGGTATTAAAGGTGTAGTCGGCTAGGCGAGCAAGCGGAGACTTGCTGTCGCTGCTGATGACGACTACGGTGGCACCACAGCCTCGAGCCGCTTTTGCCATGCGATTCAGTCGACGCGACTTGCCAGAGTTCGAGATCAGCACGATAACGTCGCCGGGGCGCAACGTGAGCGCAAAGCCGATTGATGTCTCGCTGATGGTGCTTGACATACAGCGAAGGCCCAGTTGCGAAAACTTAAACGTCGCGTCGAGCGCAACGGCGTTGGTATTACCTACGGCTGCAAACTCGATAGCCCCTGCGTTCTTAAACGCGTGTACGACGGCTGCCAGTGTATCGTGATCAATGCCATCGATGGTCGCATTGAGTTCACTGACCTTTGCGGCGAGGATGTTTTTGAGGCTCTGCTCCATATTATCGAGCGAGACCTCGTCTGTGAGGCCTTCATTGCGCTGGCTCTCCAGATCGCGCGCCAGCGAAAACTGAAAGCTGCGAAAGCTTCCAAAGCCTAGCTTGCGGCAGAAGCGCGAGACGGTGGCCTCGGAGGTTGCGGCGGCGCGCGAGAGTTGCGCGGCTGTTAGGAGCGGTGCCTCGGACTGGTGCTCTAGGATATAGTCGACAATGCGCTGCTCGGACTCGCTGTATCCCTTGTGCGTGCTAATAAGGGAGAGTGCGCTCTTGCTGCTATCGGACATGGATGACTCCTGGTTGGCATTAAAAGCTGTCTTGTTGTGTGCCGCTCTAGTATACGGGGATTTCAATTACAAGATACACCTTGCTGTTTCAAAAGTTGATGGTAAACTTTCATCGACCGTTTACGGTTGTGAAAGAACCTTTCACCGGAGAAATAGGCTTGATTGCTTCTCATATAAGCGGTGGCTTGGTATCTTTCAGGAGTGGAAAAGCGCGCACCGTAGCGCGTGTAGGGGAGCGCCCGCGGGCGCAGTACTCAAGAAGGAGGGACACATGGCTAAGTTTGACATCATCGCCGCCACCGGTTGCCCGACCGGCATCGCGCACACCTTCATGGCGAAGGAGGCGCTGGAGAAGGCAGCTGCCGAGCGCGGTCTGACCATTAAGGTCGAGACTCATGGCCAGGTCGGTGTCGAGAACGAACTCACGAAGGGTGAGATCGCCGGTGCCAAGGCCGTCGTCGTCGCAGCCGATAAGGATGTCCAGGCGGAGCGTTTCGCCGGTAAGCCCATGGTTTCCGTCGGTGTTTCCAAGGCCCTGTCCGTCGAGGCTGCCGGCAAGCTGATCGACCGTGCTCTCGCCGCCAAGGGCGACGACACGGTTGCGGCTGCTGCCGATGTCGAGGATGAGGTCGAGGAGAAGGAGTCCATCGGTCACATCATCTATAAGCACCTCATGAACGGCGTCAGCCATATGCTGGTCTTCGTCGTTGCCGGTGGTGTTCTGACCGCCGTTTCGTTCCTGTGGGGCATAACGTCCTTCGACTCGACGGCTGCCGACTACAACAGCTTTGCCGCTATGCTCAAGATCGTCGGCGGCATCGCCATGAACCTCATGGTTCCCGTGCTTTCCGCCTATATCGCCGAGTCCATCGGCAAGCGCCCGGCGCTCGTTCCCGGCTTTGTCGCCGGTATGATCGCCATCCAGGGCCTGCCCGTTAATGCCGAGACCGGCATGATCGATGCCGGCGGTGCCGGCGTGGGCTTCGGCTTCCTGGGCGGCATCGTCGGCGGCTTCCTCTCTGGCTATGTCATCCTGCTGCTCGAGAAGGTTTTTGCCAAGCTGCCCAAGAACCTGGACGGCCTCAAGGCTATCTTCCTGTACCCGCTGTTCTCGACCGCCATCGTCGGCCTGGTCATGCTCGGCATCTCCGGCCCCATGGCTGCCATTAACACCGCCATGATGGACTTCCTCAAGGGTCTGTCTGCCTCTGGCGCTGTTGTCCTGGGTCTTGCCATTGGCTGCATGTGCGCCTTTGATATGGGCGGCCCGGTCAACAAGGCTGCTTACGTCACCGGTACCGCTATGCTCACCGAGGCCCTGGCTGCCGGTGTCGGCACCGACACCTATAACTTCGGCACCAACTTCATGGCTGCCGTCTCCGCCGCCTGCATCGTTCCGCCGCTGATCACCACCTTCGCCGTCATCGTCGGCAAGAAGTACTTCAGCCAGGAGGATCATGACGCCGGTATCGTCAACCTCATCCTTGGTTGCACCCACATCACCGAGGGCGCCATTCCGTTCATGACCAAGAACATCTGGCCCGTCATGCCCATCATGATGCTCGGTTCCTCCATCGCCTCGATTCTGACCATTATGTTCAACGTCCACGATCCGGCGCCTCACGGTGGTTTCCTGGTCCTGCCCGTTGTCGAGAACGGTCCGCTGTGGGTCCTCGCGATCCTCATCGGCGCCGTGGTCGGTGGCATCCTGTTCGTTGCTTTCAAGAAGTATGACTTCGAGAAGAATCAGAAGGCCGCTCCCGCCGCTGCCGCTAAGCCGGTCGAGGCTCCCAAGGCCGCTGCCGTCGAGGCCCCCAAGGCTGAGGCTTCCGACTTCGTGAAGGTCGAGAACGTTTTTGTCGCCGAGGATTTTGCTTCTCGTGACGAGGCCCTGAGCTTTGTCTCCAACCAGGCTGTCAAGGCCGGTATCGCTGACGACGCCGACGCCGTAATGAACGCCTTCCTGGCCCGCGAGGCCGAGGGCACCACGGGCATGATGGAGGGCTTCGCTATTCCGCATGCCAAGTCTGATGCCATTACCGAGGCCGCCGTCATCGTCGTCAAGGACGACTCTGGCGTGACCGGTTGGGACACCATGGACGGCGCTCCTGTCAACGTGGCTATTGCCCTGCTCATCCCCGGTGCCCAGGCCGGCACCACGCACCTCAAGATCCTGTCCAAGGTCGCCGAGGCGCTCATGGACGAGGGCTTCCGTGCCACCGTTAAGGGTTCCACCGACGCTGCCGAGATCGCTAAGACGATCAACGCCCGCCTGGTCTAATCCCGCAGCTTGCGAATAACATCGCCCCCTGTATATAAGGCGGAGACTCCATCAGGGGTCCCCGCCTTTTTTCAAGTTACCCGGTACTGAGGGTCATTTCCTTCCTGCCGACAGTTAGGGATACTCCTCAGTTCACAGGAGGGTATAGACAACCGCATCAACCAGATCAACCAGGCGAACAAATTATCAGCCAGAATTTCGTTCGCACGATATTGCTCTGGACCGACCGAGTTTCCGCGGCTCGCCTGCCGGGCGGGGCGGTTAAGTTTGTCGCGAGTTCCGCACGCAAAGGAAAGCACTTAATGTGCTTTCCGTCTTGCGCAGGACTGTAGAGCAGCAAACTTAACCGCCACGCCCGGCAGGCGAGCGTGCAGGAACGACATCTGTCCAACAATTCGTGCGAAACATAATGAAAAACCGTTTGATGTGAGTTAATATAATCAACGTCGTGAATATGGCTCCTGTCGCATTGCTGATAGGGGTTAAACACAAAAAAGGAGTCAATTATGGTTTCTGAGAAGGCTACCCTCGTTAATCCTCAGGGTCTTCACATGCGTCCGGCTGGCCTCTTCGCCTCCACCATGGGCAAGTATGCCTGCGACGTGACGGTCGTCACCCCCGAGAAGGAGGTCAACGGCAAGTCCCCGATGGCCCTCATGGCTGCCGGCATCCCCTGCGGTACCGAGGTCGAGGTCAAGTGCGACGGCGCTGACGAGGCCGAGGCTCTGGCTGCTGCCATCGAGCTCATCAAGAGCGGTCTTGGCGAGTAGAACTCAAACGGGTCGCATGTTGAACAACTAAGTTCATATTTGGGGGCGCAGTGACCTGTTTAAAGGGAACTGCGCTCTTTTGTCATGGATATGGCAAAACGCTTTATCACATGACACGGAGAGAGGAATAGGAATGTATCAGGGAGTCAACGCTTCCGAGGGCATCGGTATCGGCACCGTCATGGTTGCCGTCGAACCCGACTTGACGTTTGAGCCGCACGAGGTTGCTGATTCGGCAGCAGAGAAGGAGCGCTATCAGACCGCCCTTTCGGTCTTCTGCGAGAAGACCCAGGCTCAGGCCGACCACATGAAGGAGACGGTGGGCGAGGCCGAGGCCGAGATCATGAGCGGACACATTGTCCTGGCTCAGGACCCGGGCATGACCGACGCCATCAACGCCGCCATTGACGGCGGCACCTGCGCCGAGCAGGCGCTCATGGACACCTCGACCATGTTTGAGAACATGTTCCTGTCCATGGACGATGAGATGTTCCGCCTGCGCGCGGCAGACATCGCCGACATCCGCACCGGTATTCTGGCCGAGCTTTTGGGCAAGGAGGTCGTCGATCTCTCCGTCCTGCCCGAAAACACTGTCGTTGTCGTGCACGACCTTACGCCGTCCATGACCGCCACGATCGATAAGGCCCACGTTGCCGGTATCGTCACCGAGACCGGTGGCCGCACGTCGCACTCCGCGATCATCGTCCGCGCCCTCGAGATTCCTGCTGTCCTTTCGGTTGCCAACAGCTGCACCGCGCTGCGCAACGGCATGACCGTTGTCGTCGACGGTGGCAAGGGTATCGTCGAGGCCGATCCCGACGAGGAGACGCTCGCCGCCTACACCGCCAAGGCCGAGGCTTTCGCTGCCGAGAAGGCAGCCCTCGAGGCTTTCCGTGGCAAGCCGTCCGTGACTGCCGATGGCATCAAGAAGATCATTGCCTGCAACATCGGTAACCCCGATGACGTGCCCAACGCGCTCGATCACGACGCCGAGGCCATTGGCCTGTTCCGCTCCGAGTTCCTGTTCATGGACTCCGCCGAGCTTCCTTCCGAGGAGGAGCAGTTCAACGCCTATCGCAAGGTTGCCAGCGCGCTCAATGGCGCTCCGGTCATCATCCGCACGCTCGACGTGGGTGGCGACAAAGAGATCCCGTACCTGCACATGGTCAAGGAAGAGAACCCCTTCATGGGCTTCCGTGCCGTGCGTTACTGCCTGGCCAACCCCGACCAGTACAAGGTACAGCTCCGCGCTCTGCTGCGCGCCAGCGCCTTCGGTGATGTCAAGATCATGATCCCGCTCGTCACTTGCGTCGAGGAGGTCTTGGCCGTTAAGGAGCTCGTCGAGGAGTGCAAGTCCGAGCTGACCGAAGAGGGCCGCAAGTTCAACGAGAACATCGAGGTCGGCATTATGGTCGAGACGCCTGCCGCATCGCTGATCGCTGACCGCCTGGCCGAGGTCGCCGACTTCTTCTCGATCGGCACCAACGACCTGATCGGCTACACCATGTGTGCCGACCGTGGTAACGACACCATTTCTAACCTGTACCAGGTGTACTATCCCGCCGTGCTTCGCTCGCTCAAGAACATCATCGAGAGCGGCGTCAAGGCTGGCATCATGGTCGGTATGTGCGGCGAGGCCGCTGCCGATCCGCTGCTTGAGCCGCTGCTGATCAGCTGGGGCCTCGAGGAGTTCTCGATGAGCGCTCCGTCTATCCTTCGCGCCCGCAAGACCATCAGCCAGTGGACCAAGGCCGAGTGCGACGATCTCGCCGAGAAGGCGCTCGCCTGCAACACTGCCGAAGAGGTCAAGGCGCTGCTTGAGGCTGCCGCTCGCTAATTTGGTATCAGAGGTAACCGCGTGGTTGGAATGGGCTGGCCGCGCGGCCCTCAAATATACAGGGGGTACTGTAAATGTTCTACACGCTAACCGCTAACCCGGCTGTCGACATGACGGTTTCGAGCTCTCCGCTCGAGCCCGACGAGAACGTCCGCACCGGCTCGGCCAGCTACACGGCTAACGGCAAGGGCCTCGACGTGTCCTTCGCCTTTAAGAAGATGGGCGTCGACACCGTCGCGCTTGGCTTCTTCGCCGGCTTCACGGGCAAGTTCATCGTCGAGGAGGTCATGAACCTGGGTTGCCTGTGCCGCCCGGTCTGGACCGACGGCATCACGCGTATCAACACCTATGTCAACGATGGCCAGCACGAGTACGGCATCCTTAACCCCGGCGCCCCGATTACGCCGGAGCACCAGAAGGAGCTCTACAACATCCTGGACACCGCGGGCGATCTTGAGTGCCTGATCGTCTCCGGCTCTGTGCCTCCCAAAGCTACGCCCGACTTCCTGGCTCAGGTCATGGATCACGCTCAGGCTCGTGGCGCCGACGTCGTCCTGGACCTGTCTTCCGACAAGCTCAAGGAGCTCGCTCACAAGAAGCCGCTGCTCATCAAGCCGAACCATCACGAGATGAAGGCCATCTTTGGCGTGCCGGTCGACACCGACGACGAGGTCCGCGTTGCTATGAAGATGGCTCACGATGCCGGCGTCCAGAACGTGCTGCTCACCCGTGGTAGCCGCGGCGACGCTTACTTCTCCAACGGCGAGGACATCTGGTACGCTAAGCGTGAGTTCAACATCAAGCTGGTCTCTTCCGTCTGCGCCGGCGACTGCACGCTCGCTGCGTTCCTGCACAAGTGGTACAGGGATCGCGACAACGTCGAGGAGGCCATGAAGCTCGCTATGGCCACCGGCGCCAACGTTGCCGAGTCCGTGGGCATCGGCGACTTCGGTCACGTCGATGAGTATAGTAAGCGCGTTGCTGTCCGCAAGCTCGATCGCAAGTAAGCGAAACGCTACATATTCGTGGCTATATGGCGCCCCGGTTTAAGCCGGGGCGCTTATTTGTAAATTGCAAATGAGCTTCAGGGCAAGCACTCCTGATTTTTTTGCCCCGCCTTGCTGCTTTTCTGTCGACCTGCACGCGTTCTACACCGTTCGCCGAGTTGCTATGGTCTTTTCACAAGACGTGGAATATACTTTCATTATCACGTTGCTTTGTGAAAGGAACATTCATGATTTACACGCTCACTGCAAATCCCGCCATTGATTACAACATTTCCTGCGACGGACTTTCCGCCAACACCGTCACCCGCACGCGCAACGCGGTCTATACGCCCAATGGCAAGGGTCTCAACGTCTCGTTCACCCTCGATCACTACGGTGTCGACACCACGATCCTGGGCTTTTTTGCCGGCTTCTCAGGCGAGTATATCGTCAAGGGCGCCGAGGCCCTGGGTGTGCCCGTCAAGCCCGTGTGGACTGACGGCATCACGCGCGTCAACGTTTTCCTCAACGCCGGTCCCGATACCGAGTACAACATGGTCAATGCAGGCGCTGCCATCAATGCTGCCAACGAGCAGGAGATGTTTGAGCTCATCGACTCGCTCGACGACATGACCTGCCTGGTCATTAGCGGCTCGCTGCCCCCCAACACCTCCGAGGGCTTCCTGGCCGAGGTTCTTCGCCGTGTTAAGGCAAAGGGTGCCGAGTTCGTGCTCGATATTTCGAGCCATCAGCTGGCCGATCTTATTGCCATGGAGCCGTTGCTCATTAAGCCCAACGACGACGAGCTGCTCGACATCTTTGGCATTAAGGTGAGCGGTGGCGACGACGAGTCCGTTAAGTGCGCTATGGCTGAGCTGCACGCCAAGGGCGCTAAGAATGTGCTGCTGACCCTTGGTGGCGACGGCGCGTACTTCTCCAACGGCGAGCACATTTGGTTTGCCAAACGCACCTTTGAGGTCAAACTGCTCTCGACGGTCTGCGCCGGCGATTCCTCGCTTGCCGCCTTCCTGTCCGTGTGGCACGATGCCCCCGAGTGTGTCGAGGACGCCCTGCGCCTCTCGATGGCAACCGGTGCCAACGTGGTCGAGTGCCCTGGTTTGGGCGATTTTGCCAAGGTGGACGAATATAAGAAGCACATCGACGTTCGCCAGGTTTGCTAACCGTTTAGACACATCGTTGCCGAACACCCGCTTTGGATCTCCGAGGCGGGTGTTTTTATCTGTTGGCCGCATGGGACCTGCTGTCTCGTTCGCGCGAATCGACGATGTGATTTCATGTGCGCTCACACTTGTTTCTTGCTAGACTGCTTGAGAACCATCGTTTAACGCTCGCAAGCGTAGGAGGCCATAGGTATGTGTAATGTTTCGCTCAACGGTACGCAGCCCACAGATGCCTCCCTGCGTGTGCTACGTGCGCTTGAGGACGCCGGTCTCGAGGCCTGGTTCGTAGGCGGTTGGGTGCGTGACGCCCTGATGGGACGTCCCAGCCACGATGTTGACATGTGCTGTAGCGGCCTGTGGCAAGAGTCCAAGGCGGCGCTCGAGGCAGCCGGCATTGCGGTAGTTGAGTCGGGCATAAAATTTGGCGGCATTACCGCCCTTTGTGACGATGAGCGTATTGAGGTCACGACGTATCGCTTGGACGGTTTTTACACCGATGGTCGCCATCCCCAGAGTGTGGAGCGTGCGGCGTCGCTTGAGGACGATCTGGCGCGTCGTGACTTTACCGTTAACGCCATGGCTTGGCATCCCCAGCGCGGTCTTGTCGACCGTTATGATGGCCAGGGCGACCTGCAGCGTAAGCTGATTCGTGCCGTCGGAGATCCCAAGCGTCGCTTTAACGAGGATGCGCTTCGCATGCTGCGCGCCGTGCGTTTTGCCTGCCGTCTGGATTTTATGATCGAGCCTAAGACCAAACAGGCGCTTGCCGAGTGCTCGCCGCTGCTCGATGCCGTGGCACGTGAACGCGTGGGCATTGAGCTCGAGGGGATTCTATCGACCGGTCACGGGGGAGACGCGATGCTGCGCTACCCCGAGCTTGTTTGCGCCGCCGTGCCCGAGCTTGCGCCGGCTCGTGGGTTTGACCAGCGCAGCGTCTACCACGCCTTTAATGTCTACGACCATATCGCTCGCGTTTTGACGGTAGCGGGGGAGCTGGCGCTGTGTGACGGCGTGGCGCCTTCGTTGAGCTTAATGTGGGCAGCTTTTTTGCACGATGTCTCCAAGCCCGATTGCTTTACGGTCGATCATGCGGGCAGCGGCCACTTTTACGGTCATCCTGAGCTTGGTGCCAAGAAAGCGCGCGCTATTATGGATCGCTTGGCGCTTTCGCACGATTTGGTTCGCGACGTGTGTCTGCTTATCAGGTATCACGATAAGCCGTTGCGCCCCGAGCGCTCCTGTTTGCTCAATATGATGCGCTCGCTTTCGGGTGAGGGCGTCGACACGCCGCGTTTGATTGACGAGCTTATGGACCTTAAGCGTGCCGATACGCTGGGTAAGGCACCGTCGTGCTTCTATTACGTCGAGACGATCGAGGAGATGCGTTCGCTCGCCCACGAATTGTTGGAAGCTGGGGAGCCCTATACGCTTAAGATGCTTGGCATCAACGGCGGGGACCTAATTCGCGCCGGCGTCAAACCGGGGCCTGAGCTGGGACAGCTTCTCAACGTCGCCCTCGACGCCGTGATCGAGAATAACGTTCCCAATACCCGCGAAGCCCTTCTGGCCCACCTCAACCTGGGGTAGCTCATTTGGGACGGGGCTTTTTTAGCTACCCCGCTGTCAATAGGACGAACAATCGTGATTCTGGCAGGGGTAGCTAAAAAAGCCCCGTCCCAAATTAGCTACCAGGTTGACCTGTGTGTTCCATAACCTCACGACAAAATTTGGCCAATTTGGAATTTATTCTTGCGCTCGCGTTTTTTGTCCCGTAATATATGTCCTCGCAGCACGGCAGTGCAGATGTCATGTGGCCCGTTCGTCTAGCGGTTTAGGACGCCGCCCTCTCAAGGCGGAGATCACCAGTTCGAATCTGGTACGGGCTACCACTTCTTTTCTGCTGAGGCTTATGGCCCGTTCGTCTAGCGGTTTAGGACGCCGCCCTCTCAAGGCGGAGATCACCA
Organism: Collinsella sp. HCP3S3_E11; assembly: GCF_052067375.1. Lineage (NCBI taxonomy): Bacteria > Bacillati > Actinomycetota > Coriobacteriia > Coriobacteriales > Coriobacteriaceae > Collinsella > Collinsella sp. HCP3S3_E11. The sequence continues at coordinate 18,330 of NZ_JBQHQI010000009.1, read as the reverse complement.
GTTCGAATCTGGTACGGGCTACCAAGTTTTTGATACCCGACCTTCTTTTTGAAGGTCGGGTTTTTTATTACCTGCGGGCTTGTCTGTTAATCCCATTTGCCCCATAGCTTTACGTTTTGCTTATCTCCCAGACGGGTACAATAGGCCAGATACATTGACGGTCAGAAGGAGCCTCATGACGGAGTCCTCTCAGCATACCCCACAGCCTCAAGTCGATGTTTCGGGCGGCGATGACAACAAGAGCGCACGTCGTGGTGCCATCTTTATTGGCATTGTGCTGGCGGGCTATATCGTCTATTTGGTCGTGACCGGTCAGATGGGTCAGTTCTGGGCCGCCATGGCTAGCGTTCAGGCGCCGTGGCTCGCTGCCGCGTGCTTCTGCATGTTCCTATACTTGTTTTTTGGCATCGTGGCGTACGCGATTGCCGTATGGCTCGATCCCAATTCGCCTGTCGGCATCCGCGACCTCATTTCGGTCGAGGCGAGCGGCATCTTCTTTGGCAACCTGACGCCCATGATGATGGGCTCTACGCCTGCCCAGATTTATCGCCTGACCAAAGCCGGCCAAAATGTGGGCGAAGCGGGTGCCACGCAGTTCACCCGCTTTATCGTGTACCAGTTTGGTTTGGTGGCATGGGGTGCCATTCTGCTGCTCGCCCGCATGCCGTTTTTCGCCGAGCGCTATGGCGACATGACGCTGCTTTGCGTCTTTAGTTTTGGCGGCCACTGCTGCATTCTTCTCGGCATCTTTGCCGTGGCGTTGATGCCCAAGACCGTCACGCGCGTCGCACATTGTATTATCAATTGGCTCGAGCGCATGGGCGTTTCCGCTACTAAGATCGAGGGCTGGCGTACCTTTGTCGATGGCGAGATCTACTCGTTCTCCGAGAAATTCAAACTCTCTGCCGGCCATTTTTCGTCCATGCTGCTCACGGTCGTCATCACCATGTTGCAGCTGGCGTTTTTCTACCTGGTTCCGTATTTTTTGATGCTTGCCTTTGGTCAGTACGACGTTGACTTTTTCTCGGTCATGGCGGCGAGTGCTTTTGTACAGCTGTTGAGTTCCGCCGTCCCGCTGCCTGGCGGCACCGGTGGAGCCGAGGGCGGCTTCGCGTTGTTCCTGGGTCACTTTTTTGGCACGGCAGCGACTGCCGGCTATCTGCTTTGGCGTCTGATCACCTTTATCGCGCCGACCATTTTGGCCGCCCCTCTTTTGGGCCTTAAGAGCGCTCATAACGAGAGTATCCATGCGCGCTGGGACCGTATGATGTGCAAGCTCGGGCGCACTCCTCAGAAGCCTTCTGCGTCCGTTAAGGCACATCCAACCTCTCAGGTTACCGTGGACCCCAATCAGCATGCTCAAAAGACTGCTGTGGCCTCTAAACCGGCACGGAAGACCTATGTTCGTCAGACTGGCGACGGTATCCGCGTTTCCCCTGCGGCGCTCAATAAAAAGAAGCGGCCCTAGAGCCCAGTTGGTGACTCGTGCGTTCTTAATGATGCTCGTCATTGCGATGCTAGATGTAGGATAATCCTCTTACGTTGATTATCTCCCACTTGTACAGGAGCTATAGGTGGGCAGTTGACATGAAGGGGACACGTCTATGGCCACCACTAAACCGCGCCTTGACCGCCGCATCGTTCGCAGTCGCAATGCGATTCTTTCGGCATTCGAGCGACTGCTGATGGAAAAGCCCCTCGCCGATATTACGGTGAGCGCCATCGCGCGCGAGGCAAATGTCGACCGTAAGACCTTCTACGTGCACTTTGGCACGGTGGACGGCTTGCTCGATGCCATTGCCGTGGATGTGGTCGAGATGATTGTCGACTCAGTCGAGAAGACGCTTTCCTCTATGGGCGGTAACACCAACGAGCGAGCACTCGGAGCGGCGGCGACCTTCTTCAAAACCGTTAACGAGGCGCTGTGCAACAATTTGGTGCTCAATCGCCAGCTGATTGAAAACATTCCGCTCGACGACTTTATGGCTCGTCTTCGTGCGCCGCTCGAACATGAGATTGCCGAGCGCGATCTGCTGCCCCAAGGTCTCAAGGACGAGATGTTCGATTACTACCTGGCGTTTTTGCTGTCCGGTATTATCGGTATCTATCGCACGTGGGCATTATCCGACGGCTCGGTTCCCATCGAGCGCGTCTCGGCGGTCGCCAACGACCTGACCCTGAACGGCCTTTCGAGCCTAGAGACCCGTTTGTAGTAGCAATAAAACAGAGATTGAAAAAATACGTATGAATAATATCGTTTCCTTGTTTATGTTTAGTCGTTGTGATTATGAGAAAGTAAAACAGAATGCATGGGAACAAAACTGGAAAGCCATGCGGCTGTATTCTGTTGTGGCGCTTGTTGCCTTTGGAGTCATAACGCTGCTGAGTGCGGTTTCTCTGAGTATCGGAAAATATAAATGGGTGTATCTGGCCTATACGTTCCTTTCTTTGCTCTATTTTTGCATTTCTCGTTGTCAACTTAGTAGCTTCATGGGGAAAGAGCTGGTTGTATACAGCTTTTTTGCCGTGCTGCTGCTGTTTGGCATTATTACGGGAACGCTGATTACGCCGGAGGAGCTCACGGTCAACTACATTGTGTTCATGATGGTAGCGCCGCTGCTGTTTACCGCTAGAGCGGCGGTCATGAACGGGCTGATTCTGAGCAGCATGCTGCTCTATATCGGACTTGCTTTCTTTGCGCAGCATAACCCAATTCTATCCAAAAACCTCGTGAATGTTATTTTGTACGGGGTGCTGAGTATGTTTCTGACTGCCACGGTGATGCGAAGCAAGCTCCAGATAATCCTGTACCATAAGGAAATGGAAGCGTTGGAAGTCAGCAAGCGCGAATCGCAGGAACGACTCCTGAATTACGAGAGATTCCTCACGGACATGGTTCGGTATGCCGCTTCAGAAGCAACTCCGGACAAAGTACTGAATCAACTGGTGGAGTATATCGGACAGCGTGTGACCGCCGATCGAGCGTACATCTTTGAACAGAATGACCGCGGAACGTTTGACAACACCTACGAGTGGTGCAAAGCGGGCGTACCCAAAGAAAAAGATAACCTGCAGGATGTGCCGTATGAAGGCATCATTGAAACATGGTTTGCACAATATCAAGAATCTAACAATGCCATCATCCTTGACATTGAAGAATGCAAAAAAACAAACGAAGCCATCTATGAACGGCTGAAACCTCAGGGTGTCAATACCCTTGTGACAGGGCCAATCAAAATCAACGGCAAGATGGTCGGATTCTACGGTGTGGACAATCCTCCCAAAGAGAAACTGCACGAGATCTCGAATGAGATGGATATGATCGAGTTTATGGTCTCTTTTATGATAAGACTGCGCGATAATGCGAATGCACTGGAGCACAGTGCGTTATATGACCAGCTCACAGATTGTAAAAACAGAAAAGCACTGGATTGGGCGTACACAGAAAAGCTGGGGAAGTACTTTCCCCTGGCGGTTGTCATGTGCGACCTAAATGGCCTAAAGGAAATAAATGACCAAAAGGGACATGACGCCGGTGATAAAGCCATTGTGCAGACCGCACAGACGCTGAAATCTGTGTTCGGAAAGCGTCATGTGTATCGGCTTGGCGGAGATGAGTTCATTGCGGTTCTGCCAAACATCACACATCCGGCGTTTCAGAAACTACTGGAAACGGCAAAAAGCCAACTGGGGGCTACCGCGTCCCTCGGTACGACGATAAGCGGCACAAAGGACACGGATTTTGAGTCGCTTCTGAAAGTCGCAGATGCGCAAATGTATGAAAACAAGAAGCAATACTACATCTCGGCAGGGAATGATCGGAGAAAGCACAGCTTGTGAGAGGGAAAAGCTGCGCATATAAACGTAAAACTGCATGGTATTTCACGACTTTGACCGCACAGGGCAGCACGGTTCGTGATGTCGCTTTCAAGCAGATGGATGTTGCATTTAATCAGTCAGAAAATGCCCAGACAAGCATTTCGCCTGGGCAAATAGTGCACCGCCTTTCATTAATCCTATTTTTCTCCGGTTGTTGTTTCGCTAAGATATAAGGCTTAGGGACACTAATACCGAAAGTAGGTTGGGATGAGGCAGATTAAGCGTGCTGTGGCTTTTGCCCTCACCTTTATCATGTGCGTCGAGGCCCTTTTGGGTAACGGCGTTGCCAGCGCGGTTGCCCTTACGCTTGAGGACGCCCAGTCGTGGCAGGACATTGTCCAACCGTTTACCGAGACCGATGCGGCGGGGGAGTCGGATGACAAGACCGGCTCGGACGCCGCATCGGGCGTCTCGTCGAGCGATAGTTCGGATGAGGCTAGCGCGAGTGCTTCGAACGACGACAAGTCTGACTTAAACACTTCCAACAACACCACCGCCTCCAACGAGGACACTTCTGACAACCAGGATGCCGTTGACGTGGTCCCGCGCGACTGGTCGCACGATGCCGGCGCGCTCACGGTATCCTCCGAGGGCCTTGCCTTTGACAAGCGCCTGGGAGAGCTTGCTGGAGCAGGCCCCATCGAGGAAATTCCTGTGCAGCTGCCTGCCTCGCTCAACATCAAGTGTGTTCTCAACACGGCGCTGCTTGAAGGCGACACCTTTAACGTCGATCTTCCCGCCGGGCTCACATTCGACCTCGATTCGGCCAAGCTCCAGGACAATGATGGCATCAAGCGCATTGCCCTCTACCGCTTGGATGCTGAGGGCAATACCACGCGCATCCGCCTTGGGTATGCACAGCTCACTGCCTCTAAGCTTACTGTGGCCTTCGCTTCTCCGCATGACGAGCAGACCGATGCCGACCTTTCCTTTGAGGCTCAAGAGTCCTTTGCCGTCGATGCCGATGTACTGCTCGATTCCGCGCTCCTCAAAGACGAGGAGTCAACGCTTGACTGGGCGATACAACAGACGCAGACCGAGGGCGTGCGCACTTGCGAGCTCACTATTCCCGCGCGCTCCCATGTTGAGGAGCTTCTTGGGATTGATAGGGCCGATGCTTCCCCAACGGTTGCCGTCACTGCGGCGGGCACCTCCCAGGATCCGGTTTCTGCAGTGACCCCTGTGGATTCTTACGGCAGCAAGATCACGTTCACCACGCTTTGGGCCGATAACAACAACGCCAACCGCCCGTCTGCGGAGGCTCTCCAGAATCGAAACGAATACCGTGTGTTCTATTCTCTTGATGGCGGTAAGACCTATGTGGCGCTCACCAAGGACGGAGATATCCTGTCCGATGAGGCGGCCGTGCAGCTCGGATTTACCCAGGAGACCCTCGATGCCGCCAAGACCGATGGCCACTTGGTAAGCGTTGCAGCGTCCACGGTCTCCGAATACGAGGCGTCCGTGGTACTCGCTGGCAAGCTTCCCGCCAAGGTCGTGACGCGAACGGACGACGGCACGGCGCAAGAACAGCCCATCACGTATGCAATTTCCCACGTGACGGCGGGCGATGGGGCCGTGGAAGTCAAAACTGGCTCGACGCTCTATCCTAACTCCAACGCCGACCCTTCGCAGCGCTCTGAGTCTGGCGACTACATCGTGCCCGACTCCTCCATGCTGAGTGACCGTACGGACTATGTGGAGCCCTTTGCCAAAGAATGTCTGATGATGCTCAAAAACGTTAGCTTTAACGTCGATGTCCACATCGGCAACGATATGGTGGATCACAACCTTTCCGGCGATCATGGCTGGTATTCGACATGGGGTAAGTACCTGACCCTTACGGCTGCGCGGCATATGGGTGCGTCTGACGACAAGGATGTAAGCAATATCAACGGGGACGGTCTTCTGCAGCTCATCGAACACGAGCTCTTTAGTGTTACCTGGAATGACAATGCTTCCAACAACTATGTTATAAGCGGTCGCATGCCGGCCTACCATCCATCCGGCGTGTCGATGAAGTACCGCCTGATCCAGCAGACAATAAATAACTCCGGCACCTCCGGCTATCGCGATGCCTACGAGGTCTCCTACGACAACAAGGCCGTTCCCGACTATGCGAGCGATATCTCCGCGTGCTACAGCGGCGGTACTATGACGGTGCGCCATACGGGCACCACGCGGTTTGAGGCTACCAAGGTCTGGCTCGATGACTACGCGCCCGGTTCGACCGATTCCAATGGCAACAAGATTTCGCGCCCCGCGACCACCTATACCCTGTGGCGCTATTCCGCAAGGCCCGGCAACGATGCGCGGAGCGCGGCGCAGGTGGTCGCGATGACGGGTGATCGCAAAGGCGAGTTCGTAAAGCTCGAGGTCACGGCCGAGCAGAATAATAACCTGGGCGCGAGCTACAACAGTAAAGACGGTTCCATCAACAACGCTACGATGGACCTTGGAAAGATGCTGCGCGATAAGTACGACACCGATGGCTTCACGCAGCTTGCCAAGTACGATCCCGAGGGCTACCCCTATATCTACCAGCTCCGCGAGTCGACGCTCGCGGGTTATGAGCATGTGTTCGGCAAGGTCGACAACGAGGGCAACACGACGGGCGATCTCGGTCCCAACTATTTCAGTGCAAGCGATACATACATCGAGTATTTGCTTGATGGATGGATGCGCTCCGATTCCGACAACTTTGGCGTCTACAACGGCGGTACGCTCACCAATCGTCGTGCTGAGACCGAAACCGTTAGCGCCAAGAAGCGCTGGGATATCGGAGCCTATCAAGATCAGCTCGGTACCGTCGAGGTGAGCTTTCAGCTCCAGCGCATCCTTAAAGAGCATGCTACATATAACAACGGACAGTGGTTCTCTAAGGAAGATCCCATGTATGGAGCTGATGGCTCGCTTATCGGCACCTATACCTGGAACGACGTCGCTGACGGTCGCGTCACGCTTAACGGCTGGAGCGCCGAGAATTCTGAGCAGTCCTTCTCGAAGAGCGGTCTGCCCCGATATGACGAGCTGGGCAACGAGTACGTTTACCGCTGGCAAGAGGTTGAGGTGCTGGACACGCAGGATCCTGACCGGTTCTCTGCCTTGCCTACCACACCGGACGGCCCGTTTGAGTTTTTTGGCACGTTTACTGATGCTAACGGCAACCAGAATCTCCTTTCCTTTAATGGCGAATATGATGCTAAAGAGAAATGCTTTGTCAACAGCTACGTGCATACAGTTGATGCGATCGTTGATAAGTATTGGCAGGCCCTTGATGCCGATGGCAATCCTATTTGGACACAGGATGCCAATCAATGTGTTAATGGCGTTGCTCCAAAGGTAACGGTCAAGGTAATCCGTAACGATTCGCTGCTTGCAAAGATTGAGCTGGACGGTCGCGTTGATCCCACGCCCAATTTTCAGGCGATTCCTGGCTCTTCCTGGGAGCTTGGCTGGCAGGAGAGGAGTCCTTGGCATGTTGAGTTTATCTGTCTACCCAAATATGACGACAACGGATCTAAGTACGACTACCTCTTTCTTGAGGAATCGGTGGATGGCTTTAACCTAGACCATACGGTTCGCGGTATCGACCCAGAGTCTCGTAATATCTATACCAAGTTTTATAACCGGCCCGTGATTGAAGGCAATGCCTCCAGTTCGAAATTTGCGGTCTCCAAGAAATGGCTTGATAGCGGCAACGCTGCCTCCCGCGTGCCTGTTGAGATTGGCTTGTATGCGAAGCACGATATCGTTTCTCAAAGGGATGGACAGTTGGCCTATGCAGAGGGACAACTGATTACTGAGGCCACTCTTAACGAAGAGAACTCTTGGTACGACGAATTAAATGTCCCAGTTGGCGGGCTTTCCAAGGATGACGTCTCTATCAGAGAGCTGTCTACGCTTAATAGCAGCGATACACCAGACAACCTAAGATATGAGGTCATCGATCGCGATACTGCTGTTCGCAGGGCTACAGACGGCTCTGCCGAGGAGATTGCGGCCTATCGTTCGCTGCTTAGAAATTGGCCTGAGACAGATACCTCTACTCGCATGATCTCCAAGAACCTTTCGCAGGGCTTTTCGTATGAGGTTTCGTATGGGGAAAATCGCGATAAAAATTCTCTCGAGGTCACGAATCGCCGCGTTGGTTCGGTGGATATCTCTATCGATAAGACCTGGGCTGACGCTGGATCTGCTGCGAGCAAGCGCCCCAAAGCTCAGATAACAATCTCTGCGCCCGCATCGAGCTCCGAGTTTAGGTTTGTCTATGACAAGAGTCGGGAGCTGTTCGTTAGGGTTGCCGGTAAAAAAGACCAGCCTCTAAAGAAAAAAGATTCGGAGGGCAACTTTAGCCAGCTAACTGGGTCTGCTGACGCCTCCGAAAACACCGATGTGATTGTTTCAGAGGATTTAAAGTCCATTACCTTTACGGTCGATGTGTACAAGGCCTCATCCTTCTTCTCCGTCGTGGGGCTTCCTAAGTACGATCTTTCCGGCGCCATCGTTGATTGGAAGGTCGAGGAGAATATCGTCAATGCCGGTGACTATCGATCCGTCGGCGGACTTTCGAGCACAGACTTCGGTTCGCCCTGGCACCAGGAAGACCAGCTCAACTATTCGTTTACTAACAAGCGTACGGGCACCAAGGACGTGACGTTCCATACCAAGTGGTTTGACCACTACGTCAAGGACGTCCTCAACCAGCGCCCTGACGTTAAGCTGGTGCTGTATCGTGCGGCTTATACGTATGACGATAACGGCAATATCATTATAGATGGCAAAGGAAATCCCGTTATCACGCTCTCGTCGGTTTCTCCTTCCGAGTACGACGGCCACTTTGAGTGGGTGTCGTCCGACCAAGCCGATCGCCTGCGCAACGACACCAAGGGTGACTTTACCCAATACGCCACGTTCAAGAACCTTCCCAAGTACGACGGCAACGGCGGACAGTACGTCTATTACGCGCGTGTGGATATGAATGTCCAGGATGACACCAAGGGCGCGCTCGACTACTATGATGACGATACGGTTTCGAAGGATTCCTATACAAAGGACCCCGGCTCGTGGGATAAGGCAGATGACGAGGTTGGATCGTTTGCCGATTGCCTCTTTGCAGACAACGACCAGCAGCTCGTTTACCGTGAGGACTCGACGTTTAATTTCCATATCCACGGCTCGGTAACGGTCTCGGGTGAGAAGCTGTGGGAGAACGTCCCTGTCGGTTACTCCAAAGACGACCTGCCGGCGATTTCTATCTACGTGCAGCGCCGTTTGCTTGCGGGTTCGTACGGGGCTAACGGCAACTGGACCGATGTCACTGTTTTGCCTTGGTCCGGCCTTGCACTGACTGTGGATGATACGCAGGCAAAGGGCTATACCGTGGCCAGCTCTAATACGGGTAAGACCGACTCTGGTCAGGAGATCCTTGACGGCAAGACTGCTGTGGCCTGGACGGACAGCCTTGAGAAAGACGGCAACAACTGGACGTTCAGCATCGGCCAGTACGGGGACAATTCCAATAGTAACGCTCTGCCGAGCGATAATAAGCTCGCTGCCTACGATGCCGAGGGACGTCGCATTGAGTACCGTGTGCGCGAGGTCATCGATGGCATTGTTGGTAAGGACGGTTGGCACCTCACGTCCGAAAGCGAACTCGAGAAGGCCTTTGACAGGGTCTACGATATTAGATATACGGACTTCTCGATCAGGAATACCTATAAGTCTAAGCAGAGCAAGCTCACGCTGTACAAGGTCTTTACGGGGCGTGCCGACGTTGACACCAAGTACCCCGACTCGACGTTTAGGCTGTACCGCTACTACGTCAAGGATGATGACTCCAAGAGCGCTCTGACCTTTGTGGCTGAGCAGACGCTCAAGGGCAAGGACGTCAATCATGCCACCGAGTCCGGTGCTGTCACGTTTGACAACCTCGACATCTACGCGCCCTCAGGTGACAAGTGGCAATACGTTGCCGTTGAGGTTGTGCCCAACGGCTACACCGCCACGAGCGGCAAGGGCGAGCTTGCCGCCGATGCTTCCGGTTTTAAGTCTTCGGATGAGTGGGCGAATATATATGACGTCGTTCTTCCCACGGACGTAAAAGGCACCCTCTCCATGGGTCCCACCGTTAAGCTTGATGAGAACCCCTCCGCAGTGAGCGAGACGTTTAAGAATGCCTACGTGGTCGATTCGGTTGACCTAAAAGGCCAGAAGAAGTGGGTCGACAGCAATAATATCTTTGGCACGCGTCCGGAATCTATCAAGCTGACGCTTAAGCGCTGGTACCAGAGCGGTGGCCCCGATGAGGAGAACCCTGGCGTCGTCACGCTGCAAAGCGGCGATCCTTCTAGAGCTAACTACATCGAATGGGATAAATCCTCTGGAGACATCTGGACCTATACCATCAAAAACCTTGAGAAGTGGGCGCCCGACGGTACCGCTTGGAAGTATGAGGTCTCGGAATCGCCTGATGACACTCCATACCAATACAAAATCAATGCCAAGAATAAAGGCGGATCGTGCCTTTCGACCGATGGTTCTAATTCCGAGGGCGTTCAGTTCCCGTTGATCCAGAATGAGTTGATGGGCCAAGTTGGGTTTAAAAAGAGCTGGAATCAGGATGACGCTTGGGCACAGCGTCCTGCTCAGTACTACACGCTTCAGGCTCGCAAGCTTGGCTCCACCGATGAATGGCAAGAGGCCGGCTCGTTCTTTGTCTCGTGTGGGATTGTCGAGGTCGATCTCGAGAAAAATACCAATTATGACAATACGGGCCTGATCGCCTATAAGCTTCCGGGCAGTAATCGATATACGGTCGATAAGCTCACCAAGGACGATACACGTCCCACCACGTATGACTCAAACACTACTTGGACGAATCTTCCCTTGGAAGTCAAGACATCGAGTGGTGGGGTTAAGGTTGAGTACCGCGTGGTTGAGAGCCTGCTTATCTATGACAAGAAGGCAGGCAGCTCCAATACCGTCAAGGTCTATCTTGACTGCGATAAGAACGGAAACTACTCAGTAAGGCATAGCGGGGCGCGCATCTACCTGCCTTCTCAGACTGAAGAGCATGCATCTGGAAGCTCAACCTGGAAATCGAACATTACCAACGAGTTGAAGGGTACAACGACTTCGATAAAGGTTCGCAAGACTTGGGATGATGGCGACAACGCTTGGGTAACACGTCCGGGCACGTCTTCTCCAAATGACTCCTGGGCTACGACGTTTGTCCTGCAGCGCTCTTCTGATGGCGGGCGTACGTGGAAGTGGTTTACCAAGTACGGGTCCGTTGTCGACAAGCCATTCATTAAAGTTTCTAACGGTTGGATTCTTAACGATAACCTGCTTACCCGAAATGTCAGTGTCGCAGATAAAGATTTTTCGTTTAATAAGTTGCCTGCGCAAGGCGTTGTTGTGAATCCTGAGGCCGTTGAGGCCGTTGAGGCCGTTGAGTACCAATACCGCGCTGTGGAGCTGGTTAAGGGTAGCTATCTGGCTACGACCGCTCCGAGTGATGTTCTGGCCACGAGCGGCGACGGGTCGATGCGTCTTGAGCTGGTGCCGGCCTCAGAAGAAGGAGGGGTTCAGCGCTATGTGAACACGCTGGTGACGACCACAGTTACCGGTACTAAGGCTTGGAATGACTGGGGCTCGGGGCTTGCTTCGACGCTTGATCCTTCTACCTGCACTATTGAGCTCAAATTGTATCGAAAGGTTGAGGGTGTCAGTGAGGAGCTAGACAAGGTTGCCGATGACACTGGCGCCCTGCCTGCTGCGCCCACGTGGAGCAAGAATGAAGATGGCACCTGGACCTACGAGTTTACGGGATTGCCCCAGACCGACCAGAACGGCAAGGCGTATACCTACAGCGTCACAGAGGTCGACGGGTCCGTTGACGGCTGGTATAACGCTCAAAATAATAATGGCTCGCTTACCAACGCTGCGACGCGCTTGACGTTTGACAAGGTCGAGGGCGGAAGCGGTACGGGCATTGCCGCCGATACGAAGCTCAACGGCGTGACGTTTGAGATCTTCGATAACACTGGTCAGAAGGTTGCCACGTGGTCGCGCGATACGAGTGGTGCTGTCTCCGTTGGTGTCGAGAACCGTTATGGCAAGGCTGGCGCAGGTAAAAGCGCTGGCTGGATCGTGGGTTTGCCGGCAGGGGAGTACAAGGTTCACGAGGCTGCTGTTCCTGCGGGCCATGTCGCCGTCGCGGACTTTTACGTTAAGATCGCCGACAACGGCAAGGTATCGTTTGTGGGCCCGCACGGTGACCTTAAGGTTGCTGACGGCTTTACGGTAATCGTTCCCGATCCGGTCTATCGCTCGGCCTTTAAACTCAAGAAAACGTATGAGCATGGCGGGTCCCCCCTGCCGGTATCCGGTATGACGTTCGATCTCTACCGAGGTTCGTATAGCGCGGACGCGCAGAACGGCGGCGGTGTGAAGATCGCCGAGATCGTGACGGATGCCGATGGCAAGTGGTCTGCCGATGGCTCCGTTCCGTGGATGAACCACGATGACGCCTTTGGCGTGCTCGCCGGATACTTTGTCAAGCAGTCCGACGGCCTGCCCGCGGGCGAGTACTACCTGGTGGAGACGGGCGAGTCCGCGCTCACCAAGAAGCCCGGCGCGGCCGGCACGGTGACCGAGTTCACGCTTAACGCGGGCGACAGCGGTAAGACTATTTCGGTCGATGTCAAGAACGATGAGTTCAACGCGGGGTTCGCCATTGCCAAGCGCGATTCCAATACCAATGCGGCCATTAGCGGGGCAACGTTTAAGCTGGTCTATACGCCGATGAATACGACCTCTTCCGTTGAGATCACGGGACTCAAGAGCGGCCAATCTTATGCTCTTGATGGCACGGGTACGGCGCTCGATTCGAGCAAGACGTCCTATGCCTCCGATGGTGACCTTAAAGTCTCCGGACTCAAGAAGGGCGGCTACCAGCTTGTCGAGGTCGCGCCGGCTACAGGCTATAAGGCGCCTGGCGACGGTAAGGCCGACGTGGCTACGTTTGACGTTGCGGACGACCAAAACGGCTCGTCCAACGTCCTGGCACCCAACGGCGGAGAGGCCCCGGTTGTTATCAACGAACCGTATCTGGGTAGCGTGTCGATGAACAAGGTCGACGACAACGGCACCGCCGTTCCGGGTGCAAAGTTCAAGCTGCAGCGCCGTGACGGTGATAATTGGATCGATGTTGACGGTGATGTTCTTGTGACCGATAGCAATGGTGCCATTACGGTATCCGATCTCGCTTGGGGTACCTACCGCTTTGTGGAGGTTGCCCCCGCGGACGGTTACTACGTGGGTTCTGGCACTGTTGCAACCAATGAGATCACCATCTCTGCAAGCAATGTTGAGGGCTCCGTTACTACGCCTTTGAGCTGCGGAACCGTTATCAATCATGCGCTCGGGCTTAAGATTCGAAAGGTTAACTATTCCCATGACGATTTGCCGGGCGCACGCTTTGTCGTTAGGGGCGAGTTTGCCGATCGCACGACTTCCAAGGAGCTCGTAACCGATGCGAACGGCCTGGCCTCGCTGGGGTCTGCGCAACTGATCGTGGGTAATACCTATACCGTGACCGAGACCGAGGCCCCTGCGGGCTACAAGATCGGCGATGGCTCTGCGGCAAGCGCGTCCTACCGCTTTACCGTCAAGGCTGACGGCACCTTTGCGGCTGACGGCACCTATTCCAACACCGTGTGGTCTGCGGCGGGCACGGGCACGCTTGAGCTCACCATGAAGGACACGGCCAATGCCGTATCGCTCTCCAAGGCCGACGCGAGCTCGCGCGTGTTTGTTTCGGGTGCGACGTTTACCGTGTATGGTAAGTTCTCCGATACGGGTGAGGATGCCAAGACGGTGCAGCCCACCAGCGGTGCGGTTACGCTGAGTGGCCTCATTGGCGGCGAGATCTACCGTATCGAAGAGTCTGTCGCACCGGCTGGCTACGGGCGCCTGAGCTCCAGCCTGTACGTCAAGTTTGATGCTGCCGGTAGCAAGCTTTCCGTGGTGGACGCCCAAGGCAACGCGCTCGAGAGTGTTCCGAGCGGCTGGGAAATCGCCGAAAACGAGGCGATTGCCGCGCTCGACAGCAAGACGCGTTTGAGCTTTAACAAGGTTGACGCCGCGGGTAACGGTACCGGTGCCTCGAATTCGCTTAACGGCGTTACGCTTGAGCTGTTGAAGGGTTCTAGCGTTGTTGCAAGCTGGTCTCGTGATGAGAACGGAAACGTGAGCGTTTCCGTTAAGAGCGGTTATTGCGAGGCCGGCAGCGATGCCGATGCTGGTGTAATCTTTGGCTTGCCCGCCGGTGTCTATACGGTGCGCGAGTCCCGTGTGCCTGCTGGGCACCTTGCCGTTAGCGACTTTAAGGTCAACATCGATGACGAGGGCAAGGTCTCTTTGGTGGACGCTCCCGAGGGCGTCTCGCTTGACGATCACGGTGTGACCGTCACGGTGGCCGACCCGCTCTACCGCTCCGCCTTCTCGCTGGAGAAGGTCTACAGGCACGGTTCCTCCGAGCTGCCGGTTGCGGGTATGAGCTTTGAGCTTTATCGCGGTGCGTACTATTCCTCCGCTGCCAACGGCGGCGGCATCAAGATCGCCGACATTAGGACGGACGCCAACGGCAAGTGGTCTGCCGATGGCTCCGTTCCGTGGATGAACCGCGAGAACGCCTTTGGCGTGCTCGCCGGCTACTTTGTCAGGCAGTCCGACGGCCTGCCCGCGGGCGAGTACTACCTGGTCGAGACGGGCGAGTCCGCGCTCACCAAGAAGCCCGATGGGGCCGGGGCGGTGACCGAGTTCACGCTCGGCGACAACGACAGGGGCGCGGTGAAGGCCGTCAAGGTTACGAACGGCGAGTTCAACGCTCAACTCGAGATCCATAAGCAGGACGCTCTCACGCGGGCTCCCGTTAACGGCGCCGTGTTCGAGCTGCGCTACACGCCCCTGGGCTCCACTGATGCTGTGGCTATCGGCGGGCTCAAGTCCGGCTATTCGTACGCGCTTAACGCCGCGGGCACGGGCTGCCTGGCCCCCGTTCCCGCCACGCCGGGCGCGCTCAGGGTGACGGGCCTCAAGAAGGGCCATTATCAGCTTGTCGAGACCGCGCCTGCGATTGGCTATGGCTCCCTTGGGGCCGATGGCACGGTGGTGCGCGAGTTTGAGGTCCTTGGTGGCTCTGACGCTCTCGCCAACGTTATCTCCGACCCGGTTGTCGACAACGCGCCGTTGCTCGGCAGCGTGTCGATGCGCAAGGTCGATGTCGACGGCAGCGGTATCGAGTCCGCGCAGTTCAAGTTGCAGCGACTTGTCGGCGGCGACTGGACGGATGTTGCGGGCGGCCTCTATACGACCGACGCTGACGGGCGCATCACCGTGACGGGTCTCGCTTGGGGTACCTATCGCTTTGCCGAGGTCGCGCCTGCCGCAGGCTTCTACATGAGCGGCAGCGTCACCACCAAGAGCGTTACCGTTAGGGCCGATAACGTGGCGGGCTCCATCGTTTCGCCCCTCGATTGCGGCACGGTGACCAACAAGAGGCTCGGCTTCGGGCTCGTCAAGTTAAACGACGACGGCGAGCACCTCTCGGGCGCGCGCTTTACGGTGACGGGCGAGTTCTCCGACGGCTCGGCCGCGCACGATCTCGTGACCGCCGCCGACGGCACGGCTTCGCTGCCCGATGGCCTGCTCGTGGCGGGGGAGACCTATACCGTGACGGAGACTGCGGCGCCCGAGGGCTACAAGATCGGCGACGGATCCGCTGCGAGCGCCTCCGTCTCCTTCAGGGTGGGCTCCGACGGTTCCTTTACCGCCGTTGGCGATTACAAGCACGGCATCTGGTCGCTCTCCGGCACGGGCAGGCTATCGCTCGCCATGAAGGATCGGGCCAACAGCGTCTCTCTCTCCAAGGCGGACGCCGCGACGGGCGATTTCGTGGCCGGTGCGACCTTTACCGTCACCGGGCGCTTCTCCGATAGCGCCGACGGCTCAAAGACCGTCAGCCCCGTGGGCGGCGCCGTCGAGCTGCGCGGCCTCATCAACGGCGAGGTCTACCGTGTCGAGGAGACTGCCGCACCGGCTGGCTACGGGCGCCTGGACGCGCCGCTCTACGTTCGCTTCGACGACCGTGGCGAGCGCCTTGTTGTGGTCGATAAGCGCGGCGCGGCGCTCTCGCGGGCCCCCGAGGGCTGGGACGTGGCTGACGGTCGTGCGATCACTGCCAACAACGTGCGCAACCGCCTGACGTTCGATAAGGTGGAGGGCGGCTCGGGCACGGGCGCCGTTGCGGGCTCCGCCCTCAACGGCGTTGCCTTCGAGCTCTCGAGCGGCTCCGATGTGGTGGCCACGTGGGCGCGCTCCGATGAAGGCGTGGTCTCCACGACCGTTGCGTCTGGTTATGGCGAGTCCGGCTCCGGCGCTGACGCGGGCTGGCTCGTGGGCCTTCCCGCCGGCACGTACCGGGTCCACGAGTCCGTGGTGCCCGCGGGCCATGTCGCCGTGGCGGACTTCACGGTCAAGATCGATGCCGAGGGCGTCGTGACGCTCGGGGGCGCGCACGAGGGCGTCGAGCTCGACGCCTCCGCCGCCAAGATCACGGTGGCCGATCCGCTCTACCGCTCCGCCTTCTCGCTGGAGAAGGTCTACAGGCACGGTTCCTCCGAGCTGCCGGTTGCGGGCATGAGCTTTGAGCTTTATCGCGGTTCGTACAATGCTTCCGCTGACAACGGCGGCGGTGTGAAGATCGCCGCGATCGTAACTGATGCCGATGGCAAGTGGGGCGCGGACGGCTCCGTCGAGTGGCTCAACCGCGATGGCGCCTTCGGCTCGCTCGCCGGCTACTTCGTGAGCCAAGCCGACGGCCTGCCCGCGGGCGACTACTACCTGGTCGAGACGGGCGAGTCCGCGCTTACCAAGAAGCCCGGCGCGGCCGGCGCGGTGACCGAGTTCACGCTCGGCGACAACGACAGGGGCACGGTGAAGGCCGTCAAGGTCGAGAACGACGAGTTCAACGCAGGGCTCGCCGTTGAGAAACGCGATGCCGCGACCGGATCTCCGGTCAACGGTGCGGGCTTCGAGCTCGTCTACACGCCGCTTGGCAAGGCTGACTCCGTGACGATCTCCGGGCTTAAGACCGGCTGTTCATATGTGCTCGACGCGACGGGCACCCAAGTGGCGGCGCATTCCTCAAATGCGGACGGCTGCCTTAAGGTGACGGGCATCAAGAAGGGCGGCTATCGGCTTATCGAGACGGTTTCCGCAACCGGCTATGCGCCGGTTGCGCCGGGCGGCTCGCTCGTGAGCTCGTTCGATGTGCTCGATGCTGCCAATGGGGTCGGCAACGTGCTCGCCACGGCAGACGGCTCGGCTCCCGTCGTTACCAACGAGCCGCTGCTGGGTAGCGTGTCGATGCGCAAAGTCGACGAGGGCGGACAGCCCATTGCCGGCGCAACGTTTAAGCTGCAGCTCAAGAGCGGTACGGACTGGGTCGATGTGGGCGATGGCCGCGCAACCGATACGGAGGGCTCCATCGTGGCGACGGGTCTCGCGTGGGGAACCTATCGCTTTGTCGAAGTCGCCCCCGCGGCTGGCTATTACCTCGATCGCGAGGAAGTCGCTACAAACGAACTGACCGTTACGGCAGATAATGTGGCCGGTTCCATCGAGTTACCGCTCGACTGCGGCACAGTGACCAATACGGCTTTTGCCCTAAAGCTCCTCAAGCGCAATGGGTTCGGCGATGCGCTGCCCGGTGCGGTCTTTACTGTTGAAGGCCGGTTTGCCGACGGTTCCACTGTTGCCACGCTTGCTTGCGGCGACGATGGCATCGCCTCGCTTGGCTCGGCCCAGCTCGTGGCCGGGGAGACCTATACCGTGACGGAGACTGCGGCGCCTGCCGGTTACATGATCGGCGACGGCACCGCCTCGAGCGCGTCGTTCTCCTTCTCGATTGCCGCAGACGGATCTTGGTCCGCTGTGGGTGAGAGCAACCCCGCCGTCTGGTCCATGAGTGGCACGGGCTCGCTTGAGCTTGCTGTGACCGATAAGGCCCATACGGTCTCGCGTTCCAAGGACGGCATGCCCGGCACGGGCGACAGTCTGTTTGCTGTCTCTGACGCGCTCGCAACGCTTGGTCTCATGGCGCTTGCCATTGGCTTGCGTCGCACGCGTCGACGCAGCTAGGCGGTAATTAATTACGCCAAGGCGGGGCATACGGTTCATCACCGTATGCCCCGCCTTTCTTGTCTGATGCGTCATCCCGCGTTAGCAGCTGCTCTTCGCCGCTCGTATCGCTCTCGCCCATGATGGTGCCGCCGATCGCGTCGAAAATGTTGGTGTAAGGGTGACACCCTAGCGCTCGTTTAACGAAGAACGGCCTTCGTCCTAGAATCTGAAATCACCACAACAACAGGTTCTAGGAAAGGA